>DASRXR010000376.1:0-2477 GCA_035687405.1 Polyangiales bacterium
TCGTCGGCGCGCAGGAAGTGCGCGTCGTTCGTCGCGATGACCGGAAGGTTCAGCTCAGCGCCGAGCTTGAAAATGTTCTCGTTCAGCTTGGACTGCCCTTCTGACTCGTGCGCCTGCACCTCGAGGTAGTAGCGGTCCTTGAAGACGTCCGCGTACCACGACGCCGCCTCGCGTGCCGCATCCGGATTGCCCGCCTCGAACGCCGACGCGATCTCACCGGCCAGACACGCCGAGCTCACGATCAGCCCTTCGCTGTACTTCGCGAGCAGCTCGCGATCGACGCGCGGCTTCGAGTAGAAACCCTCGGTGTACGCGAGCGACGAGAGCTTCACCAGATTCTTGTAGCCCACCAAGTCGCGGGCAAGCAGCACCAGGTGGAAGTAGGGTTTTACCCCAGGGGCGGGCCGGCCTCTCGTCCGCCGGTCACCGGGCGCGACATACGCCTCCATGCCGATGATCGGCTTCAGCCCCGCCTTCTTCGCCTTCTCCTGGAACTCCCACGCCGCATGGAGATTACCATGATCCGTGATCGCCAACGCCGGCTGCTCGAATTCGAGCGCCCGCTTGATCAGGTCATCAATGCGGTTGGCGCCGTCGAGGAGTGAATACTCCGAGTGGCAGTGGAGATGGACGAAGGACATCTTGAAAAGGATAGCGACCGCGACCCCTCGCGTCAAAGCAGACAGAATGCCTGTTCGTGTGTGGAAGTGACTGCAAATAAAAGACTTAGGTTCCTCCGGCCAGCCCTACGCGTGCTGGCCGCTCTCGCGTTGCTCCTCGTTGCCTACCTCGTCCTCTCCCCCACTGGTCGCTACCTCCTCCGCGCCGGTTTCGAGGAGGGGAAGATCCTCTCGCGCCGCACGCCGATCACCGAGATCGTCGCCAGTCCGGCCACCCCCGCCGTACTCAAGTCCAAGCTCACCCTTGTCCTCGCCGCGCGCGCCTTCGCGCACGACTCCCTGGGGCTGGAAACCGGCCAGAGCTTCACGACCTTCAGTCGCCTTGACCGCGACACGCTGGTGCTCGTCCTGTCGGGCGCCTACCGCGACAAGCTGAAGTCGTACAGCTGGTGGTTCCCCATCGTCGGCCGCGTGCCGTACAAGGGCTATTTCGACTTCGACGAAGCTCGCCGCCAGGAGACCGCGCTCACTGCCCGTGGCTTCGACGCCCGCCTCGGCGCCGCGTCGGCATTCAGCACGCTCGGCTGGTTCAACGATCCGCTCTTGCCCACGACTCTGTCCGGCGACTCGCTGACGGTTGCGGAAACCGTCATTCACGAGCTCCTGCACAACACCTTCTATGCGCCAGGCGGCGCCGTCTTCAACGAGAGCTTCGCGAACTTCGTGGGCTCGCGCGGGGCAGAACGGTTCTTTCGTTCCCGCGGCCAGACCGCTGCGGCGGACGAAGTTGCGGCCCGCTGGGGCGACGAGCGCATCCTCGGCCGCTTCTGGGCCTCGCTGTACGCCGAGGTCGACTCGGCATTCAAGGCCCACCCGGGCGACGAACCGGCGCGTGTCGCCGAGCGCATCGCGCTGCGCGATTCGATCTATGGTGAAGCGCGGCAGCATCTCGTCCACGAGATCGGGCCGCAGCTCCGGACGATCAGCCTTCGTGTGCTGGAGCGCACGCGCTTCGACAATGCGATGCTGATGTCGCGGCGGGTGTATCTCACCGAGCTCGATGCGTTCGACGCCGTTCTCACCAGGAACGGTGGCGATCTCCCCGCGACGATTCGGGCGATCATCGCCGCGGCGAAGTCGGACAAGGACAAGCCGTTCGATGCGGTGAAGAGGGTGACTCTTTAGGCCGCGTGAGGCTGTCGTCCCGAGCGAAGTCGAGGGACCTGCTCTTTCCGTTTTTTGTTGCCCAAGACTGTCGTCCCGAGCGAAGTCGAGGGACCTGCTTTTCCGTTCTTTCCTGCCCAAAGCCAACAACTCAAAAGCAGGTCCCTCGGTCGCGCTACGCGCTCCTGTCGGGACGACAATTCATCGGATACGCTCCAGGCCGACCTTGAGCTTTCCATTCACGAGCGACGCCCGCGCCGCATACCACGCACGATCGCCGTACGTGGTCTGCAGCAGCGCATTGCGCGCCCCGAAGTCCCTCGCGTAAACGACGTTGCCTTTGAGCCGGCCGGATGCATCGACATCCACGTCCGGCAGCATCGCCGCGAGACTCACCCCGTACGACGCTATTCGATTTCCCTCGGCCTGACACGCGGGAGTGAACGGTCGTCGTGGTACCAACGCGAGTTGCTCGCTGGGCGGCTGCTGCGCCAGCTGTGACGCTGGCACATCAGCTTCCACCACGCTCAGTACGTGCGCGGAGCGCTGGCCAGGAACCGACTCCGCGATGTTGGACGCCTCGTCGATCGCCTGCTGCAGGCGACACGCATCAGCGTGCGCAACGATCTGCTCCGCCGCCAGCGGACGCACACCGAAGGTGCGCAGTCTCGACGCGAGACGTGAGTGCCAACC
>DASRXR010000377.1:0-6223 GCA_035687405.1 Polyangiales bacterium
TGCGGGAAGCGATCCAGCCGAGCTAGCTGGCCGGTCGAGTCGCAGGCTGGCAGCGTCTCGCCGCCCCCCCACCTCTCACAACACGTGCTCGCGTCGCGGACGGCCCGCGAAGGTGAACGCAAGCAGGTGACCGTCTTGTTCGCCGACTTGCGCGGCTCGCTGGGTGTTCTCGCCGGCGTGGATCCGGAAGACGCACAAGCGCTGCTCGATGTGGTGGTGGTCGCGATGGTCGCGGCGGTGCACCGCTACGAGGGTGCCGTGAATCAGACGATGGGCGATGGAATCATGGCGCTGTTCGGCGCGCCGATCGCCCATGAAGATCACGCGCTGCGTGCGGCCTGCGCGGCATTGGCCATGCAGGAGGCGGTGCGGGCACTGCGCGATCCGAGCTGGGAAGCGCGCGGCGTGCAACCTCAAATCCGCGTCGGCTTGCACTCGGGTGAAGTGGCGATCCGAACCGTCCGCAACGATCTCAGCATGGAATATCGAGCCGTCGGTCAGACGACACACATCGCGGCGCGGATGGAGCAACTCGCGTCGCCCGGCCGCGTGTGGCTGACCGAAGATACGCTCAAGCTCGGGCAAGGCTTACTGCGTGTGACTGCGATCGGCCCGACGCTGGTTCGCGGCGTGACGGCCCCGATCGACGTCTATGAGCTCGAAGGCATCAGCGTGAGGACGCGTTTTCAGGCGAACGCCTTGCGGGGATTGTCCGCGCTCGCGGGTCGTGACGAAATTCTCGCGCAGCTCGAGACGACGCTGGCAGCGGCATGTGCGGGTCGCAGTCAAGTCGCGGTCTTGCGCGGCGATCCCGGCGTCGGTAAGTCGCGCTTGTGTTACGAGCTGCTCCAGCGAGCGGCGCCAGGCACTCGCGTGCTCGAAGCGTCGTCGCTGTCGTACCTCAGCACTCGCCCGCACGGCTTGCTCACCAGCATCGTCCGCGCGCTGTTTGGCATCGACGATGCCGACGATCGGACCCAAGTGGTTGCGAAAGCGCAGCGCTGCTTGACCGAGCTCGGCAGTGATGTCGAGCGAGGGTTGCCCGTCGTCTTCGAGCTACTCGACGTGGCGAGTCGGGATCGGGCGTGGGCATTGCTCGATCCGATGCAACGCCGGCGCCGCATCAGCGAGCTGGTGCGAGAGTTGTTGAGCTCGTGGTGTGCGCACGGCACCTGCGTGCTCTTGTGTGAGGACCTGCATTGGTGCGATCCGGATTCGCTCGAGTTCATCTCATCGCTCGTCACTCGTCCCCCGGGTTCTCAGCTCTTGCTCTTGTTGACACACCGCTCGGAGCTCGCGACTCCATGGCGGACCTCGGAACACGTCGTGGCGTGCGACGTGTTGGCGCTCGATACCGACGCTGCCGATCGGCTGCTCGCGACGTTGCTCGGCCCGGCGGAGTCGCTTGCGCCGCTGCGGCGCTGGCTCGCAGTGCGCACGGAGGGGAACCCGTTTTTCATCGAGGAGAGCGCGCGAGCGGTGCGTGACAACGGCCTCGTCTCCGAGCGTGCGGGCGATCCGTCGGACGTGCCTGCGAGCATCGAAGCGTTGCTGAACGCGCGCGTCGATCGCTTGCCCGACGCCGTGCTCGAGGTGCTGCAAGCAGCGGCCGTGCTCGGCGATCAAGGGCCGATCGAGATCTTGCGCGCGATCGTCGAGCTGTCACCCGACGAGTTCAATCGGCGTCTCGAGTTGTTGCGGCGTGCGGAGTTGTTGTACGAAGTCAAAGCGGTGGCGGTCGACGCGGCTCATCCGCAGCCGTCCGCGGCGACGATTCGCTTCAAACACGCGCTCATCCAAGAGGTCGTGTACAAACGCCTGGTCCGCCCGCGCCGGCGCGCACTCCACGCGCGAGTCGTCGAGGTGATGGAGCGCCAGTACAGCACTGAGGGCCTGCCGGAACACGTCGAGCGGCTGGCGGAACACGCCTATCGCGCGGAGCTCTGGGCGCAATCGGCCGAATATCAAAAAGTGGCGTGCATCCGCGCGGCAAGTCGCGGGGCGAACGCGCTCGCGATCGCACACCTCGAACGGGGTCTCGACGCGCTGCGGCACATCGCGACTGACCCCAGTCACGCGCCGATCGCGATCGATTTGCGGCTGACCGCACTCGCCGCGCTGATGCCCCTCGGCGGACACGAACCCGTGATCGATCTGCTGCGAGAAGCTGCGGACTACGCGCGACAGCTGCAAGACACGGGCCGGTTGGCGCGGATCTCGAGCCAGCTCAGCGCCGAGTTGTGGGTGACGGCGCGTTACGACGAAGCGCGCGAGAGTGCGGAACAGTCGCTCGGGCTGGCGAGCCAACTCGGTGGCGATCAGTTCGCGCTCGAAGCTGCGGCTCACTACAACATCGCGATGGTTCAACACGCACAAGCGGACTTCGCCGGCGCGCGCAAGAGCCTCCACGAGCTCCTGTCGCGTTTCAGTGGTCCGGCGGAGCGACGCCGCTTCGGTTGGGCGGGTTTCCCGAGTGTTTTTATCCGCACGTTCATCATCTCGACAGCGAGCATGACGGGGAGTTTCGCCGAGGCGGCGCGCGCGTTCGACGAAGGTCGCGCGATCGCCGACGAGCTCGGTCACTCGTTTTCGCGCACGATGATCATGGAACAGTTCGCGATGTGTCTGCTCGTGCAGGGTGAGTTCGAGCGCGCGGCCGAGTTGCTCCAACAATCCGTCGACATCTGCCGCCAGGACGAGGTCCACGTCATGTACGCGGCGAGTGCGATTCATCTCGGGATGGCGCTGCTCGAGCTGGGTTCGATCGACCGTGCGCGGGAGCTCATCGATAGCGTCGATGAGCTCGCCCTCGCGCGGGCCGGTCACTATGCGACGACTTACCAATTGATCGCCCGCTCCGAGCTCGAGCGGCGCAGCGGTGAGTTCGCGCAGGCGGAGCTCACGGCCGAGCGTGCGGTCCAAGAGACTGCGCGCTGTGGGGAACGTGGATTTCACGTACGGGCGTTGATTCAGCTCGCGGACGTGCTCGCGGACCAAGCTGAACACGGCGCTCGCGCCCTGGCCGTGTATCCGGATGCGCTCGAGCGGGCACGAGCACTCGGCATGCGGCCGTGGGCCGCACTCGCGTGGCAAGGTATGGGTCGCGTCCATCGCGCACGGTCTGCGCATGAGCTCGCCGCGGGAGCGTTCGATTGCGCACAGGAGCTCTGGACCGAGCTCCAAGCGCCGAAGCGACTAGCGCAGGTGGCGAGCTGGCGTGCGTCCAACCTCTGAGCCACGCCGACCTGAGCTTCCCCGCAGCCCAGCCTGCTTGAGCGTCAGGGAGAACGTGCTAAAGGTGCGCGCCCATGTTCCGTACCCCCGCTAACTCTCGTTCGAAACCGCGTGCCCAGGCGCGACGCCCTGCACGTGGGAGGCCCGCGCAGAAGCCGTTTGCCATCAGCGGCCGCCCTGCCAGGCCGAAGCGAGACGTTGTAGTGGATGAGGCGCCGACCCCGGCACCGGTCCTGACGAGGCGGCAAATGAAGGATTTCCGCGCGCAGGCGCACCACTTGGAGCCGCTCGTGCAGATTGGGCACCAGGGTTTGCACGAGGCTGCGTTTTCAGCGGTCACTCAGGCGTTGCGCGATCACGAGCTGATCAAAGTCCGGTTACACGAGCCAGAGGACAAGCACACGATGGCGCAAGCGCTCGCCGACGCGACCAAGTCCGCGCTGTGCGGCTTGGTGGGTCACACCGTGATCTTGTACAAGCCGAAGCGGAAGCCCAAGCCAGTGCGCCCCTCGAAGCGCTGAGCTCGCATCGATCATCAATCCTCTTCTGGGCACACGATCGACTCCAGCAGCTGGCGGCGGCGGGCGAGCTCGTTGTAGGGGCGGTCTTCTCCGGTCGAGGGGTCTCGCTCCACCGCTCCAGTCAGAAATGTCGACAGCTGACTCTGGCTACCGGCACTTCGCGGAAAGACGTGGAAGAACGACGTCGCAGTTTCGCCGCCGTGACAGCCGTCACACGTGTTCAACGAAAACTTGTGACGTAACTCCGCGCTCGAGATGCCAGTCGACTTCCAGTAGTCGAGCTTGTTGATCAACGCACCCGCTTCGAACGGCTTGTCGTCCAACATCGCTGGGACTTCATGCGTCTCGGCCAAGATGCTCGCCTGGTTCGCCTCGACGAACCGCGCGAGGCTCGAGCTTCCGTTGAACGATACGTCCGGGGTTTGCTGCAGCGGCGCAGGCGTCAAGAGTCCCGTTTCGCTCGAGAGCTGAAACTCGCGCATCTCCCAACGGCCGTCGCGTGCGAGCGCGTTTTCGTTCGTGCGAACGCGCAACAGCGCACTGCCGTTCGGCAAGTTCGCTGCCACGCCGCGCGCCGTGTAACGTTCTGTCAGCGCCTGCAACGCCTGATTGTAAGACTCGCCGGGAAACGGCGCGTCTCGAAGCGCGTGCACTGCGAAAGCCCAGTCGCGCGCGTCCGCCTCGGTTTGCGCCGGCATCAGATACTCGAGAATGACCGAGAACAAGAGCGACGCTCCGCTGTCGTCGAGGATGCCGTAGACGAAGCGGCCTTCGCCCGCTTTGGCTTTCGCGCGATCGGCGAGGTCGAGCCGATTTGCAATCGCGAGCAAGCGCATCGGGGAGCGCGTCAGATCGAGCTTGCCGGCCTCCGTTCGCGGCCACGAATCGAGAATGATCGACTCGACTGCACGCCGGGCTTCGACTTTGAACCCGTTCACGGTTTGCTCCGACGCAAAGCTACGAAACATCGCTTCGACCGAATCGGCCGCGCTCTCATCGCTTCGCGACGCGTGTTGCATGAGCTGACCGAACGTCCACGCACCGCCCGCCATCGTGCGAACCGGATCGTCGACGACGGTCGGATGCCGAACGAGCAACTCGCGCGAGACCGCGACGTGGCACCCGACCGGTTCTGCCACGACGTATTCGGTATCGGCCTCGGCGGTCAAGACGCGACTCTCGTCCTTCAGCAGCGAGCGCACGAAAAACTGAAGCGGGTAGTTGCCGGCTTCTTGATCCGGCGCACTCGTGACGACGGTTACGATTTCGAGCTGTTCGCCAGCAGCTAACGGCGGCGAGGTCTGCGATTCGGGCTCGGCGTGGAAGCCCGGATCGGAGGGCGGCGTTGTAACCGAGCTCAGAAATGCCTCGGGCGCGCAGCTACCCACGTTCTGGTTTCGAACGGACAGCGTGTACTCTGCGGCCGTTCCCGCCGACACGCCGTCGCTCGGCTTCGACGAGACGGTGATCGCCGGGTTGCGTCGTTCACACGCTGCCGGCTGCAGATCTTGCGGCACCGCGGCGTCCGGCATCTCACGCTCGACTCGCGGGCGCGTGCTGTCGTCCTCGCGCGAATCAGCGTCGCTGCAAGCAGCCGTCAGCACCAGCGAGCACGCGAGCGCCGTTCGCGCGAGACTCCACATGCGCCCGAACTATGAACGAAGTTCGGAGTGAGCGGTCAGAATCGGGCGCTCAAAGTGGGGTACGCCATCGGGGCCGAACCATCGAGGCTGGGGGTGAAGCCTAGACCGACCTGGAATGGGGTCTCGCGTTTTGCGCTGGAGCCACGGCGGTTGCGCAATGCGCCTTCGATGATGCCCAAAATGATGCCGGCACCGGCGCCGATCACAGTGCCCCAGGCGAGCCCGAGCAGGAGATCTTTCGCGACTCCGCCGCCCGCCCAAATGAGCGCGCCGATGACTCCGCCGGCCAGAGCGCCGACCGAGTAGCCGTAGTTGCTGTCGCGCATGATGTAGAACCCGACGCCGCGTCCGTTCGGTACCGTGCTCGCGTCGACGATGCCGAGTATTAGGCCGATTCCGAGCCCCGACAGTGCGCCGATGCCGCCGCCCCAGAGCAGCGTGCGCCACTCGCCGCCTTCGAACTTCGGGCCCGTGGCGAGGTAACCGGTCGCGAAACCGACGGCGATGCCAGTGCCGAAGCCTTCGAGCGCATAGCCGAGGATCGATGGCGTGCTGTCTTCCTCTGCGTAACAGCGGTCGGGCGTGGCCAGTACCGTGGTTGCGAGCACTGCCGCTGCGAGCGTCAGCCACGTCGCTTTGGCTGCGCGGCGCGTGACCGCTCCTCGCTGAGATGCCTCAGAGTGACGAACTGCCTCGCTCTCGTGGGGCAACGGGACCGGCGTCGATGGTGCGCGACGCCCCGTAGAGACTGAGAAAAGGCCTAGAAGAGGGGTACGAGTCGAAGCATGCGGCAGCATATTCGGACGCATCCAGCAAGAACCGGAC
>DASRXR010000378.1:0-10571 GCA_035687405.1 Polyangiales bacterium
CCGAGCGGCACGCCGGTCGCGCCGATGCTGCGGTAGAACTCCTTGAGCATTTCGCTCTGCGGGTACAGCCACGGGCGCATCTTTTTGAAGTCGGCGAGCGTCTCGACCGGCTTTTTGGAGAGTAGGCGCAAACGGCCCACGTCGCCCCACGCCATGATCTTGAAACCATTCGAGTAGGCTTCAGCTTCCATCGCCGGCGTGAGCGCTTGGCGCGCTGCATCGACCTGCTTGTAGTTGTTGAACAGCGCCGGCGATGCGAGCACGAGCGCCTGGCGCACGAACTGGCTGCACAGCTCCAAGCTGAGTGGCGCGCCGTCCATCTGACCTGCGCGCATCTTGCGGAGCACGTCGACGTCGTCACCGGCCGCGCCGCCCCAGTACATGCGGACTTGGACCTTGTTGTCCGTCATCGCGGCGAGCTTGTCGTTGTACTTCTTCGCTTCGATCGCGACTTCCTGCGAGCGCGGGATCGGAACCGCGACCTTCAGAACGATTTGTTCGCCCACAGTGAAAGCGGTCGCAGGCACTACTGCCAGCATCAGTGCCCCGAGAAGCACCGCGATTGAAGTCTTACGCATATTTCTCCTGTGACCTCCCCGACTTCGGGTCCTGCAGCCTTACCAAAACTCGCGACCTGCGCAAACCGCGGACGGGGAACGCCGCCGGCCGGTCGCAGGGTCCAACTCTCAGCGCCGACGGAGCGACCTTGAAATGCCCAATCCCAAGTTCGCCAATCTGCTCGACCGCCGCGGAAACGCTGAATCCATTGCAAAAAACAGCAGCACTTGCGCCTGTCTGGAAGTCAGTGGAATCCACCGACTGTTCCGGCTCAATAAACCGTCTCAGCCACAGACGCTACGCTTTCCTGCGTAATCAACTGATGCCAGGCACGACGTGACAAAAGAGGCCCGCCGCCACCAGCCGCGCTCGTAGATCCTCGCCACGGGCAGACCGAAAGGCATCGCCAATGCCGAGCACACACACACGAGCGCCGCTCTTAGCCGCAGCGATCGCACGCAGCGCGACGAGTGGCATGACTTCGGGTGAGTCGTCGACATAACGCTCGCGCGTCGCATCGCGCCGGCACAAATCCAAGATTGCCTCGCTCACGCGCGAAGCCGCCAACACGAGCTCCGCACGCGCCATCGATCGCAGCGCCCGAAACGACACGAGCTCGGGGTCGTTCGGACCGACGCCGACGAGAAATACTTCGCCGTGCGTGTTGCTCGATGCATCGCGAGCCCACGACGCGAGCAAAGTCCGGAGCTCTCGCTCGGCTTCCTCGAGCCGGCCCGCAAACGCGAGCTCCGCGACCGGCCCCTCGAGCGCCGTTTCCCAAAACCGCCGTCGTGATTGCACGTCCGGCAACTGCGAACGAACGTCGCTTCGAAGCGCGCTGCACAGCTGCGCGAGCGGTCCGAGGTGCGCGGGTAGCGCGGCTTCGATCTTTCCGCGGGCGAGCCGCGCGAGCACCGGCGACGCACCCGTGCTCGAGACTGCGATCACGAGCGGCGAGCGATCCACGATCGCAGGCATGATGAACGTGCATAGCTCGGGATCGTCGACGACGTTCACCGGAACGCGTTGCGCTTTTGCGTCACTCGAAACGCGCGCGTTGAGCGTTCGGTCGTCAGTCGCCGCAATCGCGAGCCGCGCGCGATCGAGATCCGACGCCTGGTAGCCGCGCGCGCTGTGACGCGTCGATTCGCCGTGAAGCACTTCCGACATTGCGGGCGCAAGCGAAGGGGAAACTACGTGCACAATCGCCCCTGCGCGGAGCAACATCGCGGCCTTACGCGCGGCGACCTCACCCCCACCCACGACGAGGCACTCAGCGCCCGAAACGTGCATGAACAGCGGGAAGTAGTCCACACACGAGACTACCGCGGCCGGGGGCGTCGTGCCGGTCCTAACCGCTGGAACTGCCCATTTTGGGGGGCCTTCTCGGCCTGAAACGCGCAACCCGCGTGAACCCGGCCGACCTCTAGCGCTACAGTCATGAAGTGGGTCGTCAGTTCATCGAGCCGGGCGTCGTCCGCGGCGAGCATTTCCATGCGATCGAAGACGGTCGCCGGGTTCAGTGCGACGTCTGTCCACGGTACTGCAAGCTGCAAGAAGGCCAGCGCGGCTTCTGCTTCGTGCGCCGTGCGCGTGCGGGCGGCATCGACCTCACGAGTTACGGCAAAGCGTCGGGCTTCTGCGTCGACCCGATCGAGAAGAAGCCCCTCAACCACTTCTATCCCGGCACGAGCGTGCTCTCGTTCGGACAGGCCGGCTGCAACCTCGGCTGCAAGTTCTGCCAGAACTGGGATATCTCGAAAGCGCGCGAGATCGATCGCCTGACCGACAGCGCGTCGCCGGAGCTCGTCGCGCGCGCTGCACGCGAGCGCGGCTGTAAGAGCCTCGCGTTCACGTACAACGATCCCGTGATCTTCGCGGAGTACGCGAGCGACTGCGCGGAAGCGGCGCGAGCGATCGGCATCAAGACCGTTGCGGTCACCGCGGGTTACGTCACCGAACGAGCGCGCGCGGCTTTCTTTCGGCACATGGATGCAACGAACGTCGACTTGAAAGCATTCACGGAAGAGTTCTACCAAAAGTTGTGTTTCGCGGAGCTCGCACCCGTGCTCGAAACGCTCGAGTGGCTCGCCCGCGAAACGAACGTGTGGCTCGAGGTCACGACGTTGTTGATCCCAGGAAAAAACGACTCGGACGCCGAGATCGAACAGCTGGTGGCGTGGTTTGCCGAACACCTCGGGCCGGAGGTGCCGCTGCACTTCAGCGCGTTTCATCCCGACTTCAAGCTGCTCGACCGCCCGCAAACGCCGAAGTCCACACTCACCCGAGCGCGCGAGCTCGCGAAAGCTGCGGGGTTACACCACGTGTACACCGGTAATGTTCGCGATACCTCCGGCCAAACGACGTATTGTGCCGGTTGCAAGAACCCGCTGATCGAGCGCGAGACGTACCGCGTCACCCGCTTTGCGCTCGATCCGGAAGGGGTTTGTTCGACGTGCGGGACGAAACTGCCTGGTCAGTTCGAGGCGAAGGCGGGAAACTTTGGTACCCGCCGCATCCCGATTCACCTTTCGCAAGCCGTTTAACCCGAAGTCGCGAAGCTCACTCTGAAACATGGCGATTCCCTGCAGCGTTTTGATGTGCCACGCACCGATCGTGATCCCCGATGTCGCGGGGCATCGCGCGCGCCAGTGTGCCGAGACCACACGTGCGATGCGCGACATCGCATCGCGAATTTGCGCGCACGGTCCCGACGTCGTCGTACTCGTGAGCCCGCACAGCCCGCGTCACGCGACGCGTTGGGGCATCTGCACCCAAAGTCCGCTGTCCGGAAACTTCGGTAAGTTCGGGGCCGATCACATCGGCGTGAACGTTCCCGGAGCGCCGCCGGCAGCTGCAAGGCTCGTGACGACCGCGCGCGAGATGCGGTTGACGACGCGTGAGATCGCCGGCGACGACTTGGATCACGGCGCGCTCGTGCCGCTGTATTTTCTACGCCAAGCCGGTTGGGACGGGCCGACGCTGCTCGTCGCGCTGCCACAAACGGGCACGAAGACGGAAGAGCGCATGGGCCAAGCCATCGCGCGCGCGGCCGATGAAGCGGGCGAGCGATGGGTGATTCTCGCGTCGGGTGACATGAGTCATCGCCTGAATCCGAACGCCCCGGCCGGCTATCACCCGCTCGCGAAAGAGTTCGATCGCACGTTTCGGACGCGCATCGACTCGGGCGACTTGCGCGGCGCATGTGCGATCGAAACGGAGCTGCGTGAGATCGCCGCCGAAGACGTGATCGACTCGACGGCCGTTGCAGCCGGTGCGGTCGGTTATCGAAGTGAAGGTCATCGCACGTATTCGTACGAGGGTCCGTTCGGCGTCGGGTACCTCGAAGCGGTGTTGCACGAAGAAGTGCCGCCGCACTCGGGCGCGCACGATTACTCGGAGCACCGTCCCTGGCCGATGATGCTCGGGATCGCGCGTGAGGCGATCCTCGCGCGGATCACGCACAACGCCTATCGGCCGCCGGTGTTGCCGAAGCCGTGGAACAATCCACAAGGCGTGTTCATCACATTGCGCCGCGCAGACGGCGTGTTGCGCGGTTGTATTGGGCACGTCGATCCGCTGTTTGCCGGCCTCGCCGAGGAAGTCGCGGACTGCGCGGCAGCCGCAGCGACGCAAGACACCCGCTTCGCGCGCGTGTCGCCGAACGAGTTGCCGAACATCAGCATCGAAGTGAGTCTACTGAGCCGGCCCGAGCCGGTGGCCGACATGAGCCAGCTCGATCCAAAGCGCTACGGCTTGGTGGTGTCTTCGGGTCGTGCGCGCGGCGTGCTCTTGCCGAACGTCCCCGAGGTCAACACGGTCGAGGATCAGCTGCGGATCGCAGCCTCGAAAGGGCAGTTGCCACCGGGCCGGCCGTGGATAATCGAGAGGTTCGAAGTCGCAAAAGCCGTCGAAGTGCCAGGGCAGCTCATGACCGTGCGAGGTGGTCGTGCCTAGTCGAGACATCGTGAGCAACAGCGAGGAGATGGTCGGCGATCAGCTCGTGCGTCGAGGTGTAGCGGACCCGCGCATCCTCGATGCGATGCGCGAAGTGCCGCGCGAGGCGTTCGTGAATCCAGCGGATCGCGGCCGTGCGTACTCCGACTGTGCGCTCGCGCTCGCACACGGGCAGACGATCTCACAACCGTACATGGTGGCGCGCGCCGCCGAGCTCGCGGCGCTGAAGCCGACCGACGTCGCGCTCGATGTCGGCTGTGGGTCGGGTTATCAAGCGGCGGTGCTCTCACGCTTGTGTGCGCGCGTGATCGGGATCGAGCTCGTTCCGGAGCTCGCCCTCGACGCTCAGCGGCGATTGAACGAGCTCGGCTTCGGCAACGTGAGCGTGCAGCTCGGCGACGGGTCGCTCGGGTTGCCCGAGTTTGCGCCCTACGATGCGATTCTCGTCGCTGCAGCTGCGCGCAGCATTCCAGCGCCGCTCGTCGACCAGCTGCGCGTGGGCGGCAGGCTGGTGATTCCGGTGGGTCCGGGCAAGCTGCAGGTCCTGACGGTCGTGACGAAGACGGATCACGGCATCGAGACGGCGGAGTACGACACATGTGTGTACGTCCCGCTGCTTGGAGCCGCCGGCGGCAACTGAGGCCAGATGCAGCTGCGGGCGGCAACCGACCATCGTCAGTCCCGCCCGCCGCTTACAGCTTCAGTCGCTCTACTACAGAGCAGCGCGTTCCAAGTCGGTCTGTGAAACGCGTGCGCGCATCTTCTCGAGCGCAAACGCTTGGATCTGACGGATGCGCTCGCGCGACAAGTTGTACATGTCGCCGATCTCTTTGAGCGTGCGCTCTTCACCGTCGTCGAAGCCGTAGCGATACCGAAGGATCTGCGCTTCGAATGTGGTGAGCTCACCCATCAACCCGGCCAGGCTTTCCTTCTGGCCGTCTTGAACCATGCGCTCTTCCACGCTGGTCTGATCCTCGTCCTTCAGCAGGTCGACGAACGTCCGATCACCATCGTGACCGACCGGTGCGTCGAGTGAGCTGTGTGACTCGGTCGACAGGTTTTCGATCGCGCTCACCTTGTCCGGCGCGAGGCCAGTCTCGGCTGCGAGCTCGGCGAGGTTCGGCGCGATGCCGGTTTGTGACGTCAGCTTGCGAGCGACTCGCGAGAGACGCGCGCGCGCTTCGAGTGCGTGCACCGGCAAGCGAACGAGCCGGCCCTTGTCGGCGAGACCGCGCGTCAGCGCGTGCCGAATCCACCACGACGCGTACGTGCTGAAGCGGAAGCCGCGACGGTGATCGAAGCGCTCCACTGCTTTCATCAAGCCGAGGTTGCCCTCTTGGATCAAATCGCCGAGCGGCATGCGGCCTTCGCGGGCATAGCGACGCGCCATGCTCACGACCAAGCGCAGGTTCGCCGCGACGAAGCGGTCCTTCGCATCTTGCTGTGCGCGACGCGCGCCTTGCACCTCGTGCAGGTACGCTTTCACGTCGGCCGCCTTGCGCGGCTGCTTTTTGCCGATCGCCGTAAGCTCCTGCTCGGCGTAGTCGAGCACTGCCGCGTGCACGGCCTTGATCGCCTCGCGATGCAGGTCGGCTTCGCGCAACTTCACCGCCAGGCGTTGCACTGCACGCTCGTACCGTGCTCGGTCGGCGCGCAGAGCTTTGCTCGCAGACGCGGCACGCACTGCACGGGCGACGCTCTGAATCTCGCGCGGTACCGCCTCTAGGTGCGGCGTGATCGCATCCCGCACGATGGCGTGAGCACGGGGCCGGCTCATCAGCGCCTGCCAGTATGCGATCTCGAGGCTCTCTACATCTTTGGCCAGCGCGATCTCATCGGCATGCGTCAGGAGCTCGTACCCTGACAACTCTGTCATGTAGCGCGCGAGTGAGCTATCCTGAGCCGTCGACGACGCAGCAACGAGCGGGGTCGCGGCCGATGCGGAACTTTGTGGGGCTTTGTTCATGGCTGCTCAGTAGGGGGACGAAAATGGGCTTGGCCGCCCTCACACGAATACCGGCTGCTCGGCCGTACGTGGACAGGAGGCTCTAAGGGCCCAAGCACAAAAGGGGCGAAACTGGCGCACCCGACGGTCAACGATCCGCGCGCCTGGATTGTTCCGTGCGCGAATATGGTGCCGTCGTTGTCACTGTCAAGTTGTACCGACGCTGCGCCTACACACCCACGGTACCCTCGGCCTCGGCAACGATACGCGGTAGAATCTCGCCGATTTTGCCGCGCAATACGTGGTCGGCCAGCCCATCCATTTCGGTTGGCGTGCCATTGAGAATGACGATATGCGCGCCCGCCTGCTTCGCCAGGGGCACGACTGCGGCGATTGGGTAGACCCCCAACGAGGAGCCGATGGCGACCATGAGCTCGCAATCGAGTGCGGCCTGTTCTGCGCGGCGCAGGTCCTCCGCGACCAGGTTTTGGCCGAACGAGATGGTCGCGGACTTCAGGATCCCGTTGCACGCGCGGCAACTAGGGTCTTCTTCGCCAGAACGCACGCGGTCGAGCGCCTTGCTCATGGGCGCCCGATCGCCGCAACTCATGCACACGACTTCGTGAATCGTGCCGTGAATTTCGACCACGAGCGCCGGATTTGAGCCCGCTTTTTGGTGCAGCCCGTCGATGTTCTGAGTCAGGAGCGCCTTCAGTTTTCCGCTGCGTTCGAGGGCAACCAGCGCGGCGTGACCCGGATTTGGCTCCGCTTCCCAAGCCTCGTGCTGCAAGCGCTGCTGCCAGGCCCGACGGCGCACGTCGGGGTCGTTCATGTAGTGCTGGAGCGTCGAAAGTTTTTCGGCCGCGGGATTTTTTGTCCAGACGCCCTGCGGCCCACGAAAATCCGGGATGCCCGACTCGGTCGAAATGCCAGCGCCCGTCAGCACCGCGATCCGACTCGCAGCTCGGACGAGCTTCGCCACCGCGTGAATTTCCGAGTCGAGGTCTGGCATCGAAGTCATGACGCCTGGGAAGCGGGTACTGCCGCATCGAGAGTAACTTCGAGGATCAAGCGCCGTTTGACGCGACCCCCGATCGTCGCGATCACGGTGAGGACGCGCATGAGCAGGTACTTCGAGTTCAGCGCGTCGTAGGCGCGCGTGATCAACTCGGGCTCCCCTTCGACCACCCGACAGCGGCCGGGCAACCACGGGCCGACCAGCTGGCCGCGCACGCCGCAGCGTGCGAGCTCAACCTTCGCGTTGCGGCGGATGCGCTTCACTTTGTACGAGGTACCGTCGGTGAAGATCACGATCCGATCGCCGACTAGGGCGAACCAAACCGGCGTGTCGATCGGCGAGCCATCCCGCTTGAAACTTCGCAAATTCACGTATTTCGAGTCGGCGAACGGAATAGCAGTGTCAGGGCTCATGGTTTCATCCAAGACGCGTTTTGGTGCGCGCATCCTACACCCGAGCAGACGTTCGGCGCACGCTCGGTTTGGTTCGCGTAACTACGCACAACGCAGCTTGATTTTCAGGCTCCGCGACCTAGGTTGAAGCCATGTTTTTCGATCCGCTCTATCTGCTCGTGATGGTTCCGGGCATGTTGCTCAGCCTCTGGGCGAGCATGCGCGTGAAGTCGACTTTCCACCGCTACAGCCAGGTGGCGTCGCGGTCCGGGCTCACCGGTGCAGACGCCGCGCGTGAGCTTCTGCGGCGCCAGGGAATCGAAGGCGTGAAGGTCGAGCCGGTCGAGGGGTTCTTGTCGGACCACTACGACCCGGGCGCGCGCACGCTGCGGTTGTCGCCGGACGTATACCACGGTCGTTCACTCGCATCGCTCGGCGTTGCGGCGCATGAGGCCGGCCACGCGATCCAACACGCACACGACTACAAGCCACTCGCGTTTCGTTCGCTCGTTGTTCGGCCGGCGATGCTGGGTTCGAACCTCGGCATGATCGTGCTCGGACTCGGTCTCGCGCTCCAGGTGTCGGGCATGGTTTGGCTCGGCATCGTGCTCTTCTCGGCCTTCGTGGTCTTCACGCTGGTCACGCTGCCGGTCGAGTTCAACGCGTCGAGTCGCGCGGTCGCTGCGCTGATCGATGGGCAAATCATCAGCCAGAGTGAAGCCGTCGACACGAAGAAGGTCCTCGATGCAGCCGCGCTCACGTACGTGGCGGCGGCGATCTCCGCCGTCATGCAGCTGCTCTATTTTTTGTGGCGGGCGGGTATCCTCGGCGGCAATCGTCAGGAAGAGTAACGGTCCGTAAAAGGACCGCGAGCGAATGACAGCTTCAGACCCCTCCTCGCTTCCGCCTCCGGCCCGTCGCGTCTACACAAATCGCACGCTCAACATGCGCGCGATCAAAGCCGTGGGTTGCGACATGGACTACACGCTCATCCACTATCGGCATGAGCTGTGGGAGAGCCGCGCGTACGAGCACGTCGTCCGCCGCATGGCCGACTCGGGGTGGCCGGTCGCAGGCCTCGTGTTCGATCCGGAGTTTGCGACGCGCGGGCTGATCCTGGACGTCGAGCTCGGAAACCTCGTGAAGGCGACGCGCTTCGGGTTCGTGATGCGCGCGAGTCACGGCACGCGGATGATGGCGCACGACGAGCAGCGTAAGACCTACTCACGTGTACTGGTTGATTTGTCGCAGCCGCGTTGGGTGTTCTTGAACACGCTCTTCTCGCTGTCGGAAGCTTCGATCTACGCGCAGCTGGTCGACCGCTTCGATGAGGGCGCGATCAAGCAAGTGAAGAACTACCGCGAGCTCTACGACGCCGTGCGGACGAGCGTAAACGTCGCGCACATGGAAGGTGCGCTCAAGGCCGAGATCATTCGCGACCCGCCAAAGTTCGTCGTCACGGACGAGGAGCTACCGACCACGCTGCTCGATCTGCAGCACTCGGGCAAACAGCTCTTGCTGATCACGAACTCGGACTGGACGTACACGCGTGCGATGATGACGTACGCGTTCGATCCGTACTTGCCGAAGGGTAAGACCTGGCGAGACCTGTTCGAGTTGGTGGTCGTCGACGCGCGCAAGCCGAGCTTTTTCACGGATGCGTATCCGATTCTGGAGCTGGTCGACGAGGAAGGGTTGTTGCGTCCGACGACGGGCAAGCTGCGGAGTGGCGGCGTGTACTTCGGTGGCAATGCGCGCTTGATCGAGGCGCACTTGGGTGTGCCCGGCGAAGACATCTTGTACGTCGGTGATCACGTGTTTGCGGATGTACACGTCACGAAGGACGTCCTGCGTTGGCGAACCGCGCTGGTGGTGCGTGAGCTCGAGCAAGAGATTGCGGACGCTGAGGCGTTTGCGGGCAAACGTGCGCAGTTGCTCGCGCTGATGGAGCAGAAGACCGGCCTCGAGCATCGCTACTCGCAGCTGCGTTTGTATCTGCAGCGCAAGGAGCTCGGCTACGCGCCGCCGCCTACGGCTGCACGCGATCCGGGTGCAGCACGCGGTGAGCTGACAGCGCTTCGCGGCGAGCTCGAGGCCGTGGATTTGAAGGTCGCGGAACTGGCGCGAGCGGCATCGGAGTTGGGCAATCGGCGTTGGGGCCCGCTCCTCCGAGCAGGAAACGACAAGAGTCGAATGGCGCGGCAGTTGGAGCGTTACGCGGACATCTACACGTCGCGCGTGTCGAACTTGGGTTACTACACGCCGTTTGCGTATCTGAGGCCGCCCCCCGGCACGTTGCCGCACGACGTGTAGCGACTACTCGACCTGCAGCTTGTAGCTGCCCCAGCCGACTCCACCTCGGTCGTCTCTGAGCACGACCCAGATTCGCACCTCGCCTTCGGCAGCCGGTGCTGTCCAATCGTTTTCCGAGTCGGCTCGATCGGCTTCGGTCTCGCTTCGACCGGTTCGATCGTGGCCGAACTCCCCCGCGCTCGCGAACCACGATACCCGCATCGCCTCGCGCCGATCCGCGAGCTTTCTCGTGATCGGATCGAAGTAGACGTACGGCTCCGAGCCGCGACAGCCGTGCGGCTGCCGGCAATCGTCGTCACAACTCGCCGTATCTTCACCGGGGCTGCAGATCTCGTCGCCACACTCCGGATCACTCGGACAATCCGGCCACCGCGCGACCAAGTGAATC
>DASRXR010000379.1:0-5015 GCA_035687405.1 Polyangiales bacterium
GTCGATTGCGCGCTCGCGCGTTCGTCGAGCGTCGTGAATGCGACCGACGCGATCAGCGCGGCGAGCAAACGCCCGTGCGAGTCGAACAAACTCCGACGCTGGTGAACACTCGCAAGTGTTCTCTCACACCGAGAAAGCATCATGTGTCCCCGCACGCTGCTAGCTCGAACCGACTATCAAATAGTCAGCGTGGCAGGCACAGACTGTCAACGCGTACGTGCACGACGGACTTGAGCGCACACGTGCCCTGCATAGTTCATCCGTATAGCGATCGCGTCGGTCGTCGCTGGTTGTCGTTTTCACCCGGTCCAGACCGGGTGAAAACGTTCTTTGGCTTCCTGATTGGTTCTGTCGCGTTCGACATCGCTCGACCACCGTGGGCGAATTCAAACAGCCGAACATTTCCGCTAGCGCGGCTACATCCTGCGCTGTTCACGAATCTGCGCTTCGAGACGGTTCACGGTTGCATCCGGTCCCGGCTGAGTTCGGTTGTTCTTTGGCTTGCTGTCTGATTCTGGCGGTTCGCGATCCTGGTCTTCACGAAGTCACGACCGTAGTCCCGCTCCGCCAACAGCGCGTTGTATGATCGACACATCAGGCACAGGTTTTCTCGCGTCATTGCACCACCCTGCGCAAACGGCACGATGTGGTGGAACTCCAAATCACGCCGCGAACCACACTTCGTTCCAGTCTGACTCACGAAGCTGCATGCCCCACCATCACGCGTGTAGACCTCGCGCCGCAACGCACGCGGAATGTAGCGACTGTCTGGCTTGCTCTCTTCGCGCTCGACCAATGCTCGTTCCGCAGCGTGCCGCCGAGCGTCCAACTGGCCCTCTTCGAGCTTCGCGAATGTTCGCTCCGCACCGGTGACATAGCGACTGTCCGGCTTGCTCTCTTCGCGCTTCGCGGACGTGCGCTCCGCACCGACGACATAGCGACTGTCCGGCTTGCTCTCTTCGCGCTCGACCAATGCTCGTTCCGCAGCGTGCGGCCGAGCGTCCAGCTGACCCTCTTCACGCTTCGCGAACGTTCGCTCCGCACCGGCGACATAGCGACTGTCCGGCTTGCTCTCTTCGCGCTTCGCGGACGTGCGCTCCGCACCGACGACGTAGCGACTGTCTGGCTTGTCCTGTTCACACTTTCGCTCAGCTTCTCGCAAGTGATGCAGAGTGCCGTCGGATGGGCCGTTCGATATGCACTCGTGGTCAAACTTTTTTGACGACACGTGTGCACCGGATCGTGGCAACCATTGCTTCCGCGGTCGCGACGTTAGCGCGAAACGGTGCTTCTTCTTGTGCGCGATCAAGAGAACAAGCGCCCGTTCCACAATCGTTGCGAACTCACCGTTCGGAACGTCATCGCAGCATAGGTCTCGCGCTTCCTTCAACATGTCATGCAATGACTGACTCGCCGTAAACCGAACTTTGTACCGGCCCTCACTGAGGGGGACTATGACGGCAGGCTTGTTTTGCGCGAAGCGCGAATGAACCGATGCGAGCACAGGCGCGGCGGATGGCTGGACCGCGAGGCTCGAATGAACGGATGCGAGCAGCGGCGCGGCGGATGGTTCGACCGCGATGGGTTCTTGGGAAATCGTGAGTTGAGGTGCTAGCTGCAGTCGATCCGCTGGATTGAGCTGCGCGAAGCCCGCCAGTTGCGGTTCCTGCAGTGTCGGAGTCGAGCGTGGTTGTGGCAAGCGACGCATCGAGTCAGCAACATCCGGTAAGGGGAAATGCTTTGCGATCAACTCCTTCACTTCCTGCTTCGACTTGAAGCACGCCTCTTTGAGCAGATACGCCTTGGACACTGTTAGCACTGGCGCGAGCAGCCTGAGCGCCGTCATGTGCAACTCACCACGCGCGAGCATCTCGAGTGCGTTTGGGAACTGGCGCGCGATTCGCGACGCTTTGATCCGCAAGTCCGTTTCTGACTCCGACATGTGGAGGGATCGAACGCAGTAGTCGAACATCGAGCCGAATCCTTGATCGCGATACAGCTGGCGCGCATCCACTTCGCCAAGGTGCGCGAGAAGTCGAGCGCTCAGTTCGCGATCTTCTCGAACGCAGCGCGACAGTTTAGAGATCAGCGCTTCATCACTCAGTTGCTTCGCAAGTTCCAATTCCCTCATGACAGCCCCCAACGTTGAAAAACAATCTATAGCACCGTGGTTTTTGGTCTCTGAGGATGCGCTGTGTTCGACGAACTGATTTAGATACGCGTTGCAAGTCAAAACTCGAATCGCGCGACTGCAGGGCGCAACGTCGGTGCGACAATCGATATCGCAATTTCGAGATGCGAATTTGCGAGTGGTGTCGAGAAATACGTCGCCTTCATCGACAAAAAAATCAAAATATTTTTTCCCGCAACTGCCATGAAGTCTGTCCGAACACTCTACTGAGAATGTCAGATGACCATGCGCAACCTTGCTCGGACACGTCAGCGACATGCAGCCAATGGCGGCAGTCCCACGATCAATGTCGACACTCGCAAGCATCCTCCGATGGCCCAGACGCAGAAAGGCGCGCTTGATCTGATGATTCGTGCTCGCTCGCATAATCGTTCGCGATCAGAGCCCGGGTCCAAGTGGATCCGCACCCGCCACGACAACGCAAAGCTGGTAGCGGTGCGGCCGCAGTCGGCACGGCGGTTCCGGTCCGTGCGAGTGGCGCGACCCGGCAGCTTGAATGAGATAGTCAGATGATCGTACTCAATCATGTCTCGACACATTCGTTACCGCAGCCATGGGCGGCGGTCCGCGATCTGCGACGAGTCACGTGATTTGTACTGTTCCCAACAATCGAATCCGGTCTGGACCGGGCGCAACAATGATCCGCGACCGTCACGAAAAGGTCGCTTCCGCTGGGTGACGGTTCTGTCGGGGTGGACTGTCGCTCGGCGAAGGGTTGCTCTCGCTGGAAGTTCAGCGAATCACGACAGCGGTAGAACCGTCGCGCAAGAGCGAGCCACCCACGGTGACGACGCGTTGATTGAGTGCGATACCGTCGGTCACGGTGACCGAGTTTCCGACCACCTCACCGAGTTGAACATCGCGCATGCGAGCTGCAGCGCGAGTGTCGTCGCCGTCGAGCACGAACACCGAAAACGCGTTCGGGTCGCGGGGCGAGCGAAGCACTGCCGTGAGCGGGATCTTGAGACCTTCGCCGCCGCTCGCAGCTTCAGGCACGTGCACGGACACAACCGCACCAGGCCGGAGCGCGCCGTTCGTGTTCGGCAGACCGGCTTCGATCGAGAACAAGCGCCCCGCGGCTTCGGCAGCGGGTGCGATTCGCGTGATCTTCGCCTCGATCAGCTTGTCCGACGTGCTGTTGTCACTCACCACGATCACACGGACCGGGCTGCCGACGTGCAACCGTTCGACTGCGGCTTGCGGCGCACCGAAGACGGCGTTGACGTTTTGCGTATCGGCAAGTGTGATCGCCGATACAGCCCGCAACGCGATGTCGCCGCGGCGGCAGGTGCCGAAAGTTCGGCAGAGCGATCGCCGGCAGCTCGCGCAGGGGCGCAGGCGGGGGACCCGAACGCCGCCAACTAGCAGCTACGACCTCAGGCGGACGCTGCTTGGTTTAGTCGTCTTCGCGGGGATTCGCGCCCGCCACCCAACGACTCGGATACAAGCCGAAACGCTCTAGCCGCCTGTACAGCGTGCTTCGCGTGACGCCCAAACGCGCCGCCGCTTCGGCCATCGTCCGCGCGCCTCGCACCACCGAGATCAACTCGAGTTTCCTCGGATCTTCGTGTCCGCCGCCGTCGGCTGCAGGCGATGCCGACTCTTCGGCGCCCGCGGCACGCAGCTCAACCGGCAGATCTGCCAACGTCGCCACTTCATTCGCACTCGTCGCCGAGATCCGGAACATCAGATTCTCGAGCTCTCTCACGTTTCCCGGCCACCCGTAACGGATCAGCGCCTGCTCGGCCTCCGGCGCCAACGTCACACGCCGCCCGGTCTCGCGCTCCGCCGCGACTAAAAAGCGCCGGGCGAGGAGCACGATGTCAGATGCACGCGCACGCAGCGGTGGCAACGTGATCGAGAGCACGTTCAACCGGTAGTACAAGTCCGAACGAAACCGCTGCGCTGCGATCTCGGCACGCGGATCGCGATGCGTCGCCGCCAAGATGCGAACGTCCACGAACCGCGGCTGGTTCGCTCCCACGCGCGTGATCTGACGCTCCTGAAGCACGCGCAACAACGCTGCTTGAGCGGGCATCGGCAGATCACAGATCTCGTCGAGAAACAGGCTGCCGCCGTCCGCGGCCTCGAACTTGCCCTTCGCTCCCCCACGCTGTGCGCCGGAAAATGCGCCGGCGACGTAGCCGAACAACTCGCTCTCGATCAACTCGCCCGGGATCGCACCGCAGTTGACCGCGACGAACGGCCGCTGTGCACGCGCACTGCGCCCGTGAATGGCTTGCGCCACGACTTCCTTGCCAACGCCGGATTCGCCGAGCAACAAGACCGGCAAGCGATTTTGGCTCGCGAGTTCGGCAAGCCGACGCGACTCCTGCAGCAAGGGATGGCTGCCGAGCAAGTCGTCGAGATCGTAACGCGTCGCCGCCGATGGCGGCATGAACTTGATGGTCGAAGAAGGTTGCTCGACTCGATGAGCGCGCTGCGCTTCGAGTAGCACCGCTTGCTCGATCGACCGCGCGAGCGCGGTTGCGAGCGACAATGCGTACGGATGCGCCGTGCGCTGATCGCCCGAGATATCCAGCGCACCGATCAACTCGCGCGTCAGTGGGTCGAACAACGGGACCGCCGCGCAATGCCACGGATGCCAGGCCTCGCAGTAGTGCTCCGCGCCGATCACGTGGATCGGGCGCCGCAGCGCGAGCGCTGTGCCCGGGCCATTTGTCCCCGCTACCGACTCACGCCAGTTGGAGCCGGGCATGAACTGGATATCGCGCAAAATCTCGAGCGTACCGGGATCACCAGCACACGAGAGCATGCAGCCGTCAGCGTCAAACAGCGTCAACACGTGTCCACAGCCAGCGAC
>DASRXR010000380.1:0-45711 GCA_035687405.1 Polyangiales bacterium
AACCTCTCGCGCTCGCAGAAGGGCATCTTGCGCGGGCTGCATCTGCAGAACCCGTTCACGCAAGGCAAGCTCGTGCAGGTGTTCGAAGGTGAAGTGTTCGACGTCGCGGTCGACGTACGCATCGGTTCGCCGACGTTCGGCAAGTGGGTGGGCGAGCGGCTCTCCGGCGAAAACAAGCGCCAGCTCTACATCCCGGAGGGGTTTGCGCACGGCTTCTGCGTGCTGAGCGACCACGCGCTGCTCGGCTACAAGTGCACCGAGCTGTACCACCCGGAAACCGAGATCAGCATCCTCTGGAACGATCCGACGCTCGCGATCGCATGGCCAGTCGATAAGCCCACGCTGTCCGCGAAAGACGAAGCGGGCCTACCGCTCGGTGACGTTCCGCGTGAGCGCCTGCCGCGCTACACGCCGCGCGCATGAGAGGTTCCAACATGGCAACGGCGCAGCCGTTCTTCATCGTGAGCCCCGACGGAATGCTCGGCCGAGCCTGGCAAGCGTTGCTGGCGGCGCGTGGTATCGAGAGCGCGGGCGGATCGTTTCCCGATCTCGACCTTCGCGATGTCTCGAGCATCGCGCACTTCATCGAGCCGAAGTATCGCGTCGTGATCAATTGCGCGGCCTACACGGACGTCGACCGCGCGGAGCGCTTCGAGTCCGACGCAGAAGAAGTGAACGCGACTGGCCTCGCAAACCTCGCCGCACGCTGTCACGAGACGGGCGCGTTGCTCGTGCACTACAGCACCGACTACGTGTTCGACGGCGCGGCTTCGAGCCCCTACCCGGTCGATGCACCGCGCCGCCCGCAAACTGCCTACGGGCGCACCAAAGCGCGCGGCGAAGAGCTGCTCGAGAGCTCCGGAAGCGCCTTCTTGATGGTCCGCACGAGCTGGTTGTACGCGCCGTGGGGTAAGAACTTCGTCGACACGATCGCGAAGTTCGGTGCCGAACGGCCGGAGTTGCGCGTCGTCGACGACCAGCACGGCCGGCCAACGAGCGCGCAGTACCTCGCCGAACGCTCGCTCGCGCTGATCGAAAAAGACGCACGCGGGACGTTTCACGTGACCGACGGTGGCCAGTGCACGTGGTTCGAGTTCGCGAAGGCGATCGTTGCAGCTACCGGCGGCAGCGCGCGCGTCGATCCATGTACGACTGCGGAATTTGCCCGCCCAGCCGTGCGCCCCCCCTACAGCGTGCTCGACTTGAGCCGCACCGATGCGTTGATCGGCCCCTCACGCGACTGGCGCGAGAACTTGGCGGACGTGCTCGCCGCACGCCGCGCCGCTCAGAGCGGCTGAGCGCGATGTCGGTCTTCGGCTCGCTCAAGTCGGCAGTGCTCGGACGGTTGCGGCCGCTCGTGCGCGACCTCGGAGCGGAGCTTTTGTACCGGGCGACGGTGCTGCATCCGACGCGGCTCGCCCACGACAAGCTGACGATCGTGACGTTTCATCGCGTGCTGCCGAAGGAGTTACTGGCGGAGTATCCGATCCCCTCGATCGCGGTGACGCCGGACGAGCTCGATTGGTTGCTCGCGCTATTCGATCGCCACTACACGATCGGCACGCTGGGCGAAGTCGGAACGCGCTTCGAGCTCGGCGATCGCCCGGAGCGGCCGCTCCTCGGCATCACGTTCGACGACGGTCAGCGCGACAACTACGAATACGCGCGCCCAGTGCTCGCGCAGCACGGCGCTCACGCGAGCTTCTTCGTCGTCGCAGACGCGACCGAATACAATCAGACGTTGTGGCACGATCGAATCGCCTACTCCGTCGCGAGCTTGCTCCGGCGTGACCGCCCGGCTGCGGTGCCGCTGCTCGGCGAGCTCGGCGTGAGTATCGATGACGCGGACCCGCAAAACGCGGCTGTCGCACACGTGAAGAAGCTGACTCCCGAGGCGCGCGACGTTTGGGTCGAGAAAGTCGAAGCGAGTGCCGGGGGCGATTGCCGTCCGAACTGGGACGGGATGATGACTTGGGAACAGCTTCGGACGATGCACGACGAGGGACACGAGATCGGATCGCACAGCCGCACGCACGCGATCCTGCCGCTCGTCTCCGATTCGCAGCTCGACGACGAGATCGCGGGTTCGCGCCGCATGCTTCGCGAGAAGCTCGGGTTCGAAATCCAATCGTTCTGTTATCCGAACGGCGATCACGACGATCGCGCAGTGCGCGCAGTCGAGCGCGCTGGGTATCGACATGCCGTCACGACGAGATACGGCATCAACGCGGAAGGCTCGTCCGCGTTCGTGTGGCGGCGTCTCGACATGCAGGGAAGCCACGCGCGCACGGCGGCCGGTGATTTCTCGGCGGCGCGCGTGCTGTTGCGGTTGACGGGTCGGTTGCCGAGCGCTTACTGACGTGGTCAGTTTCGAGCGAGTCCCGAGGAACCAACCATGACAATGTGGCACCTAGCGCGGGCCGTGGCGGAGACTGCACGAATCTCTGCACCCACGATCGTGGAAGGGCTGACCGGCAAGCTCACGCCCGAACTTTGCGACGAGCGCTTGCTCGAATGGTCGCGCCGCTTGCTACTACAAGCGAAGATCTCGTTGCACGTCGAAGGGCTCGAGCGCGCGCCGGCGGACGAAGCGTTCGTCGTGATGTCGAATCACTCATCGCACTACGACATCCCGGTGATGTTCCAAGCACTGCGCCGGCGCGTGCGGATGGTCGCAAAGCAGGAGCTGTTCAAGATTCCGGGGTGGGGTCCGGCGATGCGGCTCGCCGGATTTGTCGAGGTCGATCGCAAAGATCGCGTCGCTGCGATTCAAAGCCTCGAAAGCGCGAAGCACGCGATCGCTCGCGGGACGAGCATCTGGATCGCGCCGGAAGGTACGCGCGGTCCAGGCGACAAACTGCTGCCGTTCAAGCAGGGCGGGTTCCACCTCGCGCTCGGTGCGGGCGCTCGCATCCTGCCGGTCTCCATCGACGGGACAGCCCGCGTGCTCGCCGCCCACGGTCGGACGGTGCACGAGGGCGTCGAAGTACGCGTGACCGTCCACGAGCCCGTGCAGCCGTCCCAGTACGGGCCGGAGCGGCGCGAGGAGCTGGCATCGCGTGTCCGCCAGGCGATTGCATCTGATGTGTCCTCGTTGAGGGACAAATCATAGTGAATACAAGCCATCGCTCAGTTATTCGCTAGAGCAAAAATTGTACAGTTGACCTCCGGCCGCGCATCTCGCAACAGCCGATGATTCCTGTATTTTTGGTGTTCTTCGCCGTTCGTTTGCACACTTGATGGCGCGGACCGTCCGGAATTGACCCGATGCGCTAACTGGCGACACGGTTCGGAAGTGCTACACCCTGCAACACTGTCGTACACGACCCCTCCCAAACTGAGCTAGTTCCGAGCGTGTTGCGTGGTGCCAGGAAGCACCTGCCGTCGGCGCGAGATCCGGGGTCGTCGACGCTTGGGTGTTGGTCATGTGGAAGTCTGGGTGGCTTAGCCGTCGTCTGTTCGAGACGGCGTTGGTGGTGGCGTGCGCCAGCATCGGGTGGGGTATCAGCGCGCCGAAAGCGTCCGCGCAGCTGCTCACACTCGCGCGGCGCGTGAACTTGAACGTACTCGTCTTGTCGGCCGGCGACGTCGGCACCGACATGGTGAAGGCGGGCCTCCGCGAAGGCGGCGTGCCGTTCACCGAGATCAATCTCAACGCGGTGAACCGTCAGAAGATCACTGACGCGTATTTGGCCGACGCGGCTTCGCTCTTCGTGAAGCGCGGCAAGTTCCAGGCGATCATCACGCCGAACGAAGCGCCGACGGGTCTGACCGCAGCCGAAAAGGCTTCGCTCGACAAGTATCAGCGCGAGTTCAAGGTGCGCCGGCTCAGCACGTACGTGTGGCCGTCCGCCGCGATCGGCTTGAATGGGCCGACGTTTGCCGGTCCGTTCGACGGCTACACCGCGAACGTGAACGCGACGGGCAAGGCGAACTACTTCGGTTATTTGAATGGCCCGGTGCCGTTCGATGACAACGACCCCGCGATCATGGAGACGTACGGCTACTTGGCGTTGCCGCTCCCGGCGGACACCATCAACAAGCGCTCGTTCACGAGCCTCGTCGATGTGCCGATTCCGTTAGAGACGGTCAGCGGCACGCTGATCGGCGTGTGGAACGACAACGGCCGCGAGGAGATGGTCATCACCTGCGCGATCAACCAGTACCAGTTCCAACAGCAAGCGTTGTTTCAGGGCATTCTCAACTGGTTGACGTACGGCGTTCACCTCGGCACCGAGCGCAACTACTTCACGATGCACGTCGACGACGTGTTCCTCGCCGACGCTCGCTGGAGCCGCGCGAACAACTGCACGGTCGGCGACGACTGCGCGCCTTCGGTGATCGAGCCGGACATCCTCATGACGCCTGCCGACGTCGACTTCCTGATCGCGTGGCAGAACACAAACGGCTTCAAGTTGGACATGGTGTTCAACGGCGCCGGTCACGTCGAGGCGGTCGAAGCGCTCGGTTCGTATCCGATCGGCACGAAGCTGCTTCAGAGCAAAGCGCAGTTCCGCTGGGTCAACCACACGTATTCGCACATGTACTTGGGCTGCATCCAGGACTTCTCGACGATTCCGTTCCACTGCGCGACCGACAGCAAGGGCAAGACCCTCTGGACGACGCTCGGTGATGTGGATGCCGAGATCGACCTGAACGTAGCGTTCGCGACGAAAAACGGCCTAGCGATCACGAAGAGCGAGCTCGTCACCGGCGAGCACTCGGGCCTGCGCCGCACGCCGCAAGAGCCTTCCGACAACCCGAACCTGCTGACGGCGCTCAAGAGCGACGGCATCTTGTGGATCGGCTCGGACAACTCGCGCGAGAGCACGTCGCGCAAGGTGAACACGGCGACGACTCTGCCGCGCTACCCGATGAACATCTACTACAACACGGGCAAGAAGGCGGAAGCCGTCGACGAGTACAACTACATCTACAACTCGGCCGCCGACGGCGGCAGTGGCCTGTGCGAGAGCAACCCGCTCTCGACCTGCATCGCGCCGCTCAGCACCGAGCTCGGCTTCGACGGCTATATCGTGCCGTTCGAGGCTCGGATCGCGATGTTGCACGTGGTGTCGAACAGCCCGCGCCCGCACTACGCCCACCAGAGCAACCTCGCGGAGGATCGGATTCTCTATCCAGTCCTCACGAAGCTGCTGACCAACTACAAGCGCGTATTCGCCACGAGCGCCCCGATCGTGAATCCGAGCATGACGCAGGCCGGAACCGAGCTGAAAAATCTCGCGGACTGGACGGCGGCGAGCTCGAAGGTCACTGCCTACGTCCAGAGCGGGCAGCTGACGTTGACCGTCTCGGGGCTCTCGACCGTGAACATCCCGATCACGGTTCCGGCAGCCGGCGGCAGCGTGCCGTCGACCGTCGTGAGCTACGGCGGCTATCGCACGGGCTGGCGTAACACCAGCCTGAACGCGAACATCGCGTTGCCTACGACCGTCGGCTACGTGAAGTAAAAACTCGGAGGGGGGAGCACTCCAACTCGCCGCTGAGGGCTGCTGCTCACAGCGGCGTCTTGCGTCTCTAACACTTTGATTTGTCATCAAGTGACACAAGCTGACACTAGCTTGACATGTCACGATTTGGGGTCAGAACTAATACATAGATTCGTGCTTGTGACTGTCGGGATCACGCACTGAATCACGCCTTAGAATTAGAAGAGTTCAGTAATGTTCTTCGGACGAGGTAAGACTGGGAGTGCCCACGGGTTCGGGTGGGCACCCGAGATGATGGTGATCACGGCTGCCGCGCCAGTGCTCGGCTCGCTCGTGAATCCAGCCGATCCGTATCTGCTGCACAGCCCGTTTCCGTGGCTCCTGCTCGCGCCGCTCGCGGTCGCCTTGCAGCACGGGTTGTGGGCGGGGCTCACGAGCTCGGTGTTCCTGAGCGGGCTCGCAGCCTGGCATGCGCTGTCGGAAGGTTCGATCCCGGAGTCGTTCACGAGCTGGAGCATCGGCTGCGGTTTGACGGCGTTGATCGCAGGTCAGATTCGCGACTCGGTGCGCGGCCGGACCGACAAACTCACGAAGCGCGCGGATCACCTGCAAGACCGGCTCGAGCGGTCGGAGCGGTCGCGCCACTTGATTCAGCTGTCGCACTCGAAGCTCGAAGAGCGCGTCGTGTCGAGTCGCTCGTCGCTCTCGGGTGCGATGGACGACGCGGAGCGGCGGATGGGCGAAGGGCACTCGATGCAGGAGCTCGCTCAGGTGTTGATGGACGTACTGGCGACGCAGGGGCACCTGCACTCGGCTACGCTCTACGTCGCGGCGCGTGACCATGGCATCTTGCTGTCGGAGCCGGTCGCGAGCTTCGGTGGCACCGGTGCTAGCAGCGCGCTTCACCCGCTCGTCGTGCGCGCATTTGCCACGAACAAGCTGGCGGCGATCGTCGACCAGGTCGAGGCGGCTCGGAATGACACTTCGGTCTTGGCTGCGGTGCCGCTGATCACTGCGCGGCGTCGGACCGTTGGCGTGGTCGCCGTGCACCAGATGCCGTTCATGATGTTTCACGAGGAGCACCTGAATCAGGTGTTCGTGTTGGCGGGGCATTTGGCCGACCTGTTGTTCGATCGGTGGAGCGAGGTGCACGGGGAGACGCAACTTGCTCGCGAGCGGGATGTGCGGCCCTCGGTGATGGTGCAATCGATGTTGTCGCCAGTGGGCGCGCAGGACTACCGGGCGCTCGGGTCTGAGCCGGGTGCGTTGGCAGAGTCGAACACAAACACGAACAACACGAGCGAGAGTGCAGTGGCCGCTGACGAGAGTCTGAACATTTCGATCGAAGTCGATGCTGACGAGGCGCCGGTCACGGAGACAGTCAACGTAGCTGCCGTCGGTAACGTACGCGCGACTCGCGTCGACGAAGCCAAACGCGCCGCCGATAGGATCACCACCAAGCTCGTTCGCGACCGCGTGACCGTATCGGCCGTGTACTCGATGTGGACCGACGAGGTCGTGGTCGTTTCGGGGACACGCGTCCGTGCGTCCGTCGAGATTTCGGCCCTTCGCAGCGAGGAGCACACGCAGACCGTCAGCGTCGCAGCACGGGAGCTCGACTCGGTTTTGGCCGCGAACGTGGTTGGTGTCTTCGAACGAGGTAGCGCAGTGGCGAGAGAAACTCAGGTCGACGAAACCCGCACGGAGACGGTTGCAGCCGAGCCGACGCTGCCGCTGGTGGCTGCAGACGAAGAACGTCGTTCCGAGCGACCTGCGCGCGCGATCGCTCCGGCACGAGGGCGCAAGAACAAACGGCGCGCCAAAGCCGACACGTCCAAAGCGGAGCACTTGCTGGCGCAGTCGCGCAAGACTGCCGCTGCGGCGCCGAGCTCGGAACAGACTTCGCCGCAAGCGCTTCCGCAAGCAGACGCGGCGACCTCGGACGTCCCTGCCACGACGGTTGAGGCGACCGCGACTGTCGAAGCAACCGCAGCCGTCGAACCAACTGCGACGAGCAATGTTGCACCGGCGATGGTCGCTAGTGCCGAAAAAATCCCTGCTGCGCCGGCACCTGCCGCGCCCGTAGCCAAGAAGGTCGAGCCAGTCGCGACAACGAGCGTCCGCTCGCCCGTGATTCTCGGTCGGACGACTGTCACAGCTCAACGAACGAACAAAGGCTGCGTGAACACCGACACCTCAGACAACATCCGCGACTCAGAAATCAGCGTGACGGAAGCGCGCGAACCCCGAACCATCTTGCCGCCTCCCGTCGAGAACGCGCGCACCGCAATTCTCGCTGCATTCGCGCGCAAAGCGCGCTCGGAGGACTCGGTCTCGACGACCTCCGCACGGCCGGTCATGGCAGCGTCCTTCCGGTCGAGCCGGGTTGCGAACAGTATCCGCGCGAACACCACGAGCGTTTCAGCAGCGCCGGCGCGTACCGCGAGCGCACCCGTACCGGCAGCTGTGCCTGCCACGCCAGCCAAGGCCGAAGACGCACGCGCGTCAGTACGCGCAGCGTTCCAGAAAACGCGGACCCCCGCTCCTGCTGCCGACACGACCGCGATTACCGCTCAGCCTGGCGACGCCGACGTTGTACACAGCGTTGCCGCCGAGAGCTCGGCACCCCAGGCAGGTCCCACCGACGACGTGCGAGCGAACAGCGAAGTCGTTCCTGCTCGTAGCATTCCGCGGCCTGTCTTCGACGATTCGAAGCGACCCTCGATCGAAGAGGCTCGCGCGAACATGCTCGCGACCTTCGCCAAAGCACGCTCGATCTCGCAGAAGGGTCGCCCGAGTACACCCGCGATGGAAGCTGCGACCACAAGTCTCACCGAGAACACAGAGCGAAGCTCCAGTGTCGAACCTGTGATCTCCGAGCCGAGCACTCGCGAAGACGATTCCGGCGTAGTCCAGACGCAGAGCGTCGCGGCTCCAGCAACACCGGCGAAAGCCCCTGCTTCCGGACGTGCAGCGCGTCTCCCCGCCCCACCCGCTCCTGCTGGCTTTGCAGCTGTTCGCAGCGTCGCTCAACCGGCGGCCGAACCCCGCTCGCGCACGCAAGCGCGGACCGGCGTCGCCCCTCGCTCGAGCTCTTCGCTTTGATCAGTACACCGTGCCGCATCCAGACACATTTCGGTCTTCGACCAGCCTGGTCTGCGCCCTGCTGCTGGCGCTCGGCGCTGAAACCGCCGCGCTCCTGCTCCTCGCCGCAGACCAAGTCGTCGCCGCGCTCGCCTGGCACACGATCGCCGCTCTGAGCTGCGCGCTCGCCGGCAATCGCGCAGCGAACGGCACTCCCGAAGCTCGACCCGAGCTCGCCGCAATCGTGACCGCCTCACTCGCGTTCACCCTTCCCGGCCTCGGCTTTCTCGGTCTCGTCTGGGTCGTGCTGCCGCACATGGCTTCATCACGCCGCGCGACGGCGGACCATGTTCTCGAGCTCGAGCTCCCCACGTTTTATTCACACGAGAGCGTCACACTCGACGTCCAACGCGGTTTCGCATCGATCGAAGACGAGCTCGCCCCCGAGCGCCCAATCGAACAGCGCGTTCGCTCCGTCATGGCGTTGCGCCGGATGGATCCGAAGCGCGCAGTCCCGCTGCTTCGCGTCGCCCTCGGCGATCGCAGCGAAGACGTGCGGCTCCTCGCCTACGCGATCCTCGAGCGCCGCGAAAAACAGATCCGTGCGCGCATCACGCACGCACTCGCCGAGCTGCGCGAAGAAGTCGGTGGCGACGTCTCGCAAACCGACAACGCTCAACTCACCCGCCTGCGCGGCCTCGCCAACGATCACTGGGAGCTCGTCTACGGCGAGTTCAGCGAAGGCGACGGCCAAAAGCTCAACCTCGACCAAGCCGCACGCTGGGCAGAAGCCGCGCTGCGAGACAAATTCGACGGTACGACCGCGCTGCTCCTCGCACGCGTCCGCCTCAAGCAATCCGTACCCGAAGCCGCCTGGGAACTGATCGTCGCCGCCGAACGCGCGGGCGTCGCTCCTGGCGTGTGTGCGCCGCTGTTGGCGGAAGCCGCATTTTTGATGAGGAAATTCGACGCCATCCCGCGACTGCTCGCGCGCGTGGCCGATGACCCGATGCATCCAGCACGACTCGAACCAGTCGCACGCTTTTGGACCGCTCGGAGTGCCACATGAACGCCGCACAAAAACCTGAAGCCGATGTGTGTTTGCTCTTGGAAGGGACGTATCCCTTCGTGCGCGGTGGCGTGTCGTCCTGGGTGCATCAGTTGCTGGCCGGCATGCCGGAGCTCACCTTCTCATTGATCTTCCTCGGCGGGCGCCGCCGCGACTACGGCAAACCCCGCTACGAGTTGCCGCAAAACGTCATCCACCTCGAGACGCACTATCTCGAAGACGGCCTGCGTCACGAGCCGCCGGAGCCGACCAACCCGTCGGCGCAACTCGCGCGCGAGAGTGAACAGCTTCATCAGTACTTGGATGCACGCGCGGGTCGGTCGCAAGCGTCGAAGGCGGCGGTCAACCGGCTCGAGCACGCGGTGGATGCAGCGCTGGTCCGGATGGAGCGCCCGGGCGGCCTCAAGCTCGAGCACTTCTTGTGCAGCGAAGTTGCGTGGCAGCATATCTGCAAAGCCCATCAAGCGACGGATCCGGATGCGTCGTTCGTAGACTACTTCTGGACCTTGCGCCTGTTGCACGCGCCGCTGTTTCAGCTCGCGGCGATCGCGGCGCAAGCACCGCTCGCGCGCGTCTATCACACGGTGTCGACCGGGTACGCCGGCTTTCTAGGTGCATTGCTCGAGCGGCACTCGGGTCGCCCCTTGATCTTGTCGGAGCACGGCATCTACACAAAAGAGCGGCGGATCGACTTGAACCAAGCGGAGTGGTTCGATGATCTCGGAGGTCCGCAGCACTCGGCCTGGAGCGACGGCTCGGCTGCGATTCGCAAGCTCTGGATCCGCTACTTCGAAAGCTTGGGGCGCCTGACCTACCGCGCAGCGGACCCGATCATTTCGCTGTACGAAGGCAACCGCGAGCGGCAGGCGAGCGACGGCGCAGCGAGCGAGCGCACGCGCGTGATCGTGAACGGGATCGACGCGAACCGTTTCGAGGCCGCGCGGGCGACCCGTCCGCAGAACAAAGTGCCGCTGGTCGTCGGGCTGATCGGTCGCGTCGTTCCGATCAAGGACGTGAAAACGTTCCTGCGGGCGATGCAGCTGGTGACGGCGCAACTTCCGGAAGCGGAAGGCTGGATCATCGGCAGCGAAGACGAAGATCCTGCCTACGGGCAAGAGTGTCGTGCGCTCGCGCGCAGCCTCGGAATCGAGAAGCACATTCGCTTCCTCGGGCATCAGAACGTCGCTGACATTCTGCCGCAGCTCGGTCTGCTGATGCTGACTTCGATCAGCGAAGCGCAGCCGCTCGCGATTCTCGAAGGTTTTGCTGCGGGCGTGCCGTGCGTCGCGACCGACGTCGGTGCGTGTCGCGAGCAGATCGACGGCCGAACGGAAGAGGATCAGGCGCTCGGTCGCGCGGGGCGCATCGCTCCGTTTGCCGACGCGCGCGCGCTCGGTGATGCAGCGCTCGAGTTGCTCGCCAACTTCGAAGCTTGGAAGGGCTGCCAAGCTGCCGGCCTCGAGCGCGTGCAGCGCTTCTATGCCGAGTCGACGATGCTCGAAGAATACCGCGCAGTCTACCTGCGCGCGATGGAGGGCTGATGGCTGGCGTCGGCTTCAGTTTACGCACGTTGCATCGCGACGGCGGCTACACCGGCCTGTTGAAGCTCTACGGCGCTGCCGGTTTGATCAGCAGTGGTCCGTGGTTGCTCTCGATCATGACGTTGCTGCTGATCGGCATGCTCGGCCGCGCGCTCGTACCAGATCCGGCGATGCTCGTGCGGTTTCAGGTTTCGGTGACTTGGCTGTTTGCGGGTTCGCTGATTCTCACCGGGCCGCTGCAATTGATGTTCACGCGGTTCATCGCGGATCGCGACTACCTCGGTGAGCGCGATCTCACGGTGCCGAACCTGTTTGGCGCACTGGCGTTCACCAGCGTCACGACCGCGGCGGTCGCACTCGCGCTCTCGCCGCTGTTTCCGCAGGAATCCTTGTTCCTCAAGCTGCTCTTGGGGATGGGTCTCGTCACGCTGAGTGACATCTGGATCGTGATCGTCGTGCTCACGGGTTTGCGTGCGCACGACAAGGTGTTGCTGAGCTTCGTGCTCGGTTACGCGGTGACGCTCGGGGCCACGCTCGTGCTCGCGCGCTTCGGTGAAGTCGGGATGTTGAGCGGCTTCGTGGTGGGTCAGGCGACGCTGTTGTTCGCCGCTCTGGCGATGATCGTGCGGTCGATGCCGAGTCGCACTCCGGCGTCGTTTCGGTTCATGCGCCGGAAGTCGTTGTTCTTCGAGCTCGGGTTGGTCGGCGTGCTCTACAACGTCGGCGTTTGGGTCGACAAGTGGATGTTCTGGTCGAACCCGGAGACGAGCCGCGCGGTGTTAGGGCCGCTGCGCTCGTCCGAGGTGTACGACCTGCCGATCTTTCTCGCGTACCTGACGCTCGTGCCGGGTATGGCCGTGTTCTTGGTGCGCGTAGAAACCGACTTCGCCGAGTCGCACGCTTCGTTTTACGGGGCGGTGCGGCACGGTGCGTCGCTGCGGAAGATCCAGCAGCTGTGCAACGAGATGACCGACTCTGCGCGGCGCGCGGTGATGGGCATCATGAAGGTACAGAGCGCGAGCTTCGTAGTGGCCGTGTGTCTCGGGCCTTGGTTACTCGAGTTATTCGGCATCTCGGTGCTGCATTTGCCGCTGTTTTACATCGATGCGGCGGGCGTCGCACTGCAGGTGTTGTTGTTGTCGGTCACCAGCATGTTCTTCTACTTGGACCGGCGGCGCGCCGTGAGTGCGCTCGTCGTGCTGCTCGTCGTCAGCAACGCGGTGCTGACTTGGGCGTCGCAGCAGCTCGGGCCTGAGTACTACGGGTACGGCTTCGCAAGCGCGATGGCGATCACGAGCTTGGCGGGGTTGTGGATGCTGAGCCGAGTGTTTTCGACGCTCGTGCGCGACACGTTCATGTTGCAGCGGAGTGCGGGATGAGAGCGTTCGTTCGAGCCTTGGTCTCCGGGTTGTGTTGGGCGGCGAGTGCGGGCGCGCTTGCGCAGTCCCGTGGGTCGCAGCCATCCGCTGCACAGTCGTCGTCGACGGCGTTCTACTACGGCCAAGCGCTCCCGCGGGAGATCGCGACTGTCTACGATCAAGTGGTCGTGCAGCCCGAGCACGTGGGTGACCCCCGGGCGATCAAAGCGCTCGGGGCGGAACCGGTCGCGTACTTCAGCGTGGGTGAGGCGGCGCCGTCGCAAGCGAACGCGCTCGCGCCTGGCTGGGTGCTCGCGCGGAATACGGCGTGGGCGAGTCTCGTGATGGATCTCGCGAACCCCGGTTATCGCGCGTACCAGCTGGAGCGTTTCGAAGCGCTCTACGCGCGCGGTTACTCGCGGTTCTTTCTCGACACGCTCGACAGCTACCAGCTCGGTGCGAAAACGGAAGAAGCTCGCACGAAACAGCGCGATGGCATCGTTCAGTTGCTTCGCGCGATGAAGGCTCGGCATGCCGGCGTGCAACTGATCGTGAATCGCGGGTTCGAGCTGCTGCCGCAGATCGCGCCGCTCGTCAGCGGTGTGGTTGCGGAGTCGCTGTTCGATCGGTGGGATGCCGGGCGCAAGCAGTACACCCGCGTTCCGGAAGCCGATCGCGAATGGCTGGTCGCGAAGTTGCAGGAAGCGCACGTGAAGTATCGGTTGCCAGTGACGGTGATCGACTACCGGCCGACCCAAGAACGAGCGGCCGCGCGCGAGACCGCAAAACGCATTTTGAAGCTCGGCTTCGAGCCTTGGGTCTGCAACGGCGACTTGAGCGACGTCGGTGTGGGTCGCTACGAGATCTTCCCGCGTCGCGTGATGCTGCTGACCGACACGCCGCTAAAAGACGGTGCCGCAGTTGGAAGTGGTCCGCTGTCGTGGCTCGCGCCGGTTCTCGAGTACCTCGGCTACGTGCCCGAGCTGCACAGCGTGCACGCGGGACTTCCGAGCGAGGCGTTGGCGGGCCGGTACGCCGGCGTGATCAGCTGGTTCGAAGGTGGTTCGGTGCCGAGTGCATACGGGCGTTGGATGCTGGAGCAGACGCGGAGCGGAACGCTTTTCGCGGTGTTTGGAGCGTTGGGCTTCGATCCATCGTCCCCCGAAGCACGCGAGTTGGGGTTTGCACCGGCACGTGGTGGCTGGAACGGCGCGGCGGACGGCTCGCGCCCGGCGAGCACAATCGTCGTGCGGGATGGGCTGATCGGCTTCGAAGTCGAACCGCCGCTTCATCCCGTGCCCGGCACGGGGCTCGTGCTCGATGGTGCCGGCGTGACTCGTCATCTTCGCGCGCTCGACCAAGCGGGCAACGTCTGCGATGCGGTCGCGACTGCCGCTTGGGGCGGCGTCGCTTCGAGTCATGTGTTCGGGCTTCGCGGCCTTCACGGCGAACGCGCTTGGGTTCTCGATCCATTCGCGTTTCTCACTCGCGCGCTTCAGTTGCCGGCGATGCCGGTACCGGACGTGACGACCGAAAACGGGCGGCGGCTCGCGCTGTTCGTAGTCGAAACCCAAGGCGCCGGCGAACGCGCCCGGCTTCGTGGTCGGCCCGCAACTTGGACCGTGCTTCGGGACGAGGTGCTCGCACCGTCCGGCTGGCCGCACGCGCTGCACGGCTCGGCCACGGACAGCGACCGCGAAGCGGTGAAGTCACTCCTGCAGCTCACATCGGCGTACGCCGATGCACTGCCGAACGGTGAAACGGATCCGCGCGGCAGCTTCGGCTCGCTCACGCAAGTACAAGCGATGGCGACGCAGCAGTCGAACGGCCTGGGAATTCCGGCTCCGATCGCCTGGGACAGCCGCTTCGTTCCGGGGGATGCCGAGAGCTACCCGTTCGAGCGCGTGCTCGAGACGCTGGAGTTTACGGACGGCCCGCGCCGCATGAAGCCGATCGCGTTGCACTACCACGCGTACATGGCTTCGAGTCCGGCCGGCCTCGAAAGTTTGAAGCGTATCTACAGTTGGCTCGCGTCGCACCAGGTGCTGCCGATTCGCATCGCCGAGTACACCGCGCGCGTTCACGCGTTTCGCGATCAGGTTGTCGCACGCGATCTCGAAGGCGCGTGGTTCGTGTACGGCGATCGGGCGCTGCGGACCGTGCGCATCCCGAGCGAGCTCGGCCTGCCGGACCTCGCAGCCAGCAGCAGCGTCGCAGCGGTGAGCACACTGGCTCAGGGCCGCTACGTGAGCTTCGCCGGCGAAGGCCCGCGCAAGCTGGTCCTCGGCGCGCCGAGTCTCGACCAGCCGCACGTGGTCAGTGCGAATGGCCAGTTCACGCGATTCGATGCGAAGAACGGTCGCGTTGAGTTCGAAGTTTCAGGAGCAGAAAGTTTGCAACTCACGCTCGCCGGATTGCCTCCGTCGGCGCGCTGCGAGCTGCGCCTCGCCCGTCGTCACCTGCGCGTGACGACGAGTGCGGGGCGCAGCTTGGAGCTGCGCTTGTCGGAGCATGATACCGGCGCGAGCGAGCTGCGATGTGGAGCGAGCGAATGACACGGCCAGGTGAAATCGATGCGACGGGTGAAGCGTATCGGCCGCTCGTGAGCCGGTCGGGCCTGCTCGGGCTGAGCGCCGCGGTTGTCGTGGTGTTGAGCATGTTGCTGCCCTCGGCGGTACGTCGCCAAACGCTCGCGCTCGAGATCTTGCCGGATGCGTTGTCGCTCATCTATCTCGACTTGGATCTCTCGCGGCGGCCGGACGACGCCGAGCTGCGGTTGCAAGTCGCGCGCAAGACGGTCGAGGCCGGGCAATTCGTAGCTGCGCGGCACATCGTCGCGCCGTTGCTCACGCCCGGCTCACGCGTGTTCGAGCGGGCAAAAGAGCTGCGCTTGTACTCGCTCGCGGAAGAGCTGCGGCTCGAGATCGATCGTAAGGCGTGGGCCGCGATCGAGCCGAGCCAAGCGGCGGCGCGAGCCGCCGCGTTGAAGCGAGTGGTCGCAGACATCGAGGCGATGGATCTGGCGAACGCTTCGGCGGAGCGCGTGCAGAAGCTCGCTGAGCTGTGTCAGTCGCTCGCGCAACCTGCGCGGGCCGCGGAGCTGTTGGATCGGTTGGCACAGCGCAAGTTGCGAGAGTTCGAGGCGCACGTCGAAGCGGCCGAGACGGCGCATTTACAGGCCGATCAGGCTGCGCGCGCAGTTGCGCTGCAGGTGTTTGCAGCGGCGAGCACGGAGCTGCCGGTGCGCCTCACGCATGCATTGCGGGCGCTCGAGTTGGCGCGCGGTGTGATGAAGCCGGAAGAACTATTGGCTCTCGCGGAAGACCTGCGGGCGCGATTCGGCCAGGACGATCCGCAGCTGGTAGCTGCAAGCCTAGACTTGGCACAAGCGGTGGATGTGAAGCTGGGCTACCAGCTCGCGCAAAAACTTCTGCGCACGAAGCCGGACGATGCGGCATTGCATCGTCGTTTGGCAAAGCTAGCGGAGTGGAACGGCAACTCGCTCAAAGCGATGGACGAGTACGTGTGGCTGGTCCGCCACGAAGGCCGTGCGGACGATCGCGGTCGCGCGATCGAGTTGGCAAAGGCGAACTGGGATCTGCGTCTGCTGCGAACGTTGCTGGCCGGCGCGGGTTCAGCGAAACCCACGGCGGGGGACGTGGCGGAAGCGGCGGAAGAACCAGAAGCCCCTGTGAAACGAGTGCGTGCAGCAGCGCAAGCCGAACGCGCGCCGAAGTCTCGGTCGTCGCGCCAGCGAAGGCGAGCCAAGCAGACCGGCGAGCTTTCGAGTCTGACGCCGTCATCACGCGCACCTCAGTCGCGGATCGCTCGCACGTGCGGCGGGCGTCCGGCTCGCGGCGCGGCCGCTCCGCAGGCGCAAGCACCGCGTCAGATCGAACGGCTTCGGGCTCAGCTTCGCGAGATGATCGCGCTCGATGAAGCGCTCGGCGATACTCGTGCTGCACTTTCCGCCGTCGATGCAGCACTTCGCGGTGCACTCGGGCGCGACCCTGTCACCTGGGAAATCAAAGTGGGGCTTCTGGTTCGGTCGGGCAAGGCCGAACTCGCCGCCGACGCGCAAACCGAGCTCAGCGCATTATTTCCCTCACAGGCCCGCTCAGTCGTGCTCGCAGATTTGCGGCTTGGACTCGGTCAAACCCAGTCAGCACTTCGTGCGCTCACGAGCGCTCCAGGACCGCTCGACGATACCTTCCTTCGCCAGGTCTATGACGTCGCTTGGGAAGCGGGCGACCTCGACGTCTGCGAACGAACTGCACGCGAGCTCGTCGCGCTTCCGACTGCGAGCTCCTGGGACGTCGCCCGCCTCTACCAGCTGCAACGTGAAAACGCGGACCCGAAGGTTCCATTCGCGACTGCGAGAGCCGGCTTCGATCGCTTCAAGAACGCCGAAATGCTCCGGCTCATGATCGAAGCCGCATCGCGCACCGACGACGACACTCGCGTCGCCGGCTTGCTTCGCGAAGCCGAACAGTTCGGCGGATTCCGCGCGGACCCCGGCTACTGGCAGCAGCGCATCACGCTGCACCAGCGGCTCGCGTTCGCAGCGTTCGAACATCGCGAGTTCGTCGCAGCAAAGCGCGAGCTCGGCGAAGCCGAAAAAGCTCTCGCGCGTGCACCCGAGCTCGCACCGAGTGCGAACGACATCTACGACCTGCTTTGGACGAGCCAACACGCACAGGCACTCGCCGTCGCGCTCGAAGCGAACGACAAGAGCGCCCTAGCGCGAGTCTTCGAGAAGTACGGCACCGAGCTTCCGATCCGGCAGCGCGTCTACGTGCTTCACCGCCTCGATCGAAATGACGAAGCCTACACACTCGCGAAACAGGGCGCGGCCGATCCCCGCTTGTCCAACGACGACCGTGCTGCGCTCGCAGCGGATCGGCCCGCGAGCTGGTCGCCGACCGGAGCCGACCGCACAGACTACGCACGCGCATCGAGTGAGCTGTTCGACAGCGACGGCCTGCGCTTGTGGACAAACCGAGCGGAGCTCGAGCTCGATGGCTCGACGTTCGGCGTCAAGGCTTCGGCCGCACTCACGGAGATCACGCCGCAGAAGGGCTTGCGCGTGTTGCAGCCGAGCGCTGCACGCGAGGTTGCCGCCGAACTCGGTGGCCGAATCCGCTCGACCGAGCTGTCCGGTGGTTTTCGCATGCGCGACGGAAGCACTGCGCGCCCATTCGGCCTGTGGCGCCAAGCGCTGCTCGGTGATCGCGGCAGCCTCTTGTCCGCGAGTGCCTCGGTCAACACAATCACGTTCGACAGCGCACAGCTGCGGCTCGCTGGTGCCACGGACGAGGTCGCGCTTCAGGCGTCGATCCCGTTCGGGCTCGGCTACTACGCGACGGCGCGCGCCGCGGGCAATCGCTACGTCACGCTCGAGCGCGACTACTTGGGCGCCGGGTTGAGCTTCGATGCCGGCGCCGGCCGCAGCTTCGCGCTGCCGAGCGACTTCGGCCGCGCGGCAGTTCGCGTCGCCGGCCGCTTTGCACCACGCTTTCGCGACGCGGAGCGCGAAGCCCGCGAAGACGCCCGCCTACCCGCGGCCTGGATTCCCGAGACCACGGCGTTTACTGGCGTGGGCGCATCGCTTGCGCGCGGAGAGCTCGAAGTCCCGAATGCGCGCGACCCGCGCTTCCGCTTCTTGCTCGACGGCACGATCGGCGTGTTGTGGCCCGACCAGTCGCTCGGTTGGTCCGGCCAAGTCGGGGTCGGCAGCGGCTTGTTCGGCAACGATCAGCTCAGTGCAGTGCTGCACACCGGTAACGTGGTCGGCTCTGTCGCGTACTGGTCTGTGCAGGCGGGTTACGCAGTCGGCCTCGAGTGACGCGTCAAGACTCGGAGGTCAACTCGTCGCCCGCAGTACACCGCTCTGCCGGCAATCGAGCCCGGACAAGCAACCGGAGAGCGCCTGCAGCATCTTCTGGATGCCGGCCGGATCCGCGATCGGATTGATCACGCAGACGTCGACGCCTTGTTCTGCGTACGCGCGCACGCGAGCACGCACTTTGTCCGCATTGCCGATCACCGCGAGCGCTTCACACAGCTCGTCGCTCACGGCTGCAGCGACACCGGCGCGATCGCCTTTCGCAAACCGCTCGCGAATCTCGCGCGCCTCTTGCTCGAACCCGATCCACTCGAAACACTTATTGTAGCCGGGCGTCGCCGCGTACGCGCCGAACACGTTCCGGATCAACTCGCGGCCGGCCTTCTCGTCGTCGATCATGACGACGTGCAACCGGCTCACGACCTCGATCGTAGCGGGATCGCGGCCCGCGGCCTCTGCACCCGCACGCACGGCAGACAAGATCTGCGGCAACGCCGACTCGGGAACCATGTTGAGGATCACGCCATCGCAAAGCTCGCCGGTCAGCTTCAACATCTGTTCGTTCAAGGCGCCGAGATAGATCGGCACGTCGCCGACCGGCGCGCCACCGAGCTTGAAACGCTTGCTCTGCAACGTCTTGCCGTTGAGCTCGACCTTTTGCCCGCGCAACATCGTGCGGAGCAATTCCACGTGCTCGCGCATGCGCGTGAGCGGCTTGTCGTACGGTTGGCCGCCCCAGTCGCGCACGATGTTCGGCGACGACAAGCCCAACCCCAATATGAAGTTGCCGTCGGTGAGCTGGCTCAAGCTCATCGCTGCCATCGCGTGCACCATCGGCGTGCGCGTCTGCGCCGGAACGACTGCAGTTCCGATCGGCATCCCAGGCACACCGACCGCGAGTGCGCCCGCAATTGCGTAGGCATCGCCGCCTGCAACCTCTGCGAGCCAAATCTCCTCGAAGCCTTGTGCGCGTGCCGCTTGCGCGAGCTCCACTGCACTACGCGCGCTACCGAGCGGCAAGGTCAACCCGAGCCTGACGTTCTTTTCCGTGCGTTGCATGGCGCCACCGTATTCGCTTTTTCCACGCGAGTGAAGCCGCGCAACGCCGCGCTCAGTCGTCAATCGCCTGATATGCCAGCGTGAGGAAATCCGCGTTGATCTTCGACGCAAGCGGGTTCGCATAGCGCTGCGTCATCAAGATTGCGACGAGGTCCTCGGTCGGGTCCGAGTACCAGGTCGTGCCGAATGCACCGTCCCAACCAAAGCGCCCCGGCACCGATGCGACGTTGTCGCGCGCAGTCACGATCGAAACGCCGAAGCCCCAACCGTGCGTCCCCCAGTAATCAGGAAAAAACGGCGAAGCTGCTTTCTGTGCGAGCGTGAGTTGATCGGTCGTCATCGCTTCGACCGTCGGGCGCGCGAGAATGCGCTCTCCACCGAACCGCCCGTAACGCAGCAGCATCCGACCAAACGCGAAGAAATCATCGGCAGTCGAGATCAAACCCGTCGCGCCGGCGGGGAACATCGGCTCCGTGCGCGTCGCATAGCGGATCAAACCGCCGCTCGCATCTTCGAGTTGATACGGCGTCATCAGCCGCGCGCGCTTGGTTTCAGGCACTTCGAACGAAGTTTCGTTCATACCGAGCGGGCCGAAGATTCGCTCCTGCAAAAACGACTCGAAGCTCATGCCCGCGACACGCGAGATCAGCACACTCAGCACGAGCGAACCCGTGTGATACATCCACTGCTCGCCCGGCTGATGCATGAGCGGCAGTTTTCCGAAGCGCTCGATCCACGTATTCGGTTCGAGCACCGGTGATTCCGGGCCGAGATCGATCCCCGCGCTGGCGAGCGCGCGCTGAATCGGCACGAGCTCGGTCGGGCCGAGCAACATGCCGGAACCGAGTCGAAACGTGAGCAAGTCGCGCAGCGTAATGGCGCGTTCCGCTGCAACGGTGTCGTCGATTTGAGCATCGATGCGCCGCAACACGCGCGGTGCGGCGAGTTCGGGCAGCCACTTGTCGATCGGATCATCGAGGCGCAGCTTGGCTTCCTCGACGAGGCACAGCGCTGCGACTGCGGTCACGGGTTTCGTCATCGATGCGATGCGAAACAAGCTGTCGCGCTGCACCGGCGTACGCGTGCCGAAATCGAGAACGCCACACGTGTCGACGTGCACTTCGTCGTTGCGACACAACAGCGTGAGAATGCCTGGAACTTCGCCGCGCTCGACGAAACCGCGCATGGCATCGGACAAGCGCCCGAGCCGCGCGCGTGAAAATCCGCTGGATTTCGCCATAAGACTACCTTGCGCTGAAACAATTCTATCCGGCTAGTCGCGCAAATCAGCGCTGCCATCAACGGCTATATACGTCCAGATGGCGATAAAGCGAGACGATTGTGTCCAGCCTCGAGCGCGTCGCGCGCAGAGCGCGTTTCTCGCGTCACGAACCGAGCTTTTCACGACGCAACACACCCGCGTGGATGCGAATGCGGGCTCGATTGTTAGTGAGCGTGCGCGTTAGTAACCAGACTCGCTCGTTCGGCGCGCGTTTCGCAAACAGCGCGCGATTCGCAAACAGCCCAACGCCGAGTCAGAGCAGCACTAGCCGCAAATGTATAGCGTGGTTGATTCTTCACTGGACGGGAGCTTCTTCTGCAAGCTCACCTCCAGCGTGCCGCTGTGAGCTTCGCTGACCGTCGACGACTCGAAATCGGATTCGATGTCCGCCGGTTTCGCCTCGTAATTGGGAAGCTCCGCGTAGAGCGGCAGCGCGAGGTCCACAATGAGCGGCTTGATCATACGGGTTGATATGAGCCTACCCGCTTGTCGTTTCGCGCGCCATGTCGGTACAGCGCGCAGAGCAGCACCGATCGCGCTGAGTTGTCCCATCGCCGGTAACAGCTTAGTGCTGCACAGCGCCCTCACAGCCGCGAGAACCTGGACGTTTGCACGAGCAGCGGTCCGGGATTGACGTTCCTGTGTCAGTGCTCCACTTATGGGCGTCATGAGCTTGGGCACGCGACCTTTCGGCCAGAAGTACGCGTTCGTAGTGGTAGGCGTGATCTTCATTGCGCTACTCGTTGGCGCAGGCCTCCGGGCCGCGCCTGGCGTACTGCTACAACCGCTCGAGCGGGCCTTCGGTTGGACGCGCAGTCAAACGTCGCTGTCGGCGGCAATCGGCATCTTCCTGTACGGCTTGGTGGGCCCGTTTGCAGCAGCTTTGATGCAGCGCTTCGGCGTGCGTCGAGTGCTGGTCATCGCATTGCTGCTGATGGCTGCGGCCACGGGCGGCAGCGCGCTGATGACCCAGCATTGGCACATGATCCTGACCTGGGGAGTCGTGTCAGGCCTCGCGTCGGGATGTGTCACGGTCGTGCTCGGCGCCACGATCGTGAATCGCTGGTTCACGACGCACCGCGGTTTGATCATGGGCTTGCTGACGGCCAGCACCGCAACCGGCTCGCTGATCTTCATTCCGGGTCTTGCGATGCTGGCGGAGTCGCACGGTTGGCAGCTGGTCGTCCTCACGATCGCAGCTTGTGCGCTCGCGATCGTACCACTCGCAGCGTGGCTGTTGCCCGAGTACCCGAGCGACATCGGCCTTCCACTGTACGGAGCATCCGAGCTCACGCAGCCACCAGCTGCACCGACGCACCCGTTTCGTTCGGCGCTTTCGGTGTTGTGGAGCGCGGCTCGGCATCGCGACTTTTGGTTGTTGTTCGGAACGTTCTTCATCTGCGGCGCGACCACGAACGGGCTCGTCGGCACACACTTGATCGCGCTCTGCGGCGACAACGGCATTCCCGAGGTCCGCGCCGCGAGCTTGCTCGCGATGATGGGCATCTTCGACTTGGTCGGCACCACCCTCTCGGGTTGGCTCACCGACCGCTACGACGCGCGCAAATTGCTGTTCATGTACTACTGCTTGCGCGGGCTCTCGCTAGTTTGGCTCCCCCACTCCGGCTTTACGCTGTATAGTCTGTCGGTCTTTTCGGTGTTCTACGGTCTCGATTGGATCGCGACAGTGCCGCCGACCCTGCGCCTCACCAACGAAACGTTCGGCGACGCAGCTGCACCGATGGTGTTTGGTTGGGTCGTCGCGGGGCATCAAGTCGGAGCTGCAACCGCGGCCATGGTCGCGGGAAACTTGCGGACTTTGCAGGGCGACTACGTGTGGGCGTTTGGAATCGCGGGTTCCGCGGGCGTCGTCGCTGCGTTGTTGTCGTTGTTCATCGGTGCACGCGCGCGTGCGGCAGCTGTGGCCACGCCTGTTCTCGAGGGTTGAACGCCCCTCAATTGGCATCGCGCGATCGCGCAGCCGGCATGCTGCGCGTGCAAAAGCGCAGGCGGGTTCAGGCTGGCCAAACATCGCTGGACCTGGCACATGATCGGTCATGGGTGACAAGCCGGCGAATCAAACGGTGCGAGCGCAGCTCGATGGGTTGTTGCGCGACGGGTTCGTGATCCTCGAGGGCCTGCTCGATCGCGATCAGTGCGCGCACATTCGCGAAGAGTCGTTGCGGCTGGCGGATCGAACCGGCGCCAATCCGTTCGAGGGCCACAAGACACAACGCGTTTATGCGCCGCTCAGCAAGACGCGCGCGATCGACGACTTGATCGATCATCCGCGCATCCTGGCGTTGCTCGATGCGGTGTTGATGCCGAACTACTTGCTGAGCCAGGCACAGATCATCAACATCTTGCCAGGTGAAGCGGCGCAGTTGCTGCATCACGACGACGCGTTTTATCCGCTCCCGCGCCCACACAAAGCGGTGCATGCCGCCTTCATCGCCGCGATCGACGACTTCACGGAGCAGAACGGCGCGACGGTGGTCGTGCCGGGCAGTCACGTCTGGGCCGATCGAATGCCGCGGCGTGAGGAGACGGTGCCGTGTCCGATGCCTGCGGGTTCAGCCGTGTTCTTTCTGGGTTCGTTGTGGCACGGCGGGGGTGCAAATCAGACTGACCGCTCGCGGCTCGCAGTGACGGGTCAGTACTGTGATCCGTGGCTGCGCCAGCACGAGAATTTCTTTCTCGAGCTGACGAAGGAACAAGCGCGCGAGTTGCGCGAGCCGATTCGGAGCATGGTCGGGTTTTCGATCCATCCCCCGTTCATGGGGATGGCCGATCGGCATCACCCAAAGCGCACGCTCGGTCTCTAAAACAGCGTCGGATGGGACGCGAGACATTCTGCGAGGCGTCGCCGGTCGTGAGGAGCGCGCGGAGCGTACGCTTTGGTACGTGAGCACGCACCGCAGCGAGCGGTGGCGGATCGCGGGATGTATCGCGTTCCAGGCGACACTGTTTTCACGCTGTCGCGAGACGGCGGCGACCCCACGTCGCACTGCGTTGCCCGAGCACATCTGCGTGCCGGGCGACGTACAGCGCGAGGCCGACTCCAGTCGCGAAGGATGGGCTGAGCAACTGGCCCGGCAGACCCTCGACACCAAACGGCGCAGCTCGCCGCACCGGGCGGCCGAGGCGCAGCTCTGCGAGCGTCATGAAGCCGTTCAGCAACGTCGCTCCGCCCGTGAACACGACACCGCCGCTAAGCTCGCGCGAGTCCAACGAGCGAGTGATGCGGCACCAGAGCGGTCCGAGCCGCGATTCGATCACACGCGCGAAGTCGCGGCGCCGGATCGGTCTGCCTTCGCCGTGGAGGCAGTTCGGAACGGCGATGAGCGCGTCTTCTTCCGCGTCGAGCGAGCTCGAGACGGCGCTGCCGGCGTTGCGCTTCAAGAACTCGGCTTCGGCGAGTGAGACTTCGAAGCGCGTCGCGAGCGCAGCCGTGAGTGTGGCCCCTCCGAAGTCGATCACCTCGGTCTTCGTGATCGAACCGCGTTCGTAGACGAGCAGATCCGTGGTTCGCGCGCCCACGTCGATGAGCGCCGTTCCGGTCCGGCGTTCTTCGAGGTTGAGCACGGCGTCTGCGCTCGCGATCGAGTTGGGGACGAAGTCGATGACCGACAGGCCAGCGCGCTCGAGACACAGGACGAGTGCTTCGCGATCGACGACGCACCGGGCGGCGTCCGCGTCGAGCCCGAACGCGGAGCCGCGCGCTTGGGCGAGGCTCGCGTAGACCGCACCGATCCGCAGCTGAGAGCGGCGCTCGGCTTGCGTCACGGCATCGCGGATCGCGTGAACGGTGGAGTCGAGTTCAGCGTCCCGCTCAGCTACACCGTGCCCGACGATGTCCAAACCGCGAGCGCTCGAACGGCACACGACCACGCAGACCTTCGTGGAACCCACGTCGATCGCGGTGTGAAAGCCTCTGGCGTTCGGGGTTGGCAAGGTGAATCCGGGGGGAAACGAGCCTTACATCGCTCGTTCCTTCGGCGCCAAAAAACCGCCAAACGCGGCCAACCCGAGACTACCCACGCTCAGGCGACGGACTACTGATCCCACCGCTCCGCGCGGCGGCCCGCAGCTCCCGTGGATCCGATTCCGGCGCGTCCGAATCCTTGCGCTGCTGTGCGGCGGCCTGCTTCGGCACCTCGGCCAACAACACACCCAACCCGCTCGCAAAGAAGAACTGCAAGTTCGGCAAGTGCATGTTCGGCAGCTCGTTCACGCAACAAATACTCACGATGTATCCGAGCGCCGTCAGCAAGATGCGGTCGGTCTTCGAGTGGATGTTCCGCATCCGCTTCCAGGCTTGAAACACCGGCATCAACAACAGGAAGTAGTAACAAGCAAACCCGACGACACCCTTCGTACCGAACAGCGGAATCCAGTGCCCGTCCTGAATCACGAGGTCTTTACCCGTGTCGGCATCGTAGACGCGTTCGCGACTAAACCCGCCCCACCCGAACCACGGCCGCTCTTCCGCCTTGATCAGCAAGATGTCTTCGTTATCGAAACGAAACTGCAGCGAGTCCGCGCGATCCTTACCCATCAGCCGTGCAGTCGAGAGGATCGTCTCGGTGGGAAAGATGCCCGTGAGCCTCAGCACCGGATAACTCACGACGACCAACCCCAGAAACACCAACACGCGCAGCTGGTTCTTGATGCTCAGGTAGCGAATCAAGAAGAACCCGACCGCGCCGTACACGAGCGCGGCAGCGGCCTTGCACAACACCAGCATCACGAACATGAACGCGACGACGGCGCCGAGCGGTATGCCCGCGATCGCGCGCCGCCCCGCGCGATGCATCGCGACCGCCGCCGTCGTGCAGATGAACATGAAGAAACCGACGACCAAGCCGTGCCCCATGAACACGGTCGGTCGATAGCCACCCATGCGAATGTTCTGCAACCAGTCCGTGCGCGGCGCGAACCCATAGATGTTCACGTGCAGCATCGGGCTCATGCGAATTTCCCAGAGTTCCGGCAGCGCGTAGATCAACCCGGCGACCACCAGCACACCGAGCACGTCGCGCAGGTCGCGCCCTGATCGCAGGAAAATGCGCCCGAGCAGCAGCGGAAGCCCGACGTCGAGCAGGTCGCGAATCGCCGCCGACAACCCGTCGTACGCCGTGAACGCGGGCAACTCGGTCCGTTTCCAATCGCCGTAGACGAGCGGATCGCCGTTCGTCAGCACGGTTCCGATCTCGGCCGCCATCATGATGAAGACGAGCATGTCCCAGCCGCGGCCGAACCTGGCTGCGCGCAGCCGCGGCCGCGCCTTCCAATAGGCGCCGATCAGTGCGCAGAGCGCGGCGATCGAATACTTGTGGAGCGGCGGCAAGAGCGGAAAGTCGAACCCGGCCGCTTCCGGAAGCCACATCATGCCGCCGACGAGCACGAGCGCGGCCGCACGGGCCGGCCGAAACCGCGAAAAGATCCACAAGCTGATCGGAACCCACGCGATCAGCGCAAGCGCGCTGAGGGAGCCCCAGTACTGCCAGTTGTAAATCATGCGCGATTTGGCTCAGCCGCCGCGCTGGCACTCAAACGCGCGCGGGCTGGGAATCATGGTCCAAAGTTGGGCGGAACCTCAACCCTCGGACCACTGCTCCCGAAGCCGTCAGAGCTTAAACGCGTCGATCCAGTTGTCGAGCCAGGCCTTCTCGGCCACATGAGGGGTTTTCCGGCCCGCGAGCTCCCGCCCGAGCGACACCGAGCGGCCGAGCTGCCAGCACGTATTTGCAGCCCAGGGACCGAGTGGGCCGTACCCCTTCCGAAAATACCGCGCGCGCGACTTGTAGAACCAGCGCGGCTGGCGCTTCGGCGGCGCCGCCGACCGCTGCGCTTCTCGCGTCGCCGACAAGAGGTCCCCGCTCAGGCTGCGAACCACCGCTCGCGCGGCCGGAAAGTAGCGCACCCGAAAACCGGTCTCGCGGGCGGCGCGGCAGTAGTCGCTGTCCTCGAAGAACATGTAGTAGCCCTCGTCGAGCAACCCCACACGCTCGATCACTTCGCGCCGCAGCAGCACACACGAGAAGCTCACCCAATCGACGTCGCGAGGCTCGTCGCCGACCGCAACCGACAGGTCGTAACACTTCAGCGCCGCCGTCAGCGGCTGAGTCTCCGCCGCCGACAAGAGCTCACTCACGGGCGAGTGGTCGCGAAAGCACGACAGCTGGAACTCACCTTCGGGCGTCTCGAGCCGCGGTCCTGCGATCCCGACGAGCGGATACGCTTTCATCTCGGAGAGCAGAGTCGCGATCGCGCCCGGAGCCACGCGCGTCTCGCAATCGAGCAGCAGGTAGAAGTCCGCATCCGCCGCGCGAATGCCGACGTTGTTCCCCGCTGCCAGGCCCGAGTTCCGCGGCGCACGAACCAAACTGCACCAGGCGCCGTAGCCGCGCTGTGTGATCGCTGCTTCGATGAACGGCACCGAGCCATCGCGCGAGTCGTTGTCGACGACGATGACTTGGTCCGTGACTGGATCGACTTGGCCGTCGAGCGAGCTCACTGCGTCGAGCACGAGACTAGGCGTCCGATGATTGACGATGACGATGCAGAGTCGCACCGCTTGGAATCTACCATGCCTGCACGCGCGACGGAGTCTTGCGAGCTACTTCTTCGGAGGGGCTTTTGCGTTCGGCTTCGCTTGAAGCAGCTCGGACAACAAGCGCAGCGCGTCGAAGCTCGTGAACAGCCCGACGACCTTCTTGTGATCCATCACGACCGCACTCGCGTACTTGTGCTGAAGCATGTGTGCGACGACTTCGGAGATGTCGTCACTCGGGCCCACCGCGTACGGCTCCGATGTCATCGCTTCTTCGACGAGCGTGGTCTCGAGCCCTTCCGGTGCGACCGCGCTGATCAGCGCGATGTCACGCTCGTTGATGACACCGACGAGCTGGCCGCCATCGAGCACCGGCACTTGGTGAATGCCCCATTGTTGCATGCGGTCGTGCGCGAACTTGAGGTTCTGATCGCGCCCGATGGCATGCGAAGACGCGGTCATGAAGTCTTTGATCTGACTCATCCTGCCTCACGTTCCCACACCCCCACTTGCGCGCAGGGGAAGCTTCGCGGACTCCCCAGTCGCGCGCAAACGGACACCGTCTAGCTACAGCCTACGCCCTAACGCAGCGCCGCTGCGCTATTTCTGCCGCTCGCGAAACCAGCCCAGCGTCTTCGCGATGCCGTCCTTCAACGAGGTCGGCGCTCCGAGCGGCGGCGGGTTGCCCGGATCGAGCACCGAACGCTCCACGTCGCCCTCGCGGCGGGGCCCATTCCCGAGCTTGGCCGTCGTACCTGCGGCAGCCTCGATCACCTTTGCGAGGTCGAGCGTGGTGGTGGCTTCGCCCGTGCAGACGTTCACGGGGCTCTGCTTCAGCTTGCCTTCGATCGCCCAGATGTTCGCTTTCACGACGTCTGCGACGAACACGTAGTCGCGCACGCAGCCCGGGTCCCCCGCCGACTTACGGGCGTTGACCTTGATCTCTTCGCCTTTGAGGATCCGCTCGGCGAAGATCGCGACCACGCCCGCCTCACCGTGTGGATCTTGGCGAGGCCCGTAGACGTTCGCGTAACGAAGCACGGTCGACTTCAAGCCGTGCTCGCGCCCGTAGGCGGTCAGATACTTTTCGACCGCGAACTTCGAGCAGGCGTACGGGCTCAGCGGGTTGGGTGGCGTCGACTCAGTCGCGCGCACGCCATCTGGAACCTCGCCGTAGATCGCGCCGCCCGTGCTCGCGAACACGACCTGCTTCACTTTGTGCTTCACGCAGTTCTGCAGGATGTTCAGGCTGCCGAGCACGTTGATCTCTGCGTCGCGCAGCGGATCCCGTGTGCTGATCGCGACACTGGTTTGCGCCGCCTGGTGCGTGACGACGTCGGGCTGAAAGTCAGCGAACACCTTCGCGACGAGCTCGGCGTTGCGAATGTCGCCTTCGACGAACTTCGCGCGCTCGGGCACGTTGTGGCGCCGGCCCGTGCTCAAGTCGTCGAGCACGAGGACCTCATGGCCCGAACCCAAAAGCGCATCCGCGACGTGCGAGCCGATGAAGCCAGCACCACCAGTGACCAGGATTTTCATCCGTCGCACTGTACAACGGACTCGGGCCTGTCGCCGAGCCGTCCGCGATGCTGCACGTTTGCTACAGGACCGATCCGCGCGGTCCGCGCAACGTTCCCGACAGTCGCGCCCACAAGACCCGCCCGAACAGCTCCGCCGCGAACGGCAGATCTTCGATCAGGTAGCGCCGCGCGAGCCGCTTGGGCTCCTGCGTCAGGCGGTGAATCCACTCGAGGCCCGACTTCCGCATCCACACCGGCGCACGCGAGACGTGCCCCGCGACGAAGCTGAACGAGATGCCGACGCCGACCATCCACATGTGGGGAAAGTGCGCACGCAGCGCGCGGATCAGACGCTCTTGCTTCGGCGATCCCAAACCTACCAGCAGGAGATCGGGCTTCTTCTTCCGCAGCTCCGCGACTGCCGCGGCCACTTCGAGCTCGGTCGGCTCGGGGCTCACGCGCGGCGAGCTGAAGCCGGCGATGCGCAAACCCGGATTGCGCTCTGACAACACTTTCCCCGCAGCTTCCCCGGCACCTGGTTCACCACCGAAAAAATAGATCGACCGTTCCTCGGCCGCTGCACGTTCCGCGAAGCGATAGATCAGTGCCGAGCCCGCGACGCGCTCGGGCAACGCTTCACCCATGATTTGTGAAGCCCACACGAGGGGCATTCCGTCGGCGACCATCACGTCCGCCTGCGCGTAGAGCTCGCGCATCGCCGGCTCTTTCGTGAAGCGGCGCAAGAAGTCGAGATTCGCCGTGATCAACCAACCGCCACGCCCTTCGCGCAGCGAACCGAACACGTGATCCAAGAGGCCGTTTTCATCGACATGGGCCAACGGCATTCCAAGCACTTCGACCGATCGCAGCATTTTTCGATCCCCTATCGCGCGCGCAGCAGCCTCGAACAGAGTGGGTGAATGACAGCTTCCCCTAAAAAGAAGAAGCCGGCGCCCTAAGACACCGGCTTCATAAAATCCGTACCGTCGAGACCGTGTCTGAGAGTAAGAATCTCCTCTTCACCAGGTGGGAGCTGGTATCAGCCACATTAGGCTTCCCGATGATGATCGTCGGGCCGGCACACCGCGACTGAGAGTCGCCCCCGTAGTAAATCAGAGTACGAAGATTCTTTACTCCAGCACCTTGTCGAGCCTCAACAGAGGGATCGTCTTAAAGCTAACGACGGCGATGCTGTGGGTCAAGGAGCCTCGCGGTCGCAGTGTCCAGCTGGGTACAATTCATGGACTCGTTCTTGCGTCGCGACCTAACCAGGGCACATCCGCGACGCCGGCTCGGTGGTTTGCAACGCGCGCCATCACGAACAATAAATCGCTGAGCCGATTCAGATAGCGCAATAACTCCGCGCGTACGGCTTCCGTCTCGGTCAGCAGTACGATCGCGCGTTCGGCGCGACGGCACGCGGTTCGCGCGACGTGCAGAAATGCCGCGGCCGGAGTGCCACCGGGCAAGATAAAAGTTTTTAATGGCGCGAGTTCGCTTTCAAACGCGTCAATATTCTGCTCGAGTTTTTCGATCTCGGAATCGCCCACGCCCGGCACGCCGACGTCCACGTCTTTGTCGGGATTTTTTGCGAGCTCGGCTCCGAGTGAAAACAGCTCGGCTTGAATCTCGTGGAGGCGTTTTCCGAGCGCAGCATCCGTGCAGTGCGCGCAAACTACGCCGAGATGCGAGTTGAGCTCGTCGACGTCGCCGTAGGCGCTGACACGCAAGCTGGCTTTCGACACGCGCGCGCCTCCGAAGAGCGCGGTTTGTCCGCGGTCCCCGGTCTTGGTGTAGATCTTCATGCGTCCGGCTTAGCGAAGTGCGCTTCGGGCGGCAAGCGGCGGCCGGCGAGCGCAGTTGCGGCGGGCAAGCGTTTGCCGCCTTCGAACTGGAGCTCGCTGATGGCGAGGACGCCTTCGCCGCAAGCGACGAGGATCCTGTCCGAGTCGCTGCCGAGCAGCTGACCGGGGGTTGACGAAACTCCAGCGGGCGCGGCGTGCAAGCGCGTCCGGTGAATCTTCACGCGTTCGCGCGCGGTGCCGGTCTCGAGAAATGCGTACGTGCCGGGCCAAGGGGAAAAGCCGCGCACCCGGTTGTGAATTGCGGTTGCGGATTGTGCGAAGTCGAGCGCGCCGTCTTCTTTCTTGAGAATCGGTGCAAGCGTTGCGCCTTCCGGCTGCGGTACCGGCGTGAGCGCGCCCGCGGCGAATCGTGGCAGCTCGCGTCGCAGGAGGTCGGCACCTAGCTTCGATAGCCGTTCGGAGAGCTCGCCTGCGGTTTCGTCTGTGCCGATCGCGATTGTCGCGCGCGCGAGCTCCGGCCCGGTGTCGAGGCCGGCGTCCATGTGCATGAGGCAGACGCCGGTCTCGTGCTCGCCGCGCACGATCGCCCATTGGATGGGTGCGGCGCCGCGGTACTTCGGCAGCAGCGAACCGTGAACGTTGACGCAGCCGAGTCGCGGTGCGGCGAGAACTTCGGACGTGAGGATGCGGCCGTACGCGACGACGACGGCGAGGTCCGCGCCCGCCTCTCGCAGCTGCAGCGCAAATTCGGGAGTGCGAACCTTAGTGGGCTGGATTACTTCGATGCCCAGCTCGCTAGCGCGAACTTTCACGGGCGGCGGGGCGAGCTTCATGCCGCGTCCCGAAGGCCGATCCGGTTGGGTGACGACGAGAGCAACGTCGCAAAGCTCGGCGACGACGGACAGGCAGGGAACGGCAAACTCAGGGGTGCCGAAAAACAAAGCGCGGGGGCGGGAGAGGGAGGCCACTGCGCGGCAGGGTGGCAAGCCGGTATGACCGACGCAAGCAAACAGCGGCGCCTGACACGCGCGGCGGCGCTGTTTGGTCCGGTTACGTCGTTCTATTGGATCTGAGATCGACGCCGTCGGCGACGGCGTCGGCGTCGGCGACGAACGCGTGCGTCAACCCTCTAACGCTGAGCTACCGACTCGGTCGCTGCTCGCTTCATCATCGAGCGATGCACCAGACGGCGGCGCAACATACTCAAATGGTCGACCATCAACTTGCCCTCGAGGTGGTCGTTCTCGTGCTGAATCGCAATCGCCAATAACCCATCGGCCTCGAGCTCGAAGGTATTGCCCTGCTGATCTTTCGCACGCACCTTCACTCGCTCGGCACGCATGATCTCCTCGTGGATACCTGGAAACGACAGGCACCCTTCCTCGGAGCAAACTTCACCGACCATCGACACGAGCTCGGGATTGATGAAGACGCGCAAATCACTCGGCTGATCATCACCGGTCGCGATGTCGACCAAGAAGATGCGCAACGGCACACCGATCTGCGGTGCCGCGAGCCCGACGCCCGGAGCGGCATACATGGTCTCCGCCATGTCCTCGATCAAACCTGCGAGCTCGTCATCGAACTTCGTGACGTCCGTCGTGGGCTCACGCAGGCGTTTATCGGGGTAGTGCAAAATCGTGCGAACGGCCATCTCTATCCACGCTCCAGCCGAATTCCTTAACACCGGCTGGACGCTCCGGCAACCATCAGCCTGCTCAAACGCGGGCGCTCACAACATGGAGACTGGATCTACGTCGAGCGACGCACGCGCCGGCGCCAACCCCTCGTCAATTCGGCGCACGAGCACCTTCGCGACCGCACGCAGCGCCATCCGGTCCCGGCTGCGGAGCAGAAACCGGTAACGGTACCGGCCGCGCAGCCGCTCGATCGGGGCCGGCGCGGGCCCCATCAAGGTGACCACTCCCGATTGGACGGCCGGTTGGTTTTTCGCGAGGTCCGCCAGCTCGTGCGCGCGGCGCTTCGTCTCGTCGGCGGAGCCCGCATCGACCCGGACCGCGACCAGCCGCGAGAACGGCGGGTAACCCAGCTCCTTGCGCGCGAGCATTTCCGCGCGGCAAAAGCCGAGGTAGTCGTGAGTGCGCGCGAACTGGAGCGCGTAGTGATCGGGCTGGAAGCTTTGGAAGATCACGCGCCCCGGCCGGCTGCCGCGACCCGCCCGCCCCGCGACCTGCGTCAGCAGCTGGAAGGTGCGCTCTGAGGCCCGAAAATCCGGAAACGCCAGGGATTGTTCGGCGAGCACCGCCCCGACGACTGTCACGCCGGGCAAGTCGTGCCCCTTCGTCACCATCTGCGTGCCCACGAGGATGTCGATCTCGCCGCGGCGCAGCCGGTCGAGCAGCGCCGTGACGCCATCGGCTGCGGCCGTATCGCGATCCAGCCGCGCGACCCGCGCTTTTGGAAAGGCAGCCCGCAGCTCCGACTCGAGCCGCTCAGTTCCGAGGCCGAGCTCGCGAAACGCGCGTGAACCGCAGCTCGTGCACGTCGGATCGATCGGCATCGTGAAGTCGCAATAGTGGCAGCGCAGGCTTTGCTCGCGCCGATGCTGCGTGAGCGTGACGCTACACGCCGGACAGCCCATCAACTGACCACACGCGCGACACTGCATGCTCGGTGCGAAGCCGCGCCGATTCAAAAACAAGATCGCTTGCTCGCCATCGCGCAAGCATGCCTCGAGTTCGTGATGGAGCGGCGCGCTCAAGTACGCCGACCCGGACGGGCCGCTGCGATGGCGCTCGAGATCGACCAGTGTCACCGGCGGAAGCGATTGCTCAGTCGCGCGATTCGGTAGCACGAGCCGAGTGAGTTTTCCGACCTCGCTCAGGTGATAACTTTCTAAGGAGGGTGTTGCGCTGCCGAGCACGCAGACCGCGCCTGTGCGATGCGCGCGGAGCAACGCCATGTCGCGCGCCTGATAACGAAAGCCCTCTTCTTGCTTGAACGATCCATCGTGCTCTTCATCGACGATCACGACGCCGAGTTGCGCGACAGGAGCAAATAATGCGGAGCGCGCGCCGATCGCGAGCTGCACGCGACCCTCGCGTAAGCTTTGCCACGCACTGTGGCGCTCGTGCTCGGAAAGCTCGCTGTGGAGCACCGCGATCTCGTCGCCGAAGCGCGCGCGAAAGCGTGAGACGAGCTGCGGCGTGAGCGCGATTTCGGGCACGAGCATCAACGCGCCGAGGCCGCGCGAGCGCGCTTCGGCGATCAAGCGCAGGTACACTTCGGTTTTGCCGGAGCCCGTAATGCCGTGAAGCAAAAAGCCACCGCCTTCGCCGAGTTTTGCGATCAGCGCGGCGATAGCAGTGGCTTGGGCCGGCGTCGGTTCAGGGACGACGTCGCGTGCGACTGCGGGTTCGAAAAAGCGATCGGCGGACACCTCGCGTTCTTCGAGTGCGATCAAACCTTTCGATTCGAGCGCGCGAAGCACGGCGCGCGGTGATTTGACGTCGCCGCGCAGCTCGGGCAGCGCGAGCTCGGGAACCCCGATCAAGCGCGCGAGTGCGCGGCGTTGTTGATCGCCGAGGCGGACCTCGGGCATCTCTTGAACGAGTGCACGCGCAAACAACAGTTTGCGCGTGGCGACGCTACGGCCGCGCAGCGTCTCACCTTTTTCGAGAAAGCCACCGGCGCGAAGCGAACGAACACGGTCGGTCGCGAGTGCAGGTGCTGCGGCGCGAAGCACCTCGCCGAGCGGGTGCAGGTAGTAGTCCGCGGCCGCGCGTAGAAAACCGAGAAGCTCGGTCGTGAACACGGGCTCGGCATCGAGCACGGCCGCGATCGATCGAACGCGCATGTCGGTCGAAGGTGTTTCGGCTTCGCCGAGCACGAACGCGGAGAGCTTTTGCCGCCCAAACGGGACAGCGACGCGAACGCCGGCGCGAGTCTGCTCGGAAAGCTCGAGCGGAGCGGAGTACGTGAAGCACTGTCGAAGCGGAAGTGGAACGCAAACCTCGACGTACCGTTGGACGTCAGGCGTGGTCATGAGCGCTCCGGCTCGACACTGCCGGTGGTGGCGAAGCTCGAGCGTCGTAGCAAGGTCGGCACGAGCGCAACGTAGCCGTTCAGGACAGCTCGTGTCACGTGCGCCTCGGAAGCTGCAGCCTCGCGGCGATCGTCGGCGGCAACGTTTCGCCGATCTCGAACTTTCCGAGCTCTAGCGCTAGCTCAGCGTCCACTGCGACCCGAAGGCCTCGCGCGATCGCTTCGGATCTCACTCGGAAGGCCAGATCGCCCTCGGCTGCGATCCACACCGCGAGCTCAGCGTCTCTCTCACGCAACGCAAACGCACGTCCCTCGAGATCGCAGACCACGTACGCGACCTCTCCGAGCTCCTGCAACACCGACGCCGCTTGCTGCTCTCGTGCTCGGCGTCGCCGCTCCGCTGTCGCGTGAGGATCCGCCTCCGTCGCCCGCTGCTCCTCCTGCAGCTGTTGGCGGCTCATCTTCAGACGACGCCGGAAGAGCGCCTGCTGCACCCCGAAGTCGATCACACCCAACGCCGCGAGCACGATCGCCGCCCGCTCGAACAGCGACTCGACGAGCCCACCCGCGATCGGCAATAACTCGCTCGGCGCTCGCTGCCACGCACCTGACATGCCGCGCAGGGCGTCACTCCACGGCGCTACCAACGCGACCATCAACAACGACCACTTCGCGCACGCAAAGCTCGCCCTCGCCACGCGCTCGGCCAGCCTCTCGCGCGGCACACTCCCCAATTCTCGGTCCCCACCCGCAGCAGCCGCAAAACGAACGAACACGCCGCGCTGCAACCAAGTCACTGCGGCAGTACTCAGCGCCACTGCAACGAGGACCGCCGCGCACAGCTGCAAAAACGCCGCGAGCTGCGAGGTTGCCCCCAGCTGCGCCAGCCCCGAAACACCTCCCGTCGGCAGCCCAGGGCTGCGCGCGGCCGCGAGCGCCCTACTCCACGCCTGACTGAACGCCGCTACCAGCGTCGCAGCCAACGACGGCAGGACTAGCACCGCGATACCCAACGCGACCGCCGCCGTCAGCTCCGGGCTCGTCGGCCGACCCAACCGCTGGCGCGCACGCGCGAGGCGGCGCGGAGTGGCGTCGAGAGTTCGGCTATCGGACACGACCGCGAGGATAGCCACCTCGCGCGCAAACGCATCACTGGAGCAGGTATCAAAGCGGCTGGCGCGCGCGGACCCATCACGCGAGCTCGGCCACCGGCGGGGACACGACACTTTTTTTCATCCTGAGCCGGCCTCGGAGACACTAACGGGCATAGCTCGCACGAGCACACCCCCCGCTTCGCTTACTTACTTCTCTTCGTCTTTCTCTGTACTGCGGTCGTTTTTGAAAACTGTTCCTCGCGAGGTTTGCGTCGACACCTGCCGTCGCTCTACGCGGGATTAAGTCACGGCGCGCACCCCCCAAGGTATCCGTTGATTAGATCCGCTTTGCATAGTCTCACTCGGCATCTTCACGACCGAACGCTCCTGCGTACGAGCTGTTGGCTCACCGCAGCAGCATTGCTCTCGATCGCGTCGAGTGCATCGGCACAAATCCGCAGCCCGCGCAGTCACTCCCACTACGGCGTCGAGCTCGAGCCGCACCTCGTCGTACAATGGGCCGATGAACCGTATTGGGACGACACGGGAATCGGCGTCGGACTTCGCGCGTCCATCCCAGTGCTCCCAGACGGCCCGATCAACTCGATCAACAACAGCTTGGCGGTCGGCTTCGGGCTCGACTGGGCACACTTCGATGGTTGCGGCCGCTTCAACGACGTCTGCGATGCGAACGACTTCTGGATTCCGATCGTCTTGCAGTGGAACTTCTACCTGACGCGCGCGATCTCCCTATTCGGCGAGTTCGGTCTGGCGCTTCAGTACTCCACGCTGGATTGGGACGGCCCGATCCCAGGCAACTGCGGGCGCATCAACGGCGTCGACATCTGTAACGACGATGTCGACGACCTCGATGTAGAGCTCGTGCTCTGGCTCGGCGCTCGCTTCGCTCTGGGCGACAACGTCGCGCTCACGATCCGCTTGGGCACACCGTCGTTACTCTTCGGCGTGTCGTTCTTCCTCTGATCAGGTGATCGTCGCGCCACCGTCGACGACGATCGTCTGACCGGTGATGAAGCTACCCGCTTGCGACGCGAGAAAGATCGCGGTGCCCGCAATCTCGTCCGGCTCACCGATCCGGCGCAACGGATAACGCGTGACGGTCTGCTCGTAGATCTGCGGGTTCTCCCACAACGCCTTCGCGAAGTCCGTCCGGACGAGCCCGGGCGCGATGCAGTTCACACGCACGTTTTTCGGCCCCCACTCGACCGCGAGGTTGCGCGCGAGCGCCATGTCCGCCGCTTTGCTGAGCCCGTAGGTGCCGAGCGACATGCTGCCTTTGAGCCCGCCGATCGACGACACGATCAACACTGCCCCGTCTTTCCGCGCCGCCATCTCCGGAATCGCGAGCTGACACAACCAGTGATTGCTGCGGATGTTGCAGTCGAGCACCTTTTGAAAGGCCGTGTCCGGAATCTCTTGCGTCGGACCGAAGTGCGGGTTCACGGCCGCGTTGCACACGAGGATGTCGATCTTTCCGTACTTCTCGCGCGTGCGCGACACGAGCGTCGCGAGCTCTTCCTTGTACGAAATGTTGCACGCGATCGCCGTCGCCTCGCCGCCCGCCTTCTTGATCGCGGCGACGACTTCCTCGCACGCATCGAGCTTACGACTCGACACGACGACCTTCGCGCCCGCTTCCGCCATGCGCTCCGCAATCGCACGACCGATGCCGCGCGAAGAACCCGTGATGAGCGCAACGCGCCCCGTCAGATCGAACAGTTTGCTCATGTCATCTCCTGCTGCGCCGCCGCAAACGCGTGCGCGCCTATCTCAATGTTTGCGCGAACAGTTCCGTCACCTTCGTGAACGCGCGATCGGCTTGCGCCGGGTTGTGTGCCTGATGCCCCGGCATCGTCCAGCCGTGGTACGCGCCTTCGTAGACTTCACTCTCGTACGTGCCGCCCCAAGCGGCGAGCGCTTGGCCGAGTTTGTCGATCGCCGCTTGCGGCATGCTGCGGTCCTTGATCGCATGACCGAAGTACAACCGCGACTTGATCCGCGGCAAGAGCAAATGCGGGCTCGTCTCTGCATCGGTGCACAAACCACCACCGTGAAACGACGCGGCGGCTGCGACACGATCCGGTTGCGTCGCCGCGACCCGCAGCGCGTATCCCCCGGTGTAGCAATATCCCGCTAGTCCGAATTTGCCGGGTTTCACGCCGGGTAGCGCCGCGAGGAAGTCGAGAAATGCGCCGCCGTCGCGCTCGATTGCGTCAGGCGTGAGCGGGCCCACGAGCTCCGCGAAACGCTTTTGCGTGCGCTCCTCGGCAAAGTTGGGCGTGAACGTGAACAACGGTGGCTTCGCCGTGCGATAAAACACGTTCGGCGTGAGTACGACGAATCCCGCTTCGGCCACACGCTTGGACAGCTCGAGTGACGCGGGTCGCAGGCCCCCGACGTCCGTCAGCATCAACACACCCGGCGCAGTTCCTCCCGCGCTCGGACGGTGAACGTAAGCATCCGCCGTTCCATCGGCGGTAGGGATCTCGATCGTTTCTTCGCTCATACAGGCCTCACCCAGTTGTACCCGGCGTAAATCGCCGAGTGGCAGGCCCCGCGTCAAGCACCGGACGGGGGAGCGGTGCTGATTCGTCCTTGCGGAACCAGAGAGGCCTCTGCGTGTTGCGCCACCTCATGCGCGGCTTCGGTCAACGCTTCCGCAGAGCCAGTCTCGGGCGCGAGATAATTGCGAAATGCCGGCAACCAGCGCGCGCACGCGGCGACGCCACATAAGCCGACCAAACTCGACAGGCTGATCGCGCGCTGGATCCCGATCGCGCCCGAAAGCAAGCCGAGCTGCGTGTTTCCAAGCATCGGACCGGTCAGGTACGAGATCATCTCGATGCCGGCGAGTCGCCCGCGCAAGTGACTCGGAATGGTTTGGTTCCAAATCGTTTGGCGAAAGACGCCGCTCACCATATCGGCGTAGCCGGCGAGCACGAGAAACAGCACTGCGACTGGAAAGCTCGGTGCCATCCCGAAGCCGATCATGCACGCGGACCACGCCGCGGCCGCGATCAAGATGATGCGGCCGTGATGCCGGAGCTTGTTCAAGCGCGTCGTCGTGAGCGTCGCGAGAAGCGCGCCGGTCGCGAGCCCCGAGTGCAGCCAACCGAGGTAAACCGAGCTGCCGAACGCAGCCGCAACCGCCGGAAACAGCAGGTTCGGCATCGAAAACGTCATCGCGATGATGTCGACCAAATACGTGCCGAGCAGGTCCTTGCGGCTCAGCGCGTACCTGAACCCTTCGCGGATCGACTCGAGCGTTAGATCGACGGCTTGCTCGGGCACCGGGATCGCGCGCAAGCCGATCAGGCACGCAACTGCGATCGAGTAGCTCGCGAAGTCGATGTCGAACGCGAGATCGGGTCCGCCGATCCCGATCAGAATCCCCGCGACCGCAGGTCCACCGATCATGCACAAGTTGTGTTGAAACGAGTGCAGCGTCGCGGCGGCGGGCATCTCGTGCTTCGGAACCAGCAGCGAAGTGAGCGCTTCGAGCGCGGGGGAATGGATGCCGTTGAGCACGGCGAGCAAGGCCGCCGCCGTCAGCAACCAGACCGGATGCGGGTAACCGGGCGCGTGAAAGCGGATCGCGAGTCCGAGTGCGAGCACGACGAGCGCCATCGCCGCCTCACACACCACGATCAAACGGCGCCGATCGATCGAGTCCGCGAGCGCGCCACCGAGCAATCCGCCCACGACCGAAGGCGCGAGCTGGATCACGCCGAGCAAACCCGTGAGCACGGTCGACTTCGTCGATTCGTAGAGCACGTACGGCAACACGACGTAGCTCAGCATCGAGCCGAACAAGCTCACGAACTGTCCGATGAAGAGCAGCCGGAAGTTGCGATGCCGGAGTGGTGCTAAATCCACGCGCGGAGCGTAAGGCGATGTGAGTAGAGCGCAAGCTCGGTTCGAAGCTTACGTCGCGGGTGCGCGCGCACCTCGAACCAGACGAAAGTGACACGCTCCGCAAGTTCGCCCCCAAGGTTTCGGCTCACTCGTCCGAAGGGCTGTTCCAGGAACCCCACGTTCGATGAAACAGTCCGCAGCTTCGCAAGCCGTTTCGCCCGATCGTTCCATCGCAGCCTGGTTTCGGCGCCTCTTCGGGCTCGCCCCGGCAAACACGCAAACCACGCCGCTTCAACGCTCGCCTGCAGCTGGGAGCGGCCAACGTCCGGCGCCCGGCCAAGCGCACGGTCAGCCGGCCAAGGCGGCGCCGGAGGAACTCGCTGCGATGGACGAGGCTTGGGGCGACCACGCACCCGAGTTCAAGCCGTATGCGCACGCACTCGGCTTGCCGTTCGCGTTGCCGCCCGAGTTGACCGACGAACAGCTGGAGTTGATGGCGCAGCTGTCGACGGCGGTCACCGAGTTCGCGAGCAAAGACGACAACGGTCCCAAGTCGCTGCCGACGGCGTCGCTGCGAATCTTGAACTTGGTCGCGCAAAACGACGTCGAGGTCACCGAGCTCTCTTCGGCGATCAATCAGGACCCTGCCCTGATGACCGCAGTGCTTCGCGTCGCGAACTCCGCGCTCCTCGGTGGCACCGGACAGATCGCGACGGTTCGCGATGCCGTGACGCGGCTCGGGATCGCCGAGACTGGGCGCGTGGCCGGTGCGGTCGCTGCGAAGACGCTGTTCAGCGCGAAGTCGAAGTCGGCGCACGCGTTGTTCTCAGCGTCATTTTTGGATCTGCACGTGGCAGCTGCGGCGGCGGCTGGTGGCGCGGCGTTTCTCGCGATGGAGCGAGCGGTCGGGCGCTCGGATCTCGCTTACCTCGGCGGGATGTTGCACGACGTCGGCAAGTCGCTCGCGCTCGGAGCGATCGCGTCGCTCGTGCTCGACAACAAGGCGCCGCGTGAGATCGATCCCGAGGTGATCTTCATCGTGCTCGAGAGCTTGCACGTCGAGCTCGGCGCCGAGGCACACGATCGCTGGGCGTTGCCGCAGTATCTCACGACGTTGTGTGCATCGCACCACGACTCGACCGTGCCGAATCATCCGAGCCAGGCGGAGCTGCACTTGGTGCGCGTCGTCAGTGGTTTGCTCGCGTTGCGTACGCGGCCGCAGCCCCTCGAGCGGATCTCGGAACTGATGCAGAGCATCCAAGTCTTGGGGTTGACGCCGGTGCAAACCCGCGCGCTCGACGCAGAGCTACGGCGAAATACGTCGCGAATGCGTGACGCGCTCGTGTGAGCTAGTTACGCCCGACGCAGCGCTACCAGCGTTCCGCAACCACCGTTTGCTTCGATTCGCGCTTGCGAGCTCATCATGACGCGCAGGCCTGCCGCCGTGAGCTGCTGGTACGCCGCCTCGTAGCGCTCGCGACTCACGCGCGCGAACCCGAGACCCTGGACCGGGTTGTACGCGTAGAGATGCACGCGCAACCCGAGTGGTTCGGCTCGCGCGACGAACGCATCGAGCTCGGCCGCGGAATCGTTTACGCCTTCGACCAGCAGATAGGCGAGCGCCGTCTTCTTGCGACGCCGCCGCGTCATGCTCGGCAGCTCGGCCGCTAGGACTTCGAACAAGGGATCGAGCGCGGGCCCATTCGGAACGAGTTGCTCGCGCACCGGCTGCGTGCCCGCGTGCACGGAGAGCGTCAAACCGTTGTGAGGTGCGTGCAGCCACTCCTTCAGTCTCGCGAGCGGGCCGCCCGAGCTCGTGAGACTCATACCCAGCCGCTCACGGCTGCACCACTCGCGGAACGCAGTCACCGCGGAATGGTTGTGCAGCGGCTCGCCGACACCGGACACCGTGACACGCGCGAGCGCCGCTCCCCGCGCGCGAATCGCTTCGACCTGTCCGATCAATTCAGCAAGCTCGAGCCCGCGTGCGAGCCCTCGCTGGCCGGAAGCACAGAACGGACACCGCACCGCGCAGCCGACCTGACTCGAAACGCAGAGCGTGTCAGCGCGATACAAGACGCACTCGACCTGCGCACCGTCGTGCAAGCGCACGAGAAAGCGTTCGTTCCACTGGCTGCGCTCGACCGACTCGAGCTCGACCGCTCGCGCGTGCTCGCGCCCGGCTGGCTCGGTTCGAATCGCGAGGTCTAGTGCCACGGAGCGGCGGAGGCTCGCCCGCGAACCGGTCGCGCGCAAGTGGATACGCGGCCCCTGGGTGGGCCAGTCCGCTTGACGTGGGCCTAGCTGCGTGGATGTTTGCTCGGAGGGACACCAATGAACCTGCTCCTGGCGGTCGACGATTCGTATTACTCCGAGCTCGCGGTCCGCGAGGTGGCCTCCCGGCCGTGGCCCGAGGGGAGCACCATCAAGGTGCTGTCGGTCGCATACTTCCTCGGAACACCCGTCGCCGGAGTGCCGACTGGGGGCGAGCCCTCCGCAACCACTGCGCTGTTCGAAGCTCGCACTCAGCTCCTCGAAAGCACGAACCTGCTGGTGCAGCGTGCCGCCGAGCAACTCGCTCGAGACAATCTGCGCGTCGAGACGCTCGTTCGCGAAGGCGACCCCGGCACCGAGATCATTCAAGAGGCGGAGTCGTGGCCGGCCGACCTGATCATCGTCGCGTCCCATGGCCATCACGGATTGAAACGTTTGTTGCTCGGCAGCACGGCGAACTACGTCACGAACCACTCGCCGTGCTCGATCGAGATCGTCCGTGCCCGCGGCAGCAGCAACAGTAGCTAACAGCCGCGTAACCGCACCGTACCTGCCGCCCACAGCGTCAGCCGCGATTCGTTGCAATTCGCAACTGCCGTAACAGCCTGCAATGCGCAGTCTCGTGTTTCTTCCGCTCTTCCTTCTGGAGACGCACTCCGACTGCTGGCACGCCGGCTGCTCACAGTGGCAAGCATGTCCACGCCCCATCGATTCGACGTCGAATTTGCGGAGCCCGAACCCCGCCGCCCGCTCGTGCTCCTCGCTGAAGACGAGGTCGAGATGCGAGGCCTGATCGCACGTACGCTGCGCAAAGAGAACTGCGACATCCTGGAAGCGCGCGACGGTTCTCAACTCATTCGCCTGCTGATCACGCACGTCCTGGTTCCGCGCAACGGGCGCGAGCCAGTGGACTTGATCATCTCGGACATTCGAATGCCGGGCGCGAACGGTTTGGACGTCCTAGCGGCGCTACGGCGCCAGGATGCGGTGACGCCCGTAATCTTGATTACGGCGTTTGGCGATCCCGACATTCAACTCGAGGCCTACCGACAGGGCGCAGTCATGGTGTTGAATAAACCATTCGAAATGGAAGATCTCAGGGTCGTCGTACGTAGCTTGGTGGAGCCCACTTTCTGAGGCACGTGCGCTCGAGTAGCCTGGGCCTCAGACTGTTGCGCAATGAGGCTCGCTCGCAATCTCATCGTCGGTGTCGCGATCGTATTGCTCGGCGTGCTGTCCATCGAGGGCTATCTCGATGTCCAGCAGGCTTACGCAATTTTCGAGTCCGACATGCGCGCGGACGGGCGTCTGCTCGGACATGCGCTCGCAGCAGCGATCGTCGCGGCTCGCAGCGGCAACGCGAGCTCGCTCCAGGTCACCGATGGAGACGACCGCGTCAACGTCCGGGTGGTCGCGCTCGACGCTGCCCAAAAATCGCCTTCACCCGCGCAAGGCATGGCCGCAGTCGCGGCTGCGTTGCGGGAAAAAGGCGTCGCACACTTCAAGGACGATGAGACGCGGCTCTACACCTACGTGCCGATCGAAAGCACCCATCTCGCGCTCGAGATCTCGGAAGACCTGACACCTTTGCGCGCGCACGGCCGAACGATCGCAACGCGCGCGGTGGTGCGAACCGGGTTGACCGCACTCGCATTCATCGTGCTCGTGCTGATCGTCGGGATCGTCTACGTCGGCCAGCCGTTGCAGGCGCTCGCCGAGATGGCGCGGCGCGTCGGCGGCGGCGACTACTCGCAGCGTTTGCACTTTCCCCGCAGCGACGAGCTGCAGGACTTGGCCGAGGTCATGAACCACATGACCGACGACCTCGGGGAAGCGCGCTTGCGGCTCGAGCGCGAGACGAAGAGCCGCATCGCCGCGATCGAACAACTGCGTCACGCCGATCGATTGGTCACGGTCGGTCAACTCGCGGCCGGCGTCGCGCACGAGCTCGGAACGCCGCTCAATGTGATTTCAGGCCACGCGAAGATGATCGTGACCGGCGAGGTCACGGGCTTAGAGGCGACGGAGTCGGCGCGAATCGCGCTCGAGCAAACCCAGCGCATGACCAACATCGTGCGACAGCTGCTCGACTTTTCGCGGCGGCGGCGCGCTCAGCCCACAGAAGTCGACATCGCCGACATCGCGGCCACGACCGTGCACATGCTGGCGACTGTTGCCCAGAAGAGAGACGTCGCACTCAAGCTCGAAGTGAAGGACCACGCGCTGGTCGGGCACCTCGACTTGGTTCAGCTCCAGCAAGCATTGACGAATTTGGTCATGAACGCGATTCAAGCCGTGCCGGCGAATGGACACGTCGAGATTTTGGTCGATCGGCTCAACGCAGCCAATGGCGGCAACGGTGCGCTGATCAGTGTGAGTGATGATGGGCCGGGAATCCCGGTCGAAGACCGCGGCCGCGTGTTCGAGCCGTTCTTCACGACGAAAGGCGTCGGTGAAGGGACGGGACTCGGGCTCGCGGTTGCGATTGGACTCGTAAAAGAAAACGGAGGCACGATCGAAGTCGAGGACAGCCACCTAGGTGGGGCTCGCCTTTCGATCGTGCTGCCCTTCACGGCCGAGGCATAGTTATGGATGGGAGAGCTGAAATGGCGCAACCACATGTGTTGTTCGTCGACGATGACAAAAGTTTTTGCACTTGGGTCGCAGGCTCACTCGCACGCCGAGGATTCGACGTGGAGGTCAGCTCGAGCTCGGTCGAAGCGATCGAGCTCGTTGCGACGCACGAGTACGATGTCGTCGTCTCCGACTTACAGATTCCGCAGCTGAACGGAGTCGCGCTGTGCGAGCGAGTCGCCGCGAATCGGCCGGACGTGCCGGTGATCGTGGTGACCGCGTTCGGCAGTATGGACGCCGCGATCGCATCGATTCGCGCGGGCGCGTACGACTTCATCGCGAAGCCGTTCGACATCGAAGTGCTCGAGCTTGCGCTCAAGCGAGCGGTGCAGCACCGCCAGCTCCGCGATGAAGTGAAGCGGCTGCGCTCGCTGACAGAGGCGACGCTCGAGTCGACGGGCCTCCTTGGCGAGTCGAAAACGATGCTCGCATTGCGCGGCTTGCTCGCGAAGGTCGCGGATACCGAGAGCAGCGTGCTGATCACGGGTGAGAGTGGTACAGGCAAAGAGATCGCAGCCCGCGCCCTGCACGCCCACTCGCGGCGCAAGAATGGGCCGTTCGTTGCGATCAACTGCGCGGCCGTGCCAGAGCCACTTCTCGAAGCTGAGCTGTTCGGGCACGACAAGGGCGCGTTTACCGACGCGAAGGCCGCGCGACCCGGGCTATTCAAGCAAGCCGACGGTGGCACGTTGTTCCTCGACGAGATCGGCGACATGCCGCTCAGCCTGCAGCCCAAGTTGTTGCGTGCGCTCGAGCAGCGTTCGGTGCGGCCCCTCGGAAGCCAGCACGAGGTTGCGTTCGACACGCGCGTGATCGCGGCAACACACCGCGACCTCGCGAGTGCGACGACCGAAGGCAGTTTTCGCGAAGACTTGTACTACCGGATCAACGTCATCGAGTTGAACATGCCGGCGCTTCACGCGCGCGGTTCGGACGTGCTGTTGCTCGCGCAACACTTCGTGCGCGAGTTCGCTACGCGCGCGAAGAAGGCGGTCAAGGGGTTGTCGCCTGGCGCGGCGGAGCGCCTGCTCGCGTACGTGTGGCCGGGCAACGTTCGCGAGCTGCGTAACTGCATCGAACGTGCGGTAGCTCTCACACAGTTCGAAGAGATCACGGTGGATGATCTACCGGAGCGCATTCGGACTTATCACGCGTCGTTCGTGGTCGTCGCCAGTGACGATCCGACGGAGCTCGTGCCTCTCGAAGAGGTCGAGCGGCGTTACATTTTGCGTGTACTCGAGAGCGTCCACGGCAATAAG
>DASRXR010000381.1:0-2347 GCA_035687405.1 Polyangiales bacterium
CTCTTGAACAGCTTGCAGCCTTCGCACAAGTCGTGGCGCGAAGTGTTCGAGACGAGCGAGCGCAGCGAAGTCGAGCGGCTGTGTCGCGAGCACGACTTTCAGTTCGACTGGCACGACGACAACTGGATTCGCATCAGTCAGACGCGGCCGGCTGCGATCACGCATCCAGAGACGAACGAGTGGGTCTGGTTCAGCCAAGCCCACCTCTACGACTTCAGCCCGCGGTTACTCGGCTTGTGGCGCTACGTCGGCGCGAAAGCGTTCTACGCGCGGCGGCATACGCGCATGCACGAGATCTTCCACGCGGACGGGTCGAAGGTCGAACGCGCGGACCTCTACCACATCATGGATACGCTGGACGCGAACACCGTGGCGTTCCCATGGCAGAAGGGCGACGTCCTCGTGCTCGACAACGTGCTCACGATGCACGGCCGCGCGACGTTCAACGGGCCCCGCCGCATCCTGGCAGGCATGACGAGCTAGTACTAACCGACTTGGCCGATCACGAACTTGTGCACGCACGAGTGATCGGAAATCGCGAGCTGGCGTTCGAGCGCAGGATTGCGCGTGAGACGCGCCTCGTGTTCGAGCCGCAGCGGACGGTGATGGATGTTGCTGCGCGAGCAGATGATCGCACCGTCTCGCGACGCAGCGAGCGTGTCCTCGAACAGCTGGTCGTGCGCGGCGGAGTCGAGATACGACGAGATGTCCGACAGCGAGAACGCATCGAACGTGGCGCCGCCCGCGTCGTTGAGAACCTCGTTCACCGTGGCAGTCCGGATGACCAGCTGCACGCGGCGTAAGGCGTCCCGAACGCGGTCGTAGGTCGCGGCGTTCAAGTACGCCGGCAGTGCGGGTTCGTAAATGAGACGCCCGAAGAACACGAGCTGCATCAGCGGATTGTTGCGCGCGAGGTGGTGCGTGAAGTGCTCGATCACGCCCCCGTAGATCACGCGATGGAGCGGAATCTCCTGCGGAATGTATCGATAAAAGCCCGGGTCCCCCGAGAACGTCTGCAAGACGCTGCGCCGGCAACAGGAATGCGCGAGCGCGCGAAACGCGGCGGTATCCACTTTGCTCAGCCATCGGCGTTGCTGTTCGATGTCCTCGCACTCGAACAAGCGGCGTAGACCGAGCGGTTGGGCCCACTGCAAGAGCTTCGCGATCTTCCGCAGGAATCGCTCGAGACGCCCTTCGAACAAGACACCGGCGTCGATCAGGCTCGGGTGTGCATCGAAGAAGCTCTGCGCGCCTGCACTCAGCTGGGAGCGAATGCGCGAATACACGCGGAGCCGATCGGAGCTCTCGCGCACCCCAAGAAACTCCAAATACTCAGCGTGCTCGAGCGCGCGCATGCCGGCGGCCTTGAGCTCCAGCAAGTAGTTCTGTACGGGGTTGAGGTCGACCGCATAGATCAACTCCGGCTGGCCGACCAGCAAGTTTAGGACGCGACCGCCGCCGGCCGTGACGCTCAAGATACGCTTGCCTTCGAACTCGCCGAAGGCGCTCAGCTCCGAGCCTGAGTCTTCGTTACACGACGAAAACAGGATCGAGTCGCGAGCCCATGCAACCCCCGTGCACGCTTCGAGTGCGCCCGTGCCCGACGATGCTGGCGCGTGCGCGTCAGCGTCCACCACAATGTCTTGCACCATACGCAATCTCGATACGGGTAAGCGTTGCTACTAAACGTTGCTGCTGTCGGCGGCAGCGTTACTCGACGGGGTCGGCCGAGTCAACGCATCACGGTTCACTCGCGCTGTCGGGTACGACCACCTCAGTGCCAGGCGCGAGCCCGCGAATCTCCGCGTACGCGTCGTCGACGGCTACGACCTCGACCGGGACTTCACGCGTCCAAAACGCAAGCGGTTGCTCGACGACGTGCCTGCCGTCGCGCACCGAGAGCGCTCCTCGCGGCACGCGAACCGTTGCGTCGCGCCGGCGCACTTGGAGCACGACCTCAGCGCGTGTACCGAGCGGCCAATCTGGCGCGTCCCCGTTCCACGCGACGGTCGCGGCCCGCACCAGGCCGTCGGCGCGTACGCGGGCGTCATCGATTCCAATACTGCGCCGTTCGAGCCGCGCGGATACACGAGTGACGCGTCCGGGGATGCTTTGTTGGCCCGGGCCGATTGGCGTGATTTGCGCGGCAAGGTCCGTCGTGAGCAATGGCGCGTCCGCCTCCTCGACCTCGACCCGCAGCTCGGTTCGAGTCGGATCCGCGAGCACGAACAGAGGGGTAGTAGCGCCGCGCTCGGGCGCAACCGCGTAGTCGCCGGCCTCACAATGCCGCTCGAGAACCACCCCGCGTTCGGGTGCGTTCAGCTTCTCGGTTTGGCCCGCGCGTTCG
>DASRXR010000382.1:0-14426 GCA_035687405.1 Polyangiales bacterium
CTCGCCGGAACGCTGATGGGCCGCGTCGCGCATGCACGACGCGGCCCATCAGCGTTCCGGCGAGCGCGTGACTGATCGCGATCGGGAGCCCTGCCGCGGTGAACAGAGCGAACGTCGAGTCGAGAGACGTCGCGCTTACGATCGCCGCTGCGATCATCAGCGAGAGCGTGAAGGCTGCCGAGGTCACGAGTACGACCACAGCGACATCACCAGGCGCTCGACCCAGCGCTCGGAGCCCGAGCGCGAAGTCCCATACGCCACTCGCACGGTTCCTTGCCGCGGCACAGGCAAGCGCGATCGGCCAGTAGAAGCCAGGCCCGAAACCCAAGACCCAGAGCGCCGGCGAAAACACGATCGTGAGAGGGCGGTGCGCTTCGAGCAGCTGACCCGACAGCCAGAACCAAACCAAGACTTGGCTGACCAGCGCGAGAGCCGTGAGATGCAAACCGTCCCGCATCATAGTTGCTACCGAGAGTGCAGGCCGCTCGCTGAGCGTGTTCTCTCGGGTCGCCGCCGCCCAAAAGACGTATCGATGATACTCGCTGCACAAACCGAGGAGGCACGTCAGGCCCACCAGGAGCAGCGGCAGACCGAGCGCAGGCACTCGAACACTCAGTTGCGCGAGTCCCGCGAGCACAACCGAAGCGCCAGCAATCTTTGCAATCCAGCTAACAGAAGTCCCGGAGAAGCCGAGCATCGTGGCTTCCCAGAATCCGAGATCGAGCCTTCGCGTGTCGCGCGGTCGCGACATCGGCGGGCTCGCGAGTGAGCTCACTGGACGGGCGGGCCCAGTCGCGGCGGGCTTTCGAGTTTCCTCGGTCGCGCCGGCCTTCAAGTGGAGATTGCCCGAAGCAGGCCTCGGCCCGACTCGAGGCCGCGTCGCCGATACGGGCTCCGCCGTCCGCGGGTCGCCAAACCCAGAGTCTTGCGCTTCGACGAGCTGCTTCCGCCTCGCCTTCGCGAGCGTGTCTGTGCCCGGAGCGCGCCGCGGCTCTCCCGCTGGAATCACGTCGTATCGCGGCCCCGACCTACGCGATTGCTCGACGTCCAGTTCGAGAGCGGCGCCCGCGGTACCTGATTCATCTTCGAGCTCGAGTGCCCGAGGCTCATCCGCCGGCCGCGCCTTCTTTCCAGCTCGCGAAGGGGGAAGCGACGCCAACTCGAGCGCGTCGTCCGCACGGGCTGCGGTGAGTGGCGAATCGAGCGGGCCTAGCTCTGCGTCGAGCGATAGAGCCCACTGCTCTTCTGCTGAGGCTGGTGCCGGTGCATGCACTTCAGCCGTCGCTTTGGCTGCGATCGGCTCGGGCGTCGGCGCGGCAGGTTTCGCTGCTGCCGACTTGAAGGGCTGCAGATCGCCCCAACCCCCCGAGCTCCTAGCGGCAGCGTCGTTTGCGGCTGGAGTGCCGAACGCGAGTGTCTTGCTCCCGACGGGCTGCGACACTGGCAGAGCAGCCAAAGGCTGCGACGGCGCGCGAGGCTGCACGCCCGTCATCGGCCCACTCAGCTGCGCGCGCGCGCCGATTGGGCCGCTCGGCTGGGCACGCCCGTGGAGCGGTCCACTCGGTTGTGCAGGCAGATTGAGCGGAACACTCGCTTGCGCGCGCGGCTGAACCGGTCCACTCGGTTGGGCGCGCGGCGCAGTTGCGGCGCTCATGACTTCGCCGTCACCGTTGCGGACTTCGACTCGCGCGCCACTGAGCTCGAGCGCACGGCGGAAGTACTCCGCGCGAATGCGATTTACGCCCCGACGTACCGCAACTGGCACCTCACTCAAGATCGCGCGCGCATCCGCGTCGTTGAGACCGAACACGCGCTGCAATGCAGCAGTCGCGGCACCCTGATCACCTGCGAACTCGAGCACGCTCACCACGTAGTCCTCGCGGTCCGCGTCCGGATTCTGCGCGCTCGACATGTCGTGATCATGATGCGAAGCGAACCGTGTTCGAAGCAATGTGCCGCGCTATGCGACGACGCCTGCTCGGTGCGGCTGTGTGGACGCACACTCGCCTATTTGGGTTCAGTTTCGGTCACGTGGAATAGGCGCAACGAGAGGGTGTCTGAACGCTGCGCGCACACTCGCGACGTTACTTCTGCGCAGGTTTCTCGCTGGTCGATTCAGATCCGACGTTCTTCGCGACACAGCCACTCACATCGGCGCCTGTCAGCCAGCGGAACACGAATAGTGCGGCGAGTAGGCCGACCACGAGTGCGAGTACGAGTCGCACCAGATACCCGCGGTCTCGTTGAATCGCTAGCTTTTCGAGGTCGACCATGGCTCGGATTCGAGCATGCCTGGCGAGCTTCGGCGCGGCAATTCAGCGGTTTATCAAGGTTGCGAAGCAGAACGTGCGAGAGTACACATCGCGACTCAGGCACAGCACTTGGACGGTCGCAGGAGGCCATGTTGTGAGCACAATTCGCATGCCCCAGCTCGGCGAGAGTGTCGTTGAAGGCACCGTCGGCAAGTGGCTCGTACAAGAAGGCCAGCGTATCGAGAAGGATCAACCGGTGGTTGAGATCCTGACCGACAAGGCGGACAGCGAAATCAACGCATCGGAAGCCGGCGTCGTCACCAAGATCATTGCGCTGGAAGGAGCCACCGTTGCAGTTGGCGACGCGCTCTGCGAAGTCGATGCCGCTGCGCAACCTTCAGCGAGCGCTGCGGCTGCGAAGTCGAGCGGCAAAAAATCCGTCCCGCCGCCGGCACCCGAGCCTGCTGCTGCGCCTGCGCAAGAACAACGCGCGGCCGCGGGCCCGCCCGGAGACTCCCAGTCCTCACCCGCGGTGCGCAAACTTGCGCGCGAGCAGGGTGTCGATCTCGCGGTAGTCGCCGGCAGTGGCAATGGGGGACGAGTCACGAAGGACGACGTGCTGCGCGCCGGTGCCGTGAAGGTGCCGTCTACGTTCGAGCGCGACAGCAGCATTCCTCCCGCGATCAAGCCGGCACCGGTACCCCAACAAATCCCACGTGCACCGGCCGTTCCGGTGAGCGCGCCGTCGTCGAGCATCTCGTCGGGCGCGTTCAAGAACCCGCCGTACATCCCACGGGCCGGTGATCAGGAGATCCCGATGTCCCGGCGTCGCCGGATCATCGCCGATCACATGGTCTACTCGAAGCTGACGTCGCCGCACGTGGTGACGTTTGCCGAAGTCGACGTCTTGAAGACGGAGTCGTTGCGCAAGGCGAACAAGGACGCGCTCAAGAAAGAGGGCGTGAACCTGACGTTCTTGGCGTTCGTCGCTGCGGCGACGGCGAGGGCACTGCGCGAGAACAAAGTGTTGAACGCGCGCGTGCTGAGTGACTCGTACGTGCTGCTCGGTGAGATCAACTTGGGCATTGCGGTCGATACGGCGGAAGGTCTCGTCGTGCCGGTGATCCGCAACGCTGCGGATCTCACGGTGCGCGGCCTCGCGAAGGCGATCGACGAGCTCGCAGCAAAGGCGCGCGACGGGAAACTGACGCCGGACGATCTCGCGAGCAAGACGTTCACGATCACGAACCCTGGTCGTAAGGGCAACTTGGTCGGCGGCGCGATCATCTCGCAGCCGAACGTCGGCATCTTGCGTACAGGCGAGATTCGCAAGCGCGTCGTCGTCGTCGAGCAAGAAGACCAAGACGTGATGGCGATCCATCCGGTGATGCAGATGGCGCTCTCGTACGATCACCGCATCGTCGATGGCGTGGCTGCGAACAACTTCTTGTACCGCGTGCGCGAGCTGCTCGAAGCCGGCGAGTTCACGCTCTAAAAAGTCGCCTTGAGCTGAAACTGCGAGCCAGACGCCCGAACGCTTGCTTCGTTCGCCGGCGGCCGGTCGTTCAAGTAGAGCACGGTCGTAAGCACCGCACCCACGACCGCGCAACTGAGCAGCACGTCGGTCGCGACTGCAAACGAGTGCGCACGATCGGCTGAGCCGATGCCGTCATCCCAGGCTGACGCGCGTTCGTCGTTCGACAAGCTCAGGTTGCGGACCGCGGCGAGGTCGCTGTTGAAGTCGCGATCGGCTGCGAGCGCGAGCTGTCCGGTCAGGATCGAGCTCAGCACGGCTGCAAAGGTTACCCCGCCTGCGATCCACACGCTCGCGGGGATCTCCGTACCTCCGGCCGGCTCCGCTTGGACCGCGGCAATCGGTGCAGGCGCTGCAGCTGTCGGCGACAGAGGCCCCGCAGCTGCAGGCGGCGGCACGGAAGCCACTGCTGCAGCTGTAGGCTTCGAATCCAACCGCGGCAGGACGATCGTGAGCTCGCTCGTGCCTTCGGCGGCGACATCCACCGCGCGCGTCGCGGCCTCGTGCAGATCGAGCGACGCGGTAACCTGATGGCGGCCCACCTTGAGCAGCACCACTTCCGCGACCGGCGCGCGAAGTGGCTCCGCGTTGTCGATCACGATCTTCGCGCCCTCGGGCGACACGCGTAACACCAGCCTGCCGACGCGCTTGCGGAGCTGGTCGAGTGCTTTGACCACTTCCTCTTGCTGCTTCGGCGTCCCGGCACCACTTCCCAGAAATTGCTCGAAGTTCTGAATCGCCTCGGCTGGGCGATCGAGCTTGTCGTAACAATTGGCGATGTTCACGCGGACTGCCGGGTGTGGCCGCAGCAGATAGGCCTCCTGAAACGCTTGCAGCGCCTCGCCGTAGGTGCCGCGGTCGTATGCCTCCACACCGTGTTTGAACAGGTCGCGCGCGCGGACCACGTTCGCATCCTCGGGCTGCGCTACGCCGATGCCCGCGCCGGCGAACCACAACCAAGCGAGGAGCGAAAACCACCTGCCGGTCGATCTCACGGTGCGAACACCCTCCGGGCGCGGAGCCTAACCCCAGACCAGTGCTGAATCGAGCTTTGGATCGCCGGACGCGTTCGCTCTTGGCACAGGTGGGTTGACATGTGCCGGCTTCAGCTGGAGGCTTCGGCCGGAATCGTCAGGTGTCTTCGCGAAGGTGGCGGAACTGGCAGACGCGCCAGATTTAGGTTCTGGTGTCCTCGTGGCGTGCGGGTTCAACTCCCGCCCTTCGCACCCCGCATCGATTTACCGCGCTGTTTCCGCGCTCGGTTTGCTCCATGGCGGACTACGACGAGACTCTTGGAATCATCTCAGCTGCGCTCGGGCATAACTTTGCCGACGCGCGCCTGCTGATCGACGCACTCACGCACTCCTCGTATCGCAACGAGAAGCCGACCGAAGTGCGCTCGGACAACGAGCGCCTCGAGTTCCTGGGCGATGCGGTGTTGCAGTGGGTCGTATCCGCGCTGCTTTGGGATCAGTTTCCGGGTGCGACCGCGGGCGAGATGACGCGCCGCCGCGCGGACCTGGTGTGTGAGGAGGGGTTGTCGCGCATCGCGCTCGAGCTCGGCCTCGGCGCCGGGTTGCGGCTCGGGAAGGGTGAAGAGCGATCGGGCGGGCGGCACAAGCCGCGGCTGCTCGCAAGCGCGCTCGAAGCGTTGGTTGCCGCGGTCTACTTGGATGCCGGGACCGAGACTGCGCTTCGGGTCTGCCGGACGCTGTTCACGACGGCGATTGAAGAGCGCGCTCCAGGTGCGCGCGACTTCAAGACGCGCCTGCAGGAGATGTTGCAAGGCAACGGCCGGAAGCTACCGACCTACGAGATCAAGAGTACGACTGGGCCCGATCACGCGCGCGAGTACCACGTCACGATCTCGGTCGAGGGTGAACACGTCGCCGAGGGCGACGGCCGCTCCAAGCTCGAAGCCGAGCAGGCCGCGGCCGAACGTGCGCTCGCGCTGCTGACCGATCAGAGACTGATCACGGAACGGTAAGCGAGCGTGAACGAGATCGGCCCGCGCAGGACGGCGAGGCCGTAGACGTCGCTGTTGTCGTAACCGCCGAGCGAATCGCCGGCGTTGACCAAGACCTGGAAGAGGATCAGGTCGTTCCGCGCGACCATGCCGGCGCGGCTGATGTAGATGAGCCCGTAGTTGAGCTGTGTGCGGCGCTCGCCGAGGTACGGGAAGTTGAGCAGCTGGACCATCGGGCCGACGCCGCCGAAGCTCTCGCCCTTGATGAAGAACTGGAAGTCCGACTTGAGATAGTTGCCGTCGTGAACCACGCCGGTGCCGTAGTCGAACGTGTTCTTGTCCGTGCCCATCACGCGAAACGCGTTCACGTTGTTGAACAAGAAGTGGTCGTTGAACGGAAGGACGAGCCCCGCGCGCGCTTCGAAGAAGCCGAACTGCTGCGTGTCGAAGTCGCCGCCGGCTTCGCGTTCGCGTCGCAGTTTGCGAGTGGGTTCCACGCGTGCATCGAAGGTCTGGTTGATCCAGTAGTCCTGTGCACCGACGCTCGCGCCGAGGTTCAAGATCACGATCCGCATGTCGGCGTCGAGTTGCGTCGAGCCGAACGGAATCGCGGCGAGCGCACTCGCACGGAGCGTGAGCGAGTTCGCTCCGCCGAAGATGTTCATGCGCTGCTCGAACGCGGCCTGTACTGCACCGAACACCACATCGAGGTTCAGGTAGCTTCCTGGCTCCCCTGCAGCGAGCATCCAGTCGTGACGCTGTTCCGCGGAGGCCCGCACCGGCACCAGCGTAAGCCCTACGAGCACTGCCCCTAAGCCCAGGACTTTCGCTAGTTTCATGGGCTGCGACATTAACGGGGATCGTCGCGCCGGGCAATAGCGTGACGTCCACACGTCGGGGTGGGAGTGCCGATCGTCAAAGGTGTTGGAAGCCCCTACCAACAATTCTAAGCAGGGATACCGACTCACAGACAAGCAGTCGAGCGCGCGGACTTGGCTGTACGGCGTCGCAATCCGCGTCGCGCTCGGGATGAGGCGGTGTGCGTATCATCGGCGGGGGCAGCTATCCGAGGTTGCGGTCGAGGAGGGGGCCCCCCGCGCAGCCGTTCGAAACCCGGAGCCGTGTACGCACGCTCCGGGCCCACAGTTCGGCGCTACGAACTATCCACTCAGTGAACGGGCGCGCCGCCAGCGGCTTCGAGACGCGCGAGCGCCCAGTCGAGATCCTTTTGCGCTTCGATCTGGGCCGGCTCTCCGAGGATCGCTTTCAGGTTCTTCAGGTTCAGCGTCGCCCGTTCGAGGTCGGCCTGCGCTTCCGCCTTCTCGATGTCCTCGGGCTTCTCGAAGAACTCCGCGATCACGCGTACGCGCTTCGCATCGGCTTCCACGAAACCCGAACCCAACGCGGCGACTCCGCTCGTGCCGTTCTTCGTTTTGTACTTCAGCACGCCCGGCTTGAGCGCTGCGAGGATGGGGATGTGACCCGGCAGGATGCCGATTTCGCCGTTCGACGCCGGCAGCTGCACCGAGTCGACTTCGAGACTCAGCATCATGCCGTTCGGCGTCGCGACGTTCAGTGCGAGCGATGTCGCCTCGATCGCCACTTCAGCTCTCCGCCAACTTCTTCGCCTTCGCGACCGCCATCTCGATGTTTCCGACCAAGTGGAACGCCTGCTCGGGCAATCCGTCGTGTTTACCGGCCAAGATCTCTTCGAACGACGCGATCGTCTCCTCGAGCGGCACGTACTGCCCGGGGATGTTCGTGAACGTCTGCGCGACGTAGAACGGTTGCGACAAGAACTTCTCTACTTTGCGCGCCCGCTCGACGACCAGCTTGTCGTCTTCCGAAAGCTCGTCCATGCCGAGGATCGCGATGATGTCCTGCAGATCTTTGTAGCGCTGCAATGTCTGCTGCACCGCACGCGCGCAGGCGTAGTGGCGATCGCCGACGACCGCCGGGTCGAGCATCGTCGAGGTCGACGAGAGCGGATCCACCGCGGGGTAGATGCCCTTTTCGGAAATCGCACGCGAGAGCTCTGTGGTCGCATCCAAGTGCGCGAACGCAGTCGCCGGAGCGGGATCGGTGTAGTCGTCGGCGGGCACGTAGATCGCTTGCACCGACGTGATCGAGCCCTTCGTCGTCGACGTGATGCGCTCTTGGAGCGCGCCCATCTCGGTACCGAGCGTGGGCTGGTAACCGACGGCGCTCGGAATACGACCGAGAAGCGCCGACACTTCGGAGCCCGCCTGCGTGAAGCGGAAGATGTTGTCGACGAACAGGAGCACGTCCTGACCTTCTTCGTCGCGGAAGTACTCGGCCACGGTCAATGCCGAGAGTGCGACGCGCGCGCGGGCACCTGGCGGCTCGTTCATCTGGCCGAACACGAGTGCGGTCTTCGAGATGACCGGCTGGCCCGTCTCGAGCTTGGACTCGACCATTTCGACGTAGAGGTCGTTGCCCTCACGCGTTCGCTCACCGACACCGGCGAAGCAGCTCACACCACCGTGCGCCTTTGCGTCGTTGTTGATGAGCTCCTGAATCAAAACGGTCTTGCCGACGCCGGCACCACCGAACAAGCCAATCTTGCCGCCCTTACGATACGGAGCGAGCAAGTCGATGACCTTGATGCCGGTCTCGAGGATCTCGATCTGCGTCGACTGTTCCGTGAACGTCGGAGCAGCGCGGTGGATCGACGCTGTCTTCTTCGCGTTGACCGGGCCCTTGCCGTCGATCGGCGCGCCGACGACGTTCAAGATGCGGCCGAGGCACTCGGGCCCGACTGGCATCGAAATCGGCGACCCGCTGTTGCGAACCTGCATGCCGCGCACGAGGCCTTCCGTCGAGTCCATCGCGATCGTGCGCACGGAGCCTTCGCCCAAGTGCTGCGCGACTTCCAGCACGAGATTGTCCGGCAGGTTGTTGATCGACGGGTTCGAGACACTCAGCGCGGTGAGCAGCGAGGGCAGCTCGCCCGGCGGAAAATCCACATCGACGACGGGGCCAATGACCTGAGCGACGGTTCCTAGTGACGACATGACGCGATTTCCTTCTTGCTCTAGTGCGAGTGGCACGCCCGCGGCACGAAGCGGGCGGTATGTCTATGAACTCAGCCCTTCAACGCTTCGGCACCGCCGATGATCTCCATCAGCTCGGTGGTGATGGCGGCCTGGCGTGCGCGATTCGCTTGTAGGGTCAGCTTCTTGATCATGTCCTGCGCGTTGTTCGTCGCGTTGTCCATCGCGGTCATACGTGCGCCGTGTTCGGATGCGACCGACTCGAGCAACGCGCGGTAGATCTCGACGTTCACGTACAGCGGCAGGATCGTGTTCAGGATCGTCTGTTGATCCGGTTCGTAAATGTAGTCGACCGAGTGATCCTCGTCCGTTTCGCCCTTGGCTGGTACGATCGGCAAGATCTGCTCGACGACGACCTTCTGCGTGATCGCGCTCTTGAATTCGTTGTAGCAGAGGAACGCCGCGTCCAAGCCTTGCGTCGTGTACTCGCGAACGATGAAGTCGCCGATCTCGTTGGCCTTCTGGTAGCTCAGCTTCTCCCACATGTTCGGGAAGCTGTGATTGATCTTGATGTTGCGCCGGCGGAAGTAGTCGCCGCCTTTGCGGCCGATCATCGCGATCTCGACGTTCTTCCCGGCGCCTTGCAGCTCCAAGTAGGCGCGGTGCGCGGCCTTGCTGACGCTGCTGTTGAACGCGCCGGCCAAGCCGCGATCGCTCGTGAGCACGACGAACAGCACGCGCTGCGGCGGGTCGCGATGCGCGAGAAGCGGGTGCTTTTCGGCGTCGTTGTCCGCGCGCGCAGCGAGCGACGCGATCATGTCCATCGTCTGCAGCGCGTACGGCCGCATCTTCGTGATGTTCTCTTGCGCACGCCGCAAACGCGCCGCAGCGACGAGCTTCATCGCGCGCGTGATCTTGCGCGTGTTCTTGACGGTCGCGATGCGTTTGCGGATGGCTTTGAGGTTGGCCATTTTTTGATCTGCTCAGAAACTCGTTCAGCTGACTTTCTTCGAGTCGAACACTTCGCCGAAGCCCTTGAGCGCGGCTTGGACGAGCGGCTCGGTCTCCGAGTCGATCGCGCGCTTCTTGTTGAGCAGCTCGATCAGGTTCGCGTGCGACGTGTGCGCGTACTGGAGCAACTCGGACTTGTAGCGGCCCAGCACCGACAGATCGTAGTTGTCGACGTAGCCCTTGTTCGCCGCGTAGATCACGAGGACCTGGTCGACGACGTCCATCGGGACGTATTGACCTTGCTTCAGCACCGCGGTGAGGCGTTGGCCACGCGCGAGCTGCTTCTTGGTCGCGGCATCGAGGTCCGATGCGAACTGCGCGAATGCTTCCATCTCGCGGAACTGCGCGAGGTCGAGCTTCATCGTCCCGGCGACCTGCTTCATCGCTTTGATCTGCGCAGCACCACCGACGCGCGACACCGAGATGCCGACGTCGATCGCGGGACGCTGACCGGAGCGGAACAAGTCCGACTGCAAGAAGATCTGACCGTCCGTGATCGAGATCACGTTAGTCGGAATGTACGCCGACACGTCACCGGCTTGCGTCTCGATGATCGGCAACGCCGTGAGCGAACCGCCCGAGTCCTTGAGCTTCTTCACTTCGAAGCCGGCGCCCTTGGTCTTCGCAGCTGCTTCGGCATCGTGTTTACCCAAGATGCCGAGGTACACGCCTTCGTCGTTCGGCGGGCGCTTTGGCTCGGTGCCGGACGGCACGACGACCCATGCGTCAGCCATCTTCGCCGCGCGCTCGAGCAAGCGGCTGTGGAGATAGAAGACGTCGCCCGGATAGGCTTCACGGCCGGGCGGGCGGCGGAGCAAGAGCGAGAGTTGGCGATACGCAGTCGCCTGCTTCGACAAGTCGTCGTAAATCACGAGTGCGTGGCGACCGCTATCGCGGAAGTACTCGGCCATCGTGCAGCCGGTGTACGGTGCGATGAACTGCAGCGGCGCCATATCGGAAGCCGTCGCAGTGACTACCGTCGTGTACTCCATCGCGCCGAACTTGCTCAGGCGATCCACGACCGAGGCGACTGTCGACTGCTTCTGGCCGATGGCCACGTAGAAGCACTGCACGCCCTTGCCCTTCTGATTGATGATCGTGTCGACGGCGACTGCAGTCTTGCCGGTCTGACGGTCACCAATGATCAGCTCGCGCTGACCGCGGCCGATCGGAATCATCGCGTCGATCGCCATGATGCCGGTCTGGAGCGGCTCACTGACGCTCTGACGAGCGATGATGCCGGGCGCTTTCAGCTCGACGCGGCGACGCTCGGTGGTGTTGATCGGGCCTTTGCCGTCGATCGGCAAACCGAGCGCGTTCACGACGCGACCCGCGAGCGCTTCGCCGACGGCCACGTCGAAGACGCGACCGGTGCGCTTGACGGTGTCGCCTTCCTTCACCGCGGTGTCGGCACCCATCAGTGCGACGCCGACGCTGTCCGCGTCGAGGTTCAGCACCAAGCCGACGAGCTGATTCGGGAACTCGACGAGCTCACCGGCCATCACGCTATCGAGCCCGTACACGCGCGCGATACCGTCACCGACGGTCAACACCGTGCCGGTCTCCATCACCTCGACGGTCTTGTCGTAGGAGGCGATCTGTTTCTGAATGATCCGCGAAATCTCTTCGGCGCGAAGCTGCATCGGCTGGCTCTCCTAACCTATCTACCACTGGGACCGCGAGACAGTTCGTCGCGCAGCTCGTTCAAACGATATTGGACACTGCCGTCGTACACCCGATCGCCCACGCGTGTGACGACGCCACCGATGATCGACGGATCGATCACCGTGGTCAGGACGACTTGCTTGCCGGTCGCTTGTTCGAGCGTCCGCTGCAAACCGTCGAAGTATTCCTTGGGCAACTCGGTCGCGGTGACGACCTCGGCGCGGATGTGACCAGCGCGCTTTTCGGCGAGCCACTCGAACGCGTCGATGATCTCCGGCAACTGCTGGAGCCGCCTGCGATCGGCCACGAGCAGGATCGTGTCGCGCACGAGGGGGTGCATGTTGCTCTGTTGCGCGATCTCGCGAAGCACCTGGCGCCGCGTTTCGCCGCTCACGCTCGGGTTCTCGAACACCGCACGTAAGTCGCGGCTCTCTTCCCAAACGGCGCCGAACTCGCGGAGGCTCGTCCGCACGGCATCGAGCGCTCCTTGCTGTTCGGCGAGGGCCAACAGTGCGGACGCATAACGTCTTCCAAGCGTGCTCAGCTTCACGCGCGCTTCTCCAGGTTCACTTTGGCCATCTCACGCGCGAACGCGTCGGCGAGCCGGCGCTGATCGTCTGCCGTCGCGGCTTCGCGAACGGCTTTTCCAGCGGCGTCGATCGCGGCTTGCACGACTTCGCGGCGGATCTCGGTTTCGAGCTGCTCGGCCTGACGCGCGACCAGCTCTTCGGTCTCCAACTTCACGCGTTTTGCAGTCTCTTCAGCATCCGCGACGATCTGCGCGCGGTCTTGCGCTGCTGCCTTCGCGATGTCGGAACGCAGCTTGTTGAGCTCGGCATCGAGCGTCGACATGCGCTGCGTGTACTCGTTGAACACGGCTTGGGCCTTGGCCTTCACTGCGGCGGCTTCTTGGATACCGCGCTCGATCTTCTCGCGACGTGTGGTGAGGAAGCTCGCGAGCGGCGCCTTGCCGAGCTTGCGAATCACCCACAAGAGCAAGACGAAGTTTACGACCGCGCCCCAGAACTGAAGCGCCTCGTGCCCGGCGATGACTTCGTGGAAGGTGAGGTGGCCGTGGTGGCCTTCTTCGTGGCCCGCTTCTTCGGTCGCCTCTTCCGCGACCTCTGCTTCCGAGTCGGCGAATACCGCGAAGGGGTGGGAAGCCGCGAGGAGGAGCGCGCCCGCGAACATCGTGCGGTTCACGAAACGAGGAAGCTTCACGAGACACTCCTTCCGAGCAGCTTGTCGGCGATCTGCTTCGCGAGCATCGGAACCTCGGCGAGCGTACGTGCGCGGGCAACCGCGGCCTCGGTGTCGAGCTTTTCCTTAGCCGTCTTCTGAATCTGTTGGGCCTGTAGGCGCGCCTGCTCGGTGAGCTCGCGACCGAGCTTCTGAGCTTCGGCTCGCTGCTTGTCGCGCTCGTCGCCAGCGGCCGCGCTAACCTTCCGGAGCTCGCCCTCGAAGTGCTCGCGTTTGGCGGCCGCTTCGGTTTCCATCCGCTGCGCGTCGCGAACCGCACCTTCGGTGGCCTGGTCGCGCGCTTCGAAGACGTCCATCACCGGCTTGAAGACCAAGAACTTCAAGATGAAGAACGCGCAGAAGAACACGCCCATCTGGATGAACAACGTCGCATCCAGGTCGATGACGGATCCCCCGCCACCGGACAACAGAACGGTGATTGCGAGTGAGGACGGCATGAGAGTCTTCCCCGCTCGAGCCAGCTAGCTCGAGTGAAACTTGACCGGCCTGGTTGAATCGGCTGAATACGCTGAAACGGCTTCGTAACGAAGCCCACGCCAAGCAGTCAAAAGCGTGCGCTGTGTAGCAGTGGCCCCCACGCCAGTCAAGGTATGTGGGGCAGTCGCGATTGCATCAGAAACGCCGAGAAAACTCGGCTTCGGAGCGCGCGAATGCAGATACGAAAGCGCCGACGACTCAGCGCTTCGCTGTGGTCTTCTTGAGGCGCTCGACCATGACCTGGCGTAGGGCCTTGATCGTCTTCTTCGTTGCAATTTCGTTCTCCGAGGACACGAAGCTATCTGGCAAGGGTAGCTTTGGGTCCATTAGGAGCTGAAATGCAACCAAAGTGCGGTTCGCGTCGATCGGCGTGACTTCCCAACGCGCGATCATCGCGTCCATGTTTCCGTCGACCATCTTGCCTTCGATGATGCGGGTCTCACCCTCGCTCGCCTTCGGGCTGATCTTCATCTGAGCCCAGAGGTTCATCGTGTTCCTGGCGAGACTCGCCTGCATGTAGACGAGCGCACTCGTGCCGCGCTGGCTCAGCACCTTCGACACTTTGAAGTGCGGCATGAAGGTTTGATAACCGGCGTAGTTCTCGACTACGGCCAGCACATCGGCGAGCGGTGCGTCGACGATACCTATCGCGCGGCCCCAGCGGACGCTATCGGGCTTGTACGCGACGGTGCTGCTCTTGATCGTGCCGTCTTCGAGCCCGGCCAGCTTCTCACTGGTCGGACCTTGCGCCTCGGCAAACGCGGTGTGGTTGATGGCCAGAGCCGCCACACACGTAACAACCAGGCGAAGCACGGAAAGCGAGCGCGTCATCCAATCCTCCCTGTACATAGGGCAAAAGACTGACGCCGGTAGGCCTCGCGTGATTCAGCTTGCGACGACTTCCACTCCCGGCAGGGCGTCTGCGACCGAGGATTTGTCCTCCGCCATTGTACACTGGCCTTCGAAAATTGCGCCCTTTTCCAGGAAAACCTGAGCTGCTTCAATGTTTCCTCGAACCTTCGCCGGACTGTAGATCTCGACAGTCTGGCGCGCCCGCACATCACCCGAGAGCGTGCCACCTCGGATGATGAGAGTGCCCACGTCGACGTTCCCCTCCACTTCAGCAGAGGGGCCGAGGATCAGCACGTCATCGCTCCGGATGTCGCCCTTGAAACGGCCTTCGATGCGAACGCGGCCTTGGAAGACGAGCTTGCCCTCGAACTCGGCGCCTGGGCCGAGAAGGGCTT
>DASRXR010000383.1:0-31357 GCA_035687405.1 Polyangiales bacterium
CTTCTGGATCACCTCCAGCGTCCGGGCAGGCTCCATCGGCTTGTCGAGCTCGCGGAGCGACGCCATTCGAAACAGGTTCATCTCGTCGCGGTTCGTGCCGATCATGAGCGGCACTTCCGCACTCGCGCCGCTCGAGATCGCGTCGCGTGGATGCATCGGCAATGTCGCCGGGTCGATCACCGGCGCGTAGCCGATGCCACCGCTCGCACGAACCTCCGGGACGATCTGCGTTGCGACGAGCCGGCGCACGTCGACGTCACGAATGCGCTCGAGGTCGTTCGTCGGAATCTCGAGTACGTCGAGCACCCTTCCGGTGATCGCAGCTGCAGCTTCCGGCTGCATCACTTCGAGCGATGCACCGCTCTGCGCGATCGCCCGGTGGAACAAGCCGCGCGCAGCCGGCATCACGAGCAATGTGCAGACCGCCATCGAGCCGGCCGACTCGCCGAAGATCGTCACGTTGTCGGGATCGCCACCAAACCCTTCGATGTTGTCGCGCACCCACTCGAGCGCAGCAATTTGATCGAGTTGACCGAGGTTGCTGCTCGCGCCGATCGAATCGCCGCCGTGCGCGCCCAAGTGCAAATAGCCGAGCGCACCGAGCCGGTAGTTGATCGTTACTACGACGACATCTCCACGCTCGGAGAGCGGACCACCGTCGTAGAGCTCACTCGATGCCGATCCGAGGATGAATCCACCGCCGTGGATCCAGAACAACACGGGCTTCTTGCCTTCAGAGCTGCGCGTAAAGACGTTCAAGTACAAGCAGTCTTCGCTCTGCTCGCCTTTCGCTTCCATGTACGGCGTCTCGGAGCTGCCTTGCGGCGCCGACGGCGCGAAGCGATGCGCATTGCGAACGCCCGACCAGTTCTCGGCAGGCGCTGGTGCGCAAAAGCGGAGAGCTCCGATGGGAGGTTTCGCGTATGGAATGCCGCGATACGCGATGTGACCGCCACGCTGCTCGCCTTCGAGGCGCCCATTCCGTGTCTGCACCCGAGTCGACATCTGCCCTCCGATCGCGCGAGCGAGTTCGCTTCGCACACCGTGGTTCCAAATAACATGGAACGCGGCTCGCACAGGATCGGCCGGCGCGATCTTTCGATTCGCTCACCGTGCTGGGAGTTGGCGCTTACTGATGAGAAAACCGGCTAATTTAGCTCGCCCTGTTACTCGCCAGGTCTCTGGCTACGGTGACAAAACTTCGCGACACCACACGAACTGGGACTGACAATGTTCAGCCAATCTAACAGTTGGCTTAACTAACGATCTTTTAGGGATCGAATGCATTTTGAGCCAGAGCTCAGCGTTGCGTCCTGCAAAGCAAACAACGTCGCGGGGACACGTTCAGCTTTTGTGTTTCCGCGCGCTCGTCGCTTTACGCGCCGCTGGCTCATCGAGCTCGGGGTAGTGCCGGAATATGCCCATCGTGTTGAACGCAATGCGCCGCGGCGACCCGAGGTATTCGGCTAAACGCGGGCGGGTAGCGACACGATCATGCAGCCCCGTCAGAAGCGGCAAGCGTTTCACGAGCCGGCTGAAGGTATTCGGAAACGCGTATTGAAACCCTTCGAACACTTGAAAGAGCGAAAGGTCGACATAACTGTGCCGCGCCATGACGTAAGTACGCCGCGCTCGCGGCTGCTTCGCGAGGACGGCTTCGAAGTAGCGGAGGAACTTCGGCATGCGCTCCGCGATGAACTGCTCCGCGCGAGCCTTCGCTTCCGTCTTCTGGTCCTCGTAGTACATGCCCACACCAATCGGGTGGTGAACGTCGTGCACTTCCGAGACGAGGTCGGCGATGGTGAGCTGGTACTGAAGCGCGGCGAGCTGGCTCTTCTCGTCCTTCGATGCGAGCCCGAGCCGCGGCCCGAGGTAGTGCAAGATCGCAGCGGTCTGCGCGACCAGAAGTTTGCCTGATCGCAAGAACGGCGGTGCGAACGGCGCGGCGAATCCACCACCGTGCTCCGCGAGGAGTTTCTCGAGCTCGCGCATGCCCGACTTCGCGCGCGCGACATCGACGTACGAAGCGTCAGCGTCTTCGAGTGCAAGCCGGACGAACTCGCCCCGCCCTTGAATCATCGGCCAATAGAACAGCTCGTAACGAGCGGCAGAAGCAGGCATCGGCAATCCCTCTCGCGAACGCGATCAGCGTACGTCGAAAGAGATCTTGCTCGCCCGTTTCACCTTGGGAAGGTGCCACTTGCCGAATTGTTCGAGCACGCAGTCCACTTTGTCGTCGGCGCTTGCCGGCAGCGGCACCGCACCGGCAGACAGCAGCTTCCCGCCTGCTGCGACGTACGCCGTGAGCCGGAAGCGCGCGCGCCGGCGCTTGATCTCACACGTACCGAACAAGTCGCGCGCTTCTTTCCGCGCGAGCCGCGCGAATGGTTTCGAGCTCTTCTTATCGGTGTCTTCGAATGCCTTCGGACCCACCGAATCGATGCTCATGCCCCAGTCGAACTCCGCGGTCGCACGCCCGGCGGGTTTTGGAAACTGCGTCTCCAGCACCGCGCCGGTGATGCACTGCTCGAGCGCGCGATGGCCGATCGTAGAACTGAGTGGACGTAGTTCCGAGATGCGCCCTTCCGCATCCACGCGAAAGCCGAACTTGATCGCGCCACTCACCCAACGCACGCTGCGCCGGCTCTCCTGAATGCATGCATCGAACGCTTCCTGACGCGCTTCCATCGTCTGGTGCACGTCGCCCTTGTTCAGCGTTCCGCTGATGCCTTTGACCTTGATGTTGCCGGTGCCCTCCGACGCGGATGCGCCCGCCGCGGCAGCATTCACAGCGGCCGTCTGTGTCGCTTTCGCGGGCTTCGTGATCGAGGCGACCGACACGCGGCCCTCGTGCCGAAACGCAGCGCTGGGATCGCGAGTGGACAACACGGCGGGGGCCGCAGCTGGTATCGCGCCCGGGCTCGGCTGCGCGGAGGCACGCCCCGCAACTGCCCACGACACCAGCGAGAGTGCGCACCCGCTGCAACACAGAAGTACCCACGAACTAAGACGGCGTGCTGCGTAAACCACGGCTCGGGAGTCTGCCAGAGTCGACCTCTGTCCGAAAGAGAGCCCAGCTGCGCACGTCCGAAACATCGGACGATTTTGGCGCGAACGAGGCCCACGGGCCCGTATCGCGGGCCTCACAAATCGGTTCAACTCAATTCACGTTCGGATAGATGACGCCATTGGCGGCGAGACACATCTCGTCGAGCGTGGCTCGCGTCGATCGACGAACCTCACTGCGCGCGTCGAGGTGCAACCGACGGAACGCTGACGGTCCGATCCGCGCTCTCGCCGCCTGGAGCTGCAGGCAACTGACTCGCGTAGATCAGTGGCCGCTTCGGGAGCTCGCTGAACCACCCGAAGAACTGCTCGAGCGTTCGCTTCCGGTCCTTCGGCAAGTAGTCGAAGTTCAAACCGCGGTCGATGATCTCCCAGTAGTCGGGCGTGTGCACCGCAAACAACTCGTCGCGGATCGAGCCGATGCGGGTCGGGTCTTCGCTCGCCATGTCTTCGTAGACGCGCCGCGCACGCGTTTCGTCCCCCTGGACCAGGTAATACGTCGCGAGCTTCACTTGGGCTTTGCGCACGCCGCGTAAGCTCGCCTCTTGCACCGCGCTGTCACTCTCTTTGTCGACGCGCAGGAAGATTCGGAGCAGCTCGTCCTGCACCGTCGCCTTGCGATCGAACGCGGTCTCGTTCAACACGCACAAGTCGTAGGCGACGGTCTCGAGAATGAACGGCAGATCGCACGCGTACGCGACCAATCCGTAATACTTGAAGTAGCGCGCGATCTCGACCGAATACGTCCCAGTCCGCCAACCGAGCAGCGTCTCCGCGAGCAATCGGTACTGGTTGAACACGTTGTACGCAGTCCGCACGTCTTTCGCGTTGATCGCCGCGCGCAGGTAGCTGTTGAAGAACTTCATGCACAAGTGCAGGAGCTCGACGTTCTCGCAGCGGATCGCTTCTTCCGCGATCAACCGCGTGTTGATCGCGATCACGTAGTTGATGTCGCGGTTGCGATGCAGCGCTTCCGCGTAGACGGTCTGATACTGCCGCAGCACCTTCATCTCGAACCAGCTCTGGTGCTGCGCGAGCTCACCGAGCGCACGCGCATCGAGCGACACGAAATCCGGATTGCGCGCGAGTTCCTCGTCCAAACCGAACCACGCCGTCGGGAGCTGCCCGCGCACGGCTTGATAGTCGATGATCAGCTGGCGCAGCGCATTCACGCTCGCCATCGACACGCCCTTGTCGCGATGCTCCATCGCGTTCACTGCGACGTCCGCGAGTTGCTCGACGCCGCGCACCGCCTCACCCTTGCGCTGATCGAGCGTCGCGCGCCGCCCCGGGCGAGCGATCACGTCGAACGTGTGCGACGAGATCCGGTCGACGATTTGAATCGGGTTCAGGTACGCGAACACGAAGTTGAAGTACGGCAGCAGGATCAACAGACAGATCGTGAGAAGGAACATCGTCACGCCGATGCTGACGTACGGAATCGTTCCGCCGCTCACGGCTGCGTCGATCGCCATCACGACCCACAGCGATTGAACCGCGGTCACGACGAACAACCCCATCACGATGAAGTTGGTCGGCTCCGCAACGAACAGCTCGGTCACCCGATGTGTGTAGCGATTGCTCGCGAGCTCGACGATGATCGCGACGACGGTGAGCGCGATCGCGAGCACGGCAGCAACGACTTCGCCAGCGTTACTCAGCGTGTTCGCAGCAGCCGCCGGGGTCGGATGCCACAGCAGCGTCCAATACGGCCGCGCGCCGGAGCCTCCGAGCCAGCCGTCTATCGCGAGCGTGCCCGCAAGCAAAACGCCGGCTGCGCCGCTCAACACCGACAACGGGATCAACCAGATGCGGATGTGGGATCGTTTGGGATGGACCATGGGCCAGGGCGAGCTCGGATCGCGAGCGGCGGCAGCCACGCATGATACACATCACGAAGTAATCCGTTCGGTTTGCGCGATGGGTCGTCTGGGGATAGGTTGGGCGGCCCTTCGCCATGCTGGATAAAGTCACGATCAAGACGCCGCTCGTCCCGGGCCCCGAATCCCCGCGCGCAATCACTGCGCTCGAGTGGGCGACGCTCGTGGGAACCCAGGATCCAGAGCTGCTCGCAGTGCCACCCGAGGTACCTACGGCGGAGGAGCTACGCACGCTGCGCGTCGAGACGCTCCGGCACTATCTCGATCGAATGTTGCTCGGCAGGCACACCCAAGAAGGCCTCGATGCGCTTCACGTCAGTGGCGTGCTCGAGGTGTGGCTGCCTGAAGTGTTCGCGCTGATTGGCTTCGGCGACGGCGAGTGGCGTCACAAGGACGTCTGGAAACACACGAAGCAAGTCGTATGGCAGTCGGTGCCTCGGGTCGAGGTGCGCTGGGGCGCCCTCTTGCACGACATCGGCAAAGTGAAGACGCGCAAGATCGAGCCGAGCGGCGAGGTGCACTTCTTCGGTCACAGCGAGGTCGGCGCCGCGATGTTCCGCAAACGCGTCGGCAAGCGTCTCGCGTTCACGGGTGAGCTCTACGAGCGCATCCACTATTTGATTCTGTATCACCTGCGCGCGAGCCAGTACGACGGCAGCTGGACCGACTCGGCTGTGCGGCGTTTCAGCCGTGAGATGGGCGATGGGCTGATCGATCTGCTCGATCTCAGCCGCGCCGACATCACCACGAAGCGGCCCGAGCGGCGGAAGAAGGGCCTGCGCCAGATTTCGGAGCTCGGCGGCCGGATCGAAAAACTGACGGCTGACGACGCGCGGTTGCCGCCGCTCTCGAAGGGCATCGGCAATGCCATCATGGCTCACTTCGCGCTGCCGCCGTCGCGTCGCATCGGCGAGCTAAAGCGCGTCCTGGAAACGACAATTGTCGAAGGGACACTCGAGGCCAGGCGCGAGGATGAGTACTACTTGGCGTGGCTCGAGTCTCAACGGGCTCAGCTCGAAATCTAGGTAAGTCAGCGTTTAGATTCGGTTAGACGGCGGACGGCCTAGGCCAACAACGTTGCGCAAAGATTTTCCGTGTGAGATGACCGCGCGAGATGCGTGGTTTTTGCACATCGTTTTGGCTGCGCACGGCAGTTCTCTGGCCGGCTCTGCTGCAACTCGAGCTGGGTTGCGACACGAAGGATCCGGCTGCCGCCGGACTGCCGAACTCAGCGACTGCAGGCGAAGCGTTGCCGCCCGGAACTGCCGGTGCGAGCGGAGACTCGGGATCGCAAGCCGGCCAGACTGCAGCGATCGGCGGCACGCACGCGACCGGCGTCGGCGGTGCGGGCGCAAGCGTGGCGACGCCTGCGGGTACTGGCGGCCCGACAATGACGCCAGCCGCGCCCGGTGGAATGGGCGGCTCGGGGACAGCTGGTACTGCCGCTGCGAGCGGCGCCGTCGGTGCAGCTGGCAGCGGCATGGAGCCCAACATGGTGCCGACCACGCCGGAGCTGTTCCCGATGCTGGAAGCCGCTCAGATCGGCATGCCGATGCGGTTGGTCGCCAACCACGAACTCGCCGAAGGTCCGCTCTGGGACCACTGCCGAAAGAAGATGTTGTTCACCGACGTCGAGCACAAAGCGATCCACACGATCGAGCCGGACGGAACCATCGGCATGTTCCGCATGGACACGAACTTCACGAACGGTCTCGCGTTCGACATGAGCGGCCGCCTCGTGCAAGCCGAGATGGGCGGGCGCGACGGGGGCCGCGTCACACGCATCGAGAAGGACGGCACGCTGACAGTGCTCGCGGACAAGACGCCGCGCGGCGCGCAGCTCAATACGACTGACGACCTGATCGTACGCTCGGACGGCACGATCTATTTCTCCGATCCGATCATCCCGCACGGCCCGAGCGCGACCGTCTCGATCACGGGCAAGCCGCTGTATCGGATCCCCGCCGGGATGCCGGGCACGGTGATCCTCGAAGACACGTTGTCGCTGCCGAATGGCGTGGATCTCTCGCCGGACGAAAAGGTGCTCTACGTAGCGGAGTTTCTGGGAGGCGCAGTGGCCCGCTTCGATGTCGCTGCCGATGGATCGCTCAGCGGAAGAAAGACGTTTCTCGGCGGGCTGACCAACCCCGACAGCATGTGTGTCGACGCAGCAGGCAACGTGTACATCGGCGTGTCGCAAGGCCTCGTGATCGCGCGACCCGATGGCATGCGCGTGAAGACGGTCTCGATGCAGACGAACAACGGCGTCACGAACTGCGAGTTCGGCGGCGAGGACGGCAAGACCCTGTACATCACGGCTTGGGCGTCGGTCTGGAAGATCGAAAACATGCCGATTCCCGGGCTCGTCTGGACCGTGAACAAACGCGTGGCTTGCGAGCCTTGAGCGCGCGCATGTAGCGGCCAGACACGGCCCCTGAAACTAATTCGGGGCCTCGCGCGTACACTGGAGAGCGGGCGTTGCCGCCCGTTCCAGTCCATGTCGCGTTCCTCCTCATCCCACTCGAACCCACCGCTTCAGCCCTCGATGTCGCGGCGGGATCTTCTTCAAGGTCTCGCGGCCGGCAGTCTATTGAGCGTTCTCGGCGGAACGTATGCGCTCGCCGACGACGACACTGCGCGACGCGCGCGTGCGGAAAAGCGCGCCGATGGAAGGCCGCGCCTGCCGCCGGGCCAATTCCCGATCCAGTACCTGCGCCCGATGGGCGGTCGCGAGGGTGATCCGAGCTACGGCAAATTCAAGCTGCGCGTGCACGGCGAAGTCGCTGCGCCGTACGAGCTCGACTTCGCGTCCTTGCTCAAGTTGCCGCAAGTCGATCAGACCTGCGACGTGCACTGCGTCACTCGCTGGAGCTTGCTCGACAGCCACTGGCGCGGTGTTCGGGTGGCGGATTTGATCGCGCGCGCGGCGCCGAAACCTTCCGCGCGCTTCGTGATCTTCGAGGCCGCATTGGGTTACACCAGCAACGTGTCGCTGACCGACGCGACGAAACCGAACGTCCTAGTCGCGCACCAAACCGAGAAGCGTCCGATTCCGATCGCACACGGTGCTCCGGTACGCGCGCTGGTGCCTGACTTGTACTTCTGGAAGAGTGCCAAGTGGCTGACGGGAATCCGGCTGAGCTCGCGCGACGAGCCGGGGTATTGGGAAGTTCGCGGGTACAGCAATCATGCCGATCCTTGGAAAGAAGAGCGCGATGGGTGATGGCCCCGCTCGCCCTGCCCGCGCAACTGCCCAGACCAGGCGCGCACCGCGGCGCTTCTTCGGCCGTGCGTTTCTGCGAAGCTTGCACCGGGACGCTGGCTATCTCGTCGTGGGTTTGACGTTCGTGTACGCGCTCTCGGGCCTGGCCGTGAATCACGTCGCCGATCGCGATCCGAGTTTCGACAACTACGAATGGACGCATCAGCTGGGCGGCCCGATCAGTGGGTCAGACTCGCAGATTTCACAACGCGTGCTCGATGCGCTGAAGATTCACGACACACCGCGCGACGTGTATCGCTCGACCGACGACACACTCGACATCACGTTCGACAAGCGCACGCTGCACGTCACGCTCAGTCAGGGCAGCGTGCTCGACCAAGGGCAAGAGCCGCGGTTTTTCTTGCGCGCGGCGAACTACTTGCACTTGAACCGCGGCAAGAAGGCGTGGACCTACGTCGCGGATACCTACGCGGTCGTGCTGCTATTCCTGGCAGTGTCCGGCTTATTCATGATCAAGGGCCGACAAGGCCTGATTGGGCGCGGCCTCGTTCTCGTTTCCCTCGGCGCGGCGGTTCCCATCGCCTACGTTCTGCTTTCGTAGGGGCACGAGCTTGCCCTTCGTGGGCGGCACGTCGCTGCTGCGCTTGCGGAACATGCGCGGCAGAATGCCGCCGTTTGCTTCACCCGGAATCACGCGCAAGCGACGCAGCCCATCGACCGGGCCACCGCACTGCGCGCACGTGATCGGCTTTGCGATCAGGGAATTGAGCGGGCCGATCGCAACCATGAAGAGCATGAGCGTCGGAATCAGAATGAACCCGTCGGCAAGCACGACGGGCGCACCGAGCAGTGCGCACCCGAGCACGCCGAAGTAGCCGTAGCGGACCTTCCGCCAATGCGGCCACGGCCGGACGGTTCGCACGTCCTCGCGGCACCGAGTGCAATGGCCGGTCTTTTCTGTGGTGGCGCGAATCATCATCGCGAGCCTGCTTCTACTGAGTCCTTAAGCTTGAATCCGAGTGGCGGCAAGGCGGCTGCTCGCTCTCTCGTTCCGCGCTTCTAGGGTCAATCGCGCTGGCTCACCAATACCCACACGATCCGGCCCAGCGCGATCACGAGAGCTAGAGCTCCAAATGGCACTAGAAACACGCCCACGCCGGGATCCGCCTCGTAGGTGACCGTTCCGCCGAGAAAGAACCCGAGCGGAATCAGCACAGACGCCCAGCTGAGCGCACGCGATGCGAGCTCCAGCTTCGGAAGGGCGGAGCTCGCCACGAGGTTCAGCGTCGCGGCAAAACCGAGGTGAACGAGCGAAAGCCCGATTCCGTGCGCATGGGCGAGCGTCCACATCAAGCGGCGCGTCTCGTTCCCGACCCCGAGATATGCCGGACTTTTCCAGGCGTGAAGCACTTCGAGCAGAATGCCGAGGAGGGCGCAGACCAGCAGGCCGATCCAACCGAAACGCAGGTGCAGGCGCACGCGGCCCTTCGGAACGCTCGCCGCCGCGAGCTGCGACTGCGGAGTCGGGGCGGTCGCGCTGGCGTCCGCGGTGGGCTGAGGCTCGGCGAGATCGTTCATGTCACTCCAAGAGCAAGACAGGCCGGTGGTTTCGAAGCGGCTTCAATCGCTCGATCAACGTCGCAACGCGCTGCGCCTCCGCAGCGGACGGCTGCGGAGTCACGCGAGGTGCAATGCCGTCAGCGACCCGAGCGTTCACACGCGGCTGCGCCGTAAAGTCGTAGGCGAGGTCGCGCGTGTCGACACTCGGAAGACTCCGGAGCGAGCGCTCCGCGATGTAGCGAACCGCGTCGTACGGATCTTCCATCAACTGGCCGAGCAACGCCGGCAGCGCTGCCTGCGGCGATGCAGCGACGGCTTCGGGCCAACCCGCTGCCCACGCGACGAGCGCACGCTGACCGGCATCGCCCGTCATCGCGAGCAGCAGCGACGCGTCGACCGTGCGCTGATCTTCCGTGAGCTCCGGAGCCGAGATTCCGTAACGCGCCTGCAACTGCGCTGCCGCCCAGCCGAGACTCTTATCGAGGTGACACGAGGTGCACGCGTTCGGCCGTCCAGTGTCGACGGTCGACTGCACGTTTGGAACGTCGATGCGATGACTGCGCATCGCCGTCAATAACCCGTAACTCGTGTACGGCATGTGACAGTTGTAACAACGGCTGCCCGACGAGCCCGCAGCGTGCTTCGTATGTCGTGTCACGTTCTTCGCGAGCTTCTCGTGACACTGCAGACACGCCTGATCCGTGTTCATGCCCTTGCCGAGCTGGTCGTTCGCCCACTCCGTCAGCGTTCGCGCGTCGTCGTCGGGCTTGTGCATCGTGTGGCACGACAAACACGACAGCTCACCTTTCACGTAACACGGGCTATCGATCATCCCGCTGAACTCGCGACCGGAGACGCGCGCCATGCCGTCGCGCCAAAACTGCCCGTCGACGTACGGCCGTTTGTTCTTCACCACCCACGACACGAGCTCGTCGTTCTGACTGTTCGAGGGTTGAAGCAACCACATCGAATCTTTCGGATCGCCCCCGGGCCGATACGAAAACCCATGTTCGTTCCAAGCGCGCGCGCCTTCCACGCCGCGGTGTTGCCAGAGCGCGTGACACTGGCTGCAGATCTCGGACGCCCGCTTATGATCGAGCTTGCCGGGATGCACGATCCCCGGATCGCTCTCTGCACCCAAGTGGCTCGAATAGCGCGCGAGCGGCGAAGCCTGCTTGTTCACGTGCGCGCGCCCGGGCCCATGACACGCTTCGCACGCGATTCCGAACTCTGCGACGTGCGTATCGTATTGGCCTTGCGGATCCGCGCGCGGCCGCGCGTGCGTCGTGTGACACGCGAGACAGCTGCTGTTCCAGCGCCCCGCTTCAGCCGACCGCGCGTCGCCGGGCGGCTCCAAAAACACGGAGCGCCGCGGGACCCAGCGCTGATCGGCCTTGAGGAACACGTACGGCACCTGGCCGAGCGTTCGACTATCGCCGGACTCGAACCAGTACACCTGCATATGGTGCGAGCCGGTGACGAGCGAGATCGGCCGGCGCTCGGGTTCTTCGCGCCCCATCACGGGGAAGGAGATGAAGTACTTGTCGCCGTCGCGCGCCAGCCGAACGCCGCCACCAAAATCCTGATTGTCGAATCTGCCGAACACGCTTTCCGGACTCGCGACTTGCGTCATCGTCCGGTGATAAGAGCTCGACCAGCTCTGATATTGATTCGGATGACAGCTGCGGCACTCGGCCGACGAGACGTAGCCCTCGTCTAGAACGTCGACCGGCCGGTGACGCCGCGACTCGTCATCGACGCGTCGCGCGTACGCAGCTTGATAGAACACTGCGATCAGCACCGCGACGAGACCGACTGCGGCACCGATCTTCGCAGTGAGGTGGGACGGCGCAACCACGCACCGACCCTACCCTCCGCTTCTTACGCTCACAAGCCGGTCGCGCCACGCGAGTCGACGCAGGCGCAGCCGCCGTCAGCTACCCTTCGAGCGACGCAAATACGCTGGGATATCGAGGACTGCTTCGTCGAGCATCGCGGCCGGGCCGAATGCGCGCGCGGGCTGCATTTCCTGAGCGGGGACTTGCCGCGTCGGCTGATCGTATTGTCCGCGGCCGCGCTGCGGCGGCGCGTTGCGCTGGTGCTGTGGCTGCGGCTGCGATTGCCGCGGCGTCAATCCGGGTGGCTGCGGTGGACCGCTTTGCCCACCACTGACGCCGCGCGCGAGCGCTTGCTGCGCTGCGTTGCGAACCATCGGCGAGTGATTGGACTGGCCGTGCAGATGGTGCGAGGGATGTTGTTGCTGCTGCGCGTGATGGCGATGCGCGACCGCTGCTGGAACGTGCAGCATGGCTTCGTCGACCTCATTGTCGAATCCAGTCGCGATTACCGTCACCTTGACCACGTCCTCCATGTTGGGATCGCTGACCAAGCCGAAGATGATGTTCGCGTCCTCGTGCGCCGCTTCTTGAACCATGCTCGCGGCATCTCTGACTTCCTTCAGCTTCACGTCCGGGCTCGCCGTGAAGTTGATCAGGATGCCGGTCGCACCAGCGATCGAGATGTCGTCGAGCAGCGGCGAGTTGATCGCCACGTCGGCTGCTTCGAGCGCACGGTTTGGACCGCGACCGTAGCCGGTGCCCATCAGCGCCTTGCCGGTGCAGCTCATGATCGTCCGCACGTCGGCGAAGTCGACGTTGATCACGCCGGACCGAACGATCAGGTCGCTGATGCCGCGCACTGCTTGCAAGAGCACGTCGTCGGCGCGCCGGAACGCTTCGAGCATCGACATGTCGTCGTCGGCGACCGTCAGCAGCTTCTCGTTCGGGATCGTAATGATCGTGTCGACCGATTGCCGCAGCTCTTCGAGACCCGCGAGCGCGTTTTTCATGCGGCGCCGGCCTTCGAAGGCGAACGGCTTGGTTACGACGCCAACCGTGAGCGCACCCTGATCGCGCGCGATCTGCGCGATGATCGGAGCCGCACCGGTACCCGTGCCGCCGCCCATACCCGCCGTCACGAACACCATGTCGGCGCCCGCGAGCGCTTCCGCAATGCGCTGGACGTCTTCGAGCGCGGCTTTGCGCCCGACTTCAGGCGTCGCACCTGCGCCCAGACCGCGCGTCAGATTGATGCCGAGTTGGATCCGCCCGGGCGCAGCGTTGTTCGTCAACGCTTGCGTGTCGGTGTTGGCCGCGAAGAATTCCACGCCATCGAGCCCACTGTGGATCATCGTGTTGATGGCATTGCCACCGGCACCACCCACTCCCACGACTTTGATCTTCGCTTGAAGCTCTGCGTCGTCTGCGAAATCGATCGAGATACCCATCGCCTGCCTCCTCACGCTCCGTGTCCGAGTTTGTTCTTGCTGCGTGTGCGGCAGGACGCCCCGTGCCGCACGTGCAAAGCCGATTCAACGCACTGCTTCAAAACACTTCGCGAAACCAGTCTCCGAGTCGGCTGCGCAGCGTGAGGCCGTTCGGTTTGTTGATCGTGCGAGCGTGCCGATGCGCGCTCTCCGCGTTCGTGTGCTCCGCCCCGTACTTCACCAAACCGACGGCGGTCGCGAACGCTGGACTTTTTACGACGTCTGCCAAACCGCCCACACCGATCGGGGTGGCACGACGCGCCGGCAAGCCGATGATCTGTTCGGCGAGTTCCGGCGTTCCATCGAGCAACGTCGAGCCGCCGCAGAGCACGAGGCCCGACGCCAGCATGTCGATGTAGCCGGTTTCTTTCAGCGTGTGGTGCACGGCCTGAAAGATTTCTTCCATCCGCGGCTCGATGATCTGCACGAGCACGTCGCGCGGCAACACGCGCGGCTGGCGCCCGCCCACAGAGGGCACCTCGATCATCTCTTCTGGATCGATCAAGTGCGCCGAAGCGCAGCCGTATTTCAGCTTGATGCGCTCGGCTTCCGCCATCGGCGTGCGCAGACCTTGAGCAATATCGGCAGTCAGGTTGAGTCCGCCGATCGGAATTACGCTCGTGTGTACCGCCGCACCGTCGACGAAGACGATGATGTCGGTCGTGCCTCCGCCGATGTCGATCAGCGCGACGCCGATCTCACGCTCGTCTTCGGTCAGCACGGCATGGGCGCTCGCGAGCGGCTCCAGCACGACTTCAGCCACGTGCAAGTTGCAGCGCTCTGCGCACTTGATGATATTTTGAACGCTCGCGGTCGCAGCCGTAACCAGGTGCACGCGGGCTTCGAGTCGAACGCCGCTCATGCCGACCGGCTTCATGATGCCGTCCTGGTCGTCCACGATGAACTGCTGCGGCAGCACGTGGAGCACTTGGCGATCCCCCGGCAGCGGAATGGCCTTGCTCTGCTCGAGCACGCGCAACACGTCGTCTTCCGCGACCTCACGTTCGGTGATCGCAGCGACGCCTTCTTTGTTGAGGCCACGCACATGGCTGCCCGCGATCCCCGCGTACACGGAGTGGATCTGGCAGCCGGCCATGGTCTCGGCTTGCTCGATTGCAGCGCGAATCGCCTGCACCGTTGATTCGATATTTACGACGACGCCCTTTTTCAGGCCTTTGCTCGGCACGGACCCAATGCCGATGATGTCGATGCCATCGTCCATCAACTCACCCACGATGGCGCAGACCTTCGTCGTTCCGAGGTCCAATCCTGCGATCAACTGACTTTCGGCCATTGCTTGTTTCCTAAACGGGAGGAGCTCCGGATCGAGAGATACAGAAGGAAGGGGGCTCAACCAAAAAAGTTGCTAAAAAATTCTGCATCCTGCAGGGGGTCGCCGGGCTGAGGACGATCCTGGCGATCCTGAGGCTGCGACCGGGCGATCCGTCGGCGCTCACGACGGATCGTCGGACGAGTTTTGCCGCTCACATCTGCGCACACGGAAATCGGTTTCAGAAGCGCAGACCACTGCCTACGTAGAAACCGAACTCGTGCACGTCGAGGTCGCCCTGCTTCGAGATGAACGGGCCTTCTTCGGTCTGCGTGTCCGCGATCAATGCAGAATTTACTTCGGTGCGACCGAAGCTCCCGTCGCTGAATGCGTAGCGAAGTGCAAACACGCTCGTGAACACGAGCGACTTCTGCGTCTCAGTCGGCGCGAGCAAGTGTTCGTTGCTGAGCTCCACGCCGACCGTTGCGCCGTAGAAGTCACCGCCACCGCCGACGAACTCCCACTTTACGCGGTCGGTCGAGCGGTCGCTGAAGAGGCCGACGCCGAGTGCGACTGCAGGCAAAAACGCGTAGTAAAAGCCGACACGGCCGTTCACCGTCGTGCGCTTGTCGATCGGGATTTCGGGGCGGCTCAGCCTCGGCGCGATGTCGGCCTCGGCCGAGATCCAACCGCGCGCGAGCCGATACGCAAACGCCACGCCCACGCGCCCTGCCGTGAGCAGGTCTAAGCCATGCGAGTCGGTGACGTGTTCCTGCGCCGAGCCGAGCAGCGGCATCGTAGGATCCTCGCGCGACGTGATGATCGCGTTTGCGCTCGAGTCCGCGCTGTCGCGCAACATGACTTCGGGCGTGCGGATGTTGATGCCGAGTGCGATCGCGTCGCTGAGGTCGACCTGCAATCCGAGACCGACCTGCAGACTCATGCGAGCGGTCGTACCGATGACCGTCGTGCTGCGCGCCGCCACGGGCTGCCGATTTTGATTGGCCGATCCGAACAGCGATATCGCTTGTGTGCTCGCCGCGTAGCCACCGATCAAGCTCGCGCCGATCCGAATGCGCGAGTTCACTGCGTAGCCCAACGCTGCCGCACCGATGTGCTGTGCCTCTGCGACCGAAGCTGCGATCTGCCACGCCGACCGGTCGGCGAGGCGACCGGCCTCGAGCGACTCGCGCAACACGTAGTTCTGCGAGCGCGGCATGAAGTAGCCGAGCCCGAGCGTGAGGTGTTCGCCGAGCTTCCGCACGTACGCGATCTGACTCGGCGCGACGACGAACTCGGTGACCGCGCCGTCGTCCGATTCTCCCGTGACGGCCGAGATGAACTTCGGCGCAGAATAGAGCCGCAATGTGTACACGGTCGCGCTGACGTCGACTTGGCTGCGCTCGACTGCACCGAGGCCTGCCGGGTTGTACCAAGTCGAGCTCGCATCTTTGACGACGGCGCTGATCGAACCGCCGACCATCGCCGCTTGATTGCCGACGAACAGCTCGTCCTCGTTACCGGCTCTGGCTGCGCTCGGCGACATCGCGACGACCAAAGCGATCGATCCTAGAAACAAGCCATGAAAGCGTCCCGGCATGGCCGGAACATACTCAAAATGCCGACTGCGGTGGGAAGCGAAAGCGCGGTCAGCCCTCGTCCCGAGGGCCTAACACGACTGCTAGCGCCCCGACGACACGCGCACGTTCAGTTCTTGCCGCCCAGAAAATCGGCGATGTGCACGGGATGTGGGGGAGCAGCAGAGTGCACCGCGACCGGAGCCGACGCGTGCGGGCGCGGGTCGGGGAGCGACTCCGCGGTTTCGACGCGATTGCGGCCGCCGCTCTTAGCTGCGTACATCGCGCGGTCGGCGCGATCGATCAACTGGTCGATCGTCTCGCCGCTGTTCAACTGTGCGACACCGAAGCTCGCCGTGACCGGCACGCTCGAGCCGTTTCCAGCCTGTACGGTCGCTTCTTCGAGCGTACGGCGCGCGCGCTCTGCGACGAGGACTGCGCCTTGAAGCGGGGTCGACGGCAGCGCCAGCACGAACTCTTCACCACCATAACGCGCGACGACGTCGCACGACCGCACGGCCTTCGGCAGCATGCTTCCGACGAACGCGAGCACGTTGTCGCCGGTCGCGTGGCCGTACCGATCGTTCACTTGCTTGAAGTGATCGACGTCGAGGACGACGACCGAAAGCGAATCACGATAACGCTCCGCACGCCGCAGCTCGCGCGTGGCCCACTCGAGGAACGCTCGGCGATTGAGCAGCCCGGTGAGCATGTCGGTCGTCGCAGTCAGCCGCGACTCTTCGACGAGCGTCGCCATTCGCAGCGCGCCACCGAGCTCGCGCGCGATCGTCTTGATCAGGATCGGATCGCTGTGATGCACCGGCGCTCGAGGAGCAAGCCCGATCGTCCCGAGGTAGCCGTCGCCGAACGGAATGCGCTCGCAGATCGCGGGCGGGCCTTCGAGGTCGTCGACTGCGTCCTCGTCTTCGATCGTGACCATCGCCATCGACTCACTCACGCCGAGCGCGGTGCGCGCTTCCGCAAGCATGCGTTCGCGGCAATTGGCATTCACGTGCAACCCAAAGCGTGGCGGCGTGTCGCGCGTCACGGCCATCCAGCGGTACGACGTGACTTGCGACACGAACTGCGACAACAGATCCATCAGTCGATCGAACGACTCGGTCGCACCGAGCCGGCGCACTTCAGCTGCCACGACCGAGTCGAACAACGCAGCGTCGAGATGCGCCGCGATCCGCTCGCGAACGTCGAGGCCTTCGGTCGAGCTCTGCACGAAAAACGTCGCGTCGGACCGCGGGCCTTGTTCGACCACGCGACGCAGCGCACGCCGCAGCGCGCGCACGAGCTCGCCCATGCGCCCTTTGACTACGTACGCGTACGCCCCCGCTTGTTCTGCCCAGAAGCGATTTCGTTGGCCGCCCGGACCGCGGAGCACGACCGGCACATGTGAGGTGCTGCTCTCCGACTTGAGCAGGCGACACAGCTGGACACCCGAAATGCTCGGCATCGACAGATCGGCGACCACCACCGCCGGCGTCGACTGCAGCGCCGCGATCGCACCCTCCGCACCGTCACGGCATTCGACGACCGTAAACCCTTGCAAAGTCAGCCGTTCAGTCAGGATGCGGCGAGCCTCGTCCGCCGGGTCGATCAACAGCACGCGCAGCGATGGGGGCACCTTCCATCAACGGCAGCGGTTGCCTTAACTTGAGCTTTTAACGTGATCGGCTGGCCCATTGATGGGTGCGGCGATGTCGACCGATGAGTTGCGATATGCAACGGAGGCGCGCTCGCCGACGCAGCCGCTGCGGCAGCGACGAGCGCAATCAGCCTCGACACCCGTATCAGCGTGCATCACGCTCGCGGCGGGCGGGCATGCGCTGCACGTGCTGGACTTCGAGGGCATCACGGCTGCGGTATCGCGGTCGCACCGGCGTTCCCCAGCGATCGAGGGCGCGGGCCGGCAGGAGGCTTGTGTGGCATTCGGGCCAGCTTTGATACGATCGGGGCTGTGCTCCGCCTCTACGGTGCGTCGGTGGTCGCCCTGGCAGCGGTGCTCGTATACGTACGCGGGCTCTCCGCGCCGTTCGTATTGGATGACCTGAGCGCGATCGTCGACAACGCGAACCTGCGCCAACTCTCGACCGCATTCTCGCCGCCGCCCGATACGGCGCTCTCCGGCCGTCCAATCGTGCACGCCACCTTCGCGGTGAACTACTTGGCGGGCGGCCTCGAGCCTTCCGGTTATCGGGCCGTAAATCTCGCGGTGCATCTGCTGAATGCGCTGCTGGCGTGGGGGCTGTTGATCCAGCTGCTCCGCCGCCATCCGCTGCCGGAGTGGTTGCGCGAGCGATCGCACCACGTCGCACTCGCGATCGTCGCGCTGTGGACGTTGCATCCGCTCCAGACCGAGCTCGTGATGTATGTCGTGCAGCGAACCGAGTTGCTCGCAGCGACGAGCATCTTGCTCGCGCTGTGGTTCTCGCTTCGTTCGCTCGAGCGCGGGGGCGGTCGCCGCGACGCACTCGTGGCAGCGCTTGCCGTCGCGATCGGCAGCGGTTGCAAGGAGACGGTGATCTCGGCTCCCGCACTCGTGCTGTGCTTGGATCTGGCGTTCTTCAGCACGTCCTTTCGCGTTGCCTTCTCCAAACATCGCTGGTTGTACGCGGGGTTGTGCATCGGCATCTTGCCGCTGTTCGCATTGCAGCTCGCCGGCGCGCGCGACCAGACCGCAGGCTTCGGACTCGGCGTGAGCCCGCTCGACAGCCTCGCAGTTCAAGGCGAAGCGATCGCCTTGTATCTGAGCCTGATCGGCTGGCCCGACACACTCAGCATCACCTACAACTGGCCGGTCGACGGGGCGCTCGCACGTTACTGGCTGGCGGATCTCGGCGTGTGCACGCTGGTCGCGTGTACGCTCTACTTGAGTTGGCGCAAGAGCCCCGCCGCACTACCCGGCTGGTTCTTCTTCAGCTTGCTCGCGCCGAGCTCGAGCTTCGTGCCGATCATCAGCGAGGTCGTCGCGGAGCGGCGCATGTACCTGCCGCTCGCGGCCGCGCTCAGCATTCCGGTGCTGTTCGTCGCGCGCGCGATTCACGCGCGGGGAGCATCGACCGTGCCGATGACGCTCGCGGCTGTCAGCTGCGGCGCGCTCGCACTCGCTTGTGCAGTTCGGTCGTTCGCACGCGTGAGCGACTATCGAACCACTGAAGCATTGTTCACGAGCGCGCTGCAGGCAGCACCCGACAACCCGCAAGCGATGTGGGGCCTCGGGCAAGCGTTCGAGGCGAACGGAGAGACGGCGCGCGCGCTCGAGCTGTACGAGCGGATGGCCGCGACGCCGTATCCGTACCTCGGCCCGGCCTCGTGGGGAACGCGGGGGTTGATGGCCCAAGCGGACCTCCTCGGGCGCCAGGGAAAGGCGGACGCGGCAGCTGCCACGCTGCGCCGTGCGTTGACGCACGATCCTGATTCTGCGATCGGTGGTCTGCAGCACGCGGCAGATCTCGCGCGCGCGGGCGACGCGACCGGCGCGCGAACGGTGCTCCTCGGTTTGCTCGGTCAACCGTTCCTGCACGATCGTATTCACCTCGAAATCGGGCTGATGCAGCTGCGTCTCGGTCACGACGCGAGCGCGCGCGAACATTTCGCACAGGCGCTCGAGGTCACGACGGATCGCGCGAAACTCGAAGCACGAATCGCAGGACTGTCCGCGCGTTGATCGCGCTACACTCACCCCATGCCGCAGCATTCGACCGTCGTGTTCGATTTGGGTGGAGTCCTGATCGACTGGAACCCGCGCTATCTCTACCGCAAGCTCTTCGACGACGAAGCGGCGATGGAGGCGTTCCTCACGAACGTCTGCACGCCCGACTGGAACTTGCAACAAGATGCCGGGCGGCCGCTCGCTGACGCCTATGCGCAGCTCGTGGAGTCACACCCGCAGCACAAGGCGCACATCGAAGCCTGGGGCCCGCGCTTCGACGAGATGATGTCCGGTCCAATCCAGGGCACGGTGCAGATTCTCGCCGAGCTGTGCGCGCGGAGCACGCCGCTGTATGCGCTGAGTAACTGGTCTGCGGAAACGTTCGAATACGCGCTCCGTCGCTTCGAGTTTCTGCAGTGGTTCGACGGGATCGTGATCTCGGGAACGTTGAAGCTAACCAAGCCAGATCCGGGCATCTACCGTCACTTGCTCGAGACGCACCGGCTCAAGCCCGAAGAAACGGTATTCATCGACGACGCCCCGCACAACGTGGCTGGTGCGGCGGCGGTCGGTATTCATGCAGTGCAGTACACCGACCCGCCGGCACTACGAAAGTCGTTGGTCCAGCTCGGCTTGTTGAAGCCTTGAGACGAGGACTAAGACTGCGTTTAGGCGATCAAAGCTCGCGCAAGAACTTCAGCATCGCTTCGTTCACGGGTTCGGGCGTTTCCTGCTGAACCCAGTGGCCCGCGCCGGGAACGATCACCTTGCCGCGCAAATCCGCATACCAGCGATCGCACAAGTCAGCGAGGCTCACGCCGGGAACGAAGCGGAGTACGGGATCGCGATCCCCCGCGATGAACAGTGCCGGTTGAGGCACTAGCTTCGTCGACAGCTCGGGCAAGCTCGCGTGATCGCGCTCTTGATTCCGATAGCGATTCAACGGCCCGCGAAAGCCGCTGCTCCGAAACTGCTCGACGTAGTAGTCCAAGTCCTCCTTGGGCAACCACGCCGGCAGCGGATTCGGATCGATCATGCCTTCGAGGAGGCTGGCGTTCGGGCCTTTGTTCCCGTTCATGCTCACACCGTCTGCGCCCGACGCGTTGTAGTAGAGCTTGCGAAGCGTCGCAGGGACGTCGGCTTCGAGCTCGGCCTCCGCAACGCCGGGCTTCTGGAAGTACAGCTGATAGAAGAACTTGTCTTTGTAGAGCTCTTTGAACACGTCGATCGACGGGAGCTTGCCGCGACCGAGGTGCGGCACGCTCATGCCGATCACCGCGCGCACGCGATCGGGGTAGCGAATCGAAGTGGTCCACACGATCGGCGCGCCCCAGTCGTGCCCGATCAAGATCGCTTGGCCTTCCGGGCCCGCGAGCGCGTCGATCACACCGACCACGTCATCGGTCATCTCGATCATGTCGTACGCTTCAATCGCGTGCGGTTTGTCGCTGCCCCCGTAGCCGCGCACGTCGAGCGCTGCCACGCGATACCCCGCGGCGAGGAGCGGATCGATCTGGTGCCGCCAGGAGTACCAAGACTCCGGCCAACCATGGACGAGCACGCAGAGCGGGCCCGAACCTTCGACCATCACGCGCAAACGAATGCCGCGCGTCTCGACCGTTTTGAACGTCCGCGATTTCATCCAAACGACTCCTGCGCCGCGCACACCGGCACCTACAAAGCGTCGAATGGAACTCGCTCGGCCGCAATGCCATTTCGTGCAGACCGGTCCGCCGTAATTGCCGGGCCCTTGCGAACCAGCTCACCCGCGCAGCTGACAACGCTGTAATCAGCCGACCGAGTCCCGGACCGGAACCGGAGCGACCGGCACCTCGTCGCTCAAGGCCTCACGCACGTGGGAAAGGAGCACGTCGGGCGCAAACGGCTTGTGAAGAAACGCAGCGTCGTGCGCGAGCAGACCGCTTTCCTCGAGCTCGTCCTCCGCATCGCCGGATAGATACAGCAGCTTCAGGCTTGGATCGCGTTCGAGCAGCGTCCGACCGAGCTGCGACCCGTCCATACCCGGCATGTGCATGTCGGTCACGACCAGGTTGAACAAGCCGTCGTGGCCGGCCGCGATCCGGATCGCCGCTTCACCGTTCGGCGCCGAAAGCACGCGGAAGCCGCCGAGCTCGAGCGTGCGCACGACCATCCGGCGCACAGCATCGTCGTCGTCCACCACCAGGACGGTCTTGCTGCTGTTCGCTGCGGCTGTGGGGCGCACCTCACTCAAGAAACGCAGCGGAGCCGGCGCTTGTTCCGCCGCGAGCGGCCGCGGAAGCGCAATCCGAAAACAAGATCCTGCGCCGAGCTCACTCGTGACTTCGATCGTGCCCTGACATTGTTGCACGATCGCATACACGTTCGCGAGCCCGAGGCCCGTGCCGCGTTGGTTCGACTTCGTCGTGAAGAACGGTTCGAACAGGCGCGCGCGTACCTCGTCGTTCATCCCAGTACCCGTGTCCGAGACACTGAGGAGCACGTGACTCGTGCCTGCAGGCGCCGGAACGCTCGTGTCGAGCGCGAGCGGAGCGATGCGAATCGTGATCGCGCCACCGTGCGGCATCGCATCGCTCGCGTTTTGACACAGGTTCATCAGCACGCGCTCGACTTGGCTGAGGTCCGCCATGATCGCGAGCGACTCGGAAGTGATTTCGACCACGATGCGAACGTCGTGCCGCACCAGACGCCGCATCATCGGCAATAGGTCGCGCACGGCTTCGCCCAAGAGGATCCGGCGTGGCGGCGGAGGCGCGGTCTTGCCGCGCGACAACCCGAGCAACTGGCGCGTGAGGTCGGCGCCGCGGCGAGCTGCAGTCTGAATGTCTTTCAGGTCCTCGTTGCCGACTTTGCCTTGTGCTGCGAGCACGACCAAGCTGCTCGCGGCGTACTGAATCGCTGCGAGGATGTTGTTGAAGTCGTGGGCGATGCCGCCAGCGAGCCGCCCGACCGCTTCCATCGTCTGGGCTTGCTGCAACGTCAGTTGCAACTGCTCGCGCTCTCGAAGCGAGCTGGCGAGCTCGAGTGCGAGGGAGACTTGATTTGCGAGCGCTTGCAGCAACGCGGCGTCTTCGCTGCGGAAGCTACCTTCGATCTCCGGCCGATCGAGGTACAACACGCCGACGGCTTGCTCGCGCAGTACGAGCGCAACCGCGATGCAGACGCGATCGACTCCGGTCCGATCGCCCGGTGTACCCTCGATTAGCTGCGTCTGGCCAGTCGCGTAAACCTGCTCGATCAACGCGCGGTCGTACTTCACGCCCGCGCCGAGGTCGCTCGCTCCGGCGCGCCGGCCCGCAGCGAGTGCGAGCGGATGACCAGGCTCGCTGCTGCGCATGAACAAGAGTGCGCGCTCCGCGACGAGCGTTTCGAGGAGCTCGTCCAAGATCAGTCGCGCTTGGCGTTCTGCCCCGAGCTCTCGACTGTTCGCCTGACTGATCCGCTGGAGCGCATCCAAGTTTCGACTCGTGCTCGGAGCATCGACGTCGGATCGCGCGAGCGCCCGCGTCACGTCTTCGAGGTCGAACTCTTCGCAAATGAAGCGCAAGCGGCTGTGCTGGCCGTACCGCTCTGCCCAGAGTGCAGCCATGCGCGCGCGATCACAAGCGGCAGCTTCGTTACCTTCCGCGCGCAGCATGTGCGCGCGCAGCCGCGACGCTGCAAACAACACCCAGGGCCAGCCGTGTTGTTCGGCGACGCGCTCCGCATCGGCGACGAGCCGCTTGGCGCCCGCGAGATCGCCCACGAAAAAGCGCTGCGCGGCGCGCACGACGAGGACGTGACCTTGAGAATTCTTGATTCTGCCGCCGGCAATTTCCATGTCGCGGCAGGCGCGTTCGAGCTTCGGCAAGAGTGCTGCGCGAGCGGCGGGCTCGGCGCGCAAACACTGATGTACCCGCGCGTGTCCGACGTGCATGTAATACCCGGCGACGAGGATGTGCACCTGCCGCGGGTCGAGCTGAAGTGCGTAGAACTCGTCGACGAGCGCTTCGAACTCCGGGCCGAGGTCGCCCGTCTCGGTGAAGCGTTGCACGCGCGTCTGGTACAAGAGCACGTGGAAGTAGCCGTCTTTCTGTAGCTCCGCATGTTCGACGAAACGCAACCGCCGCTCCAAGCCGCGGACCTCGCGCTCGCGGCCGAGGAGAATGCGCGTGACGATCGCTGCGTCCACGATCAACGCGAAGATCGCCGGTGCTCGCCCGTTCTGCCGCACGCGCTCGATCGCGCGGTCGATCCAGGCGAGTGCGGCTTCCGGCCGGCCGCGCGCGATCTCCATCACGTACAGCGCGAAGCAGACGTAGCAGAGCTCGCCGAGCTCCATCCAATGCCCGCGCTCGTCGACGCACAGGCGCGCCTCACGCTCCGATTCGGCGAAGTCCCCACGCCAGCCGGTGATCGCGTGCAAGACCGCGTGCACCAAAGTTTGGGCGATCGGATCTCCGAGCTCGCGCGCCATCTGCTCCGCGCGTTCGAACCGCGCTTGGGCGACGTTGGACAACCCGAGCGTCGAGAAGAACAGCGCCATCAGTAAGTCGGCGTGAACGACCGAGCGGCACGGCTGCAGCTCACGGCTACTACCTTCGAGCGAGAGCACGCTCGTGATCACACCGAACGGGTTGCCGCTGTCGAACGCGACGCGAAAACATTCGGTGTACAGCTGACACAACGCCTGTGATTCTTGTTCGGATACCGAATCGCGTCGCGGCTGGTGCCGCTTTCCGAGGAACCGACTCGCCAGCTTGTCGCGCAGCGACCCGATCGCCCAGCGCCCGGCCGTCATCAGCACTCCGCCGAGATGATCGCCCGGGTAATGCCGGCCGGACTCCGAGAGTGCGATCTCGAGCGTGTCGCGACACGCCGCGGCGTTTGCATTGAAGTGGTGGATCCAGGCCATTCGGCCGCGGACGTGCGAGCGCTCGAATCCAGGCTTCGAGCACACCAGCGCGCGCTCGAAGTACGCGAGGCTTTGCTGCGTGTCGCCGGTGCGGAGGTACGTCTCAGCGAGCTGCACGAACAGCTCGCGACCGGCGTAGACTCCGGCGAGCTCGGCCGCGTGTTCGGCTGGCTTCAAGAACGAGAGCGCGAGCGCGTCATCACAGGCTTCGAGCGCGCGCCGTGCCGCTCGGCGGTTGGTCTCGTACACACGTTTGGGATCGCTGCCGACGAGGCCTGACGCGTGGTGGCGCGCCAGCTTGTATTCGTAGTCTGCGCCCTCGCCGCCCTCGGCGAACAGCGCGTCAGCGACTTGCTGGTGCAAGCCTCGGCGCGCGTCTTCCGGTAGTTCGCGCAGGAGTGCTTCCCAAACCGTGTCGTGCACGAAGCTGTACACGACGCCCCCGGCATCGAGCTCGAGGAGGCGCGCGGTCACCGCACAATCGAGCGCGTGCTGGACGTCTGCCTGGCCGAGGTCTGCGACTCTCGCGAGAAATTTCACGTCGATGTGGTCGCCCAACACCGCAGCGGCGCGCAGCACCGAGAGCTCGATCGGATCGAGCTTCGCGAGCCGCTGTTCGATCAACGCCTGCGACGATGCCGGCAGACGCATGCTTTGCACTTGCGCTGCATCGAGTTGCCACGTTCCAGCGAGCGGCTTGAGCAGCCCGCGCTCCAAGGTGGAGCGAAGGAGCTCGAGCAAGCACAGGGGTGTTCCGTCACTGAGTTGTGTCAGCTGATCTACTAGCTCGGCCGGAGTTCGCTCGAGGCCCAAGTACTCCGCGATCACGTGGCTCGCGTCGTCGAGACTGAGCGAGCCGAGCCGCAGTGTCTCGATGAACTCCGGTAGCAGCGCAGCTCGAAAGCGCTCGAGCGGTTCGCGACTCTCCGCGTCGTCGCGCGCGCCGCACACGAACACGTGCCCCTTCGGACACACGCGCGCGGCCAGCCGCGACAGCACGAGGCGACTGCTCGCGTCGAGCCAGTGCACGTCGTCGATCACGACGACCGAGCGACCCGACCACTCAAGGTACTTCGCGAGAAAGTCTGCCATCCCGGCGACGAACACTTGCTGCGCATCGCCTTCGCCGATCGTGACCGGTGCGTCGCGAAACAACTCGGCGAGCCGAGGCGAAAGAAGCCGTGCGCGCGATGCGAGGGGACCCGCTGCGGCGCGCAGGCTCGCTTCGATCTCTGCGCGGCGACTCGGCTCGAGGGCGGCGAGGCCGGCGAGGTGCCCGTCAAGCAGCCGCTTGAGCGCGGAGAACGGCGCCCAATCGCTGTTGCGGCAACGTACGAAGAGCACTGGCACGTCGTGCGAGCTCAAGCTGTCGAGAAATGCCGCGAGCAATCGGCTCTTGCCGCTACCCGCGGCTCCGAGCAAACCGATCACCACACCGGTCTGGCCATGCACGGCCCGTTCCCACGCGCGCTGCAACTGCACGAGCTCACTGCGCGCTCGCCGTGGCTGCGCCGTGAGCGCAGGTAGCGGCAACGACGCGAGTGATTCGACGCTCGGCGCGGGATACGCGGAGTTTCGCTTGGCGCCGGTCGATAGACACGCCTCGAGCTCGGCCGAAACGGTCGCGAGATCCGCGCGTTCCGCGAGCAGCAACTCTTCAGCGAGCTGCAGAAGACGCACCGCGCCGGGGCCGGGCTCTGCGATGCGGTCCGCGCAATCGCGCAGTACTGCACCAAGCGACTGTGTATCGATCCGCGAATCGAACTGCGCCGGCCGCGCGACCGAGCCGCGGTCGAGCAAGCTGACGCGCGCGCCCTCACTCGCGAGCACGATGTGATCCGGCGTGAGATTACCGTGCACGAAACCGGCGTCGTGCAAGTGCCGGAGCGACGCGACGAGCTTCAACGCGAGTTGAATCGCCGCCTGCTCCGACAGCGAGCGGCGCAACACTCGCGACAGCGATTCGCCTTCTGCTTCATCGAGGATCGCGTACGACGTGTCGTCGGTCGCACCGATCTGCATGACGCGCGGCAGACCGGCACGGCTGAGGCGCGCAAGCTGCAACAAATCTTGTTCGAATGATTCAGAGCGCGGCAGCGCGCCGGCTCGATCACTGGGTCGATCACTCGGCAGCTTTACCGTGCAGCCCGTTCCGTGGTGCAGTGCGCGGAAGACTACACTACCTGGTCCCCGTCCCAGCTCCTCGAGAAGCGTGACCTCCGGTATCCGAGGCTGCATGCGTAACCCCCGAACAGGACACATACCACAGAGTCAGTTTGATTTGTCGACTGCCTCGCGTTCCAGCGTTGCGCGTACGGCACCACGAAAATGTATATGACGAAGACTAAGCAGCAGTGCATGCGCGCTTGTGCCTGCGCGCTACACTTGGACGATTGTGCATCGAAACAACTGTGCGCGTGCACCGCGACCATTCGGCCAATCGATCACTCGCTCGCACGCGGCGTAGTTACAGACTTTGCCGCTTCAAGCGGCGCGACGCGCTTCGATCGAGATTTCTTCGAGCAACGACTCGAACACGCGTCCAGCCTTGTCGACCGCATTGATCAGCCGCTCTGGATGCGGAAAATCGCGGGCGAGCGCATCGATTTCACGAAAACCGGCAGCGGCGTGCTCGCGGTCTGTCTCCAGGTGGTTGTGGATCGCAGTGACCTGAGTGCGCTGATAGCCACTCATGGCCAATGCGTCTAGCCAGACGTCACCGACATAGACCGAGAAGTACTCCGTCCACTGCAGGTAGGCGACAAAACACAACGGCTCAGTGAGGATGAACTCGGCCTGCAGCTCTACGAGCGCGACGATGGCCCGCGCCGGCCGAATCCCTGCGGTCGCGGCGGGAGGTAGATGGGCAAGATCAGCGATCGCCCACCGATCGTGACCATTCTCCTCGGTCGCCTTGCGCCGGAGATAGGCCGCAATCTCGCGCTTGCCGAGCGTCTCGCAGCGATCGGCGGCGAGCCTCAGGTTGCGCTCCGAACAGGCAAACAGGTAGCGCAAGCTCTCGAGATACAGCGCCATTGCGCGCGGCGTGAGCTCGCCGCGGCGAAGGATTTCGGCGATGGGCGTTCGCTGCATCAACTCGTCGGCGTAACACTCGATCGTCTGCTTCAGCTGTTCGGCGAGCGACATGGAAAATCCGATCGGCTTCGAAGTCTAGTTTTGAGAGAAGAGAGGCCCCCCGCCGCGGATGGCTGCGCTCGAAACCCGGGCTTGCGCGCGAGCACGAGCACCGAGGGCGAGACGGTGCGTCCAACGAGCCCTCGATCCTCGATCGGATTAGCTTGTTGCCAGAGCGAATCTCTTCTTCATTGCTACTCCTCCTTTCGGATGTTTGGTCGTGGTCGCGCGAGGTGGCGCACTGCCTGCGTAACGCGAGACAAATGCGGCTTCGGCCGCGGAGTCGAGAAATTTCGTATGCCGAATCAGTGGACCGTAGCGGTCGCTCAACTGTTGACCGGTCACGTGAAAGTGCATCTCGGCCAAACGTCGCATCGCGGACGTGTTCGTCGGCGACGTGTCGGTCACGACGCGCTGTACGCCGCAGGCGAGAAGCGGTTCGACCATACACTCGTAGAAACGACGCGTGAGGATCGGACGCTGATAGCGCGGCGAGACGGCGTAGATCCGTAGGTAATACGTACTCCAATCTTCCGGCGCGCCGATCATCACGCCGATCGTCTCATCGTCTTTGCGCATCTCGATGAGATCGCACGCTTGACCGAGATACCAACGCTTCGTGTGCGCGAGTTGAGGATCGAGTGGCGCCGCTGCGAGTCCTTCTTCCGTCAGCGTCGGGAACTCACGCGTGAGAAAACCGCGAATGCGATCGAGCGTACCGGCGGTTACTTCGACGCCGTCTTTCGAAATCGTGCGCGGCAAACCTGCTGTGAAGTCGCAGCGCCAAAACGTGTCACTCAGCGTTCGGGTGGCGGGCGTTCGGTACGTCCCGCTCTGCTCCGCGACCGAGTCGAATGCGTTATCCGCGTAAACGTCCGCCAAAGCGGATGCGGCATCGCAGCCTGGCATAAGAGTCCGTTCTGCCACTGGATGGGGACATCAAAGTCCAATGACGATAAAGTGTGGGGAACTTCACTAAGAGTGCTGTGCCACCAAACTTATTCCCCGAAGACGGAACGCGCAAGCAGAAATGCTGTAGTTTTACTGTCCAGACATAGCCAAGGCGCACCGCTATGACGAATGCAGGGGTGGCCGCGACCGGGGTATCAAGGACGCCGAACGGTCTCACGCGATCGCGGAAGAGTCTAATTTAGGGAGGCTCGTCCTGGATTCGCGACAGGCGGTAGATCGAACTCGACGACGCGAAGTTGTGCGTTCCAGCTGCGACCCCACGCTGCAACCCCGCGCGCTTCGAGATCGGCCTTGAGGCGAACGAAACGTTTGCCGCTCTTGCGGTCGACGATCCACACGCGCGGCGAACCGATGGTTTGCTGCCACGCTGCGCGCCGCTTCTTGATCAGCACGGGCCGCTGACGGCTGCGGGAAATCGTGGCCAGGCCGACGCGAGCGATGCTGCAGCCAACGGCTGCCGAAGATCGGCCGCGCCGCAGCTTCGGGGTGCGTGCCGAACCAAAACACGGCCGCAGCCGCGATCGTCGCAGTCGCGCTGAGGGCGCTGTACATCCGCGCTTCCTGGCCGAAGTGCACTTGCAGCCGTGCCAGCGCGAGCAACACGCCGGCGACTACGGCCGCGATCGGCCCGCCCCAGCACCCAACCGTCCAGCCAAAGCGACTCGCGTCCCAAACCGTGAACGCGGATGCACAGCGCGAGCGCCACCACCGCCGCCGTCAGCAGCAACGGGATCTGCCTGCCGTTTGGCGCGTTTGGTACGCGAAGGCGGTCCATGCAAGTCGCGTGTCCCTCGCCAGTCAATTGGGTCGCCCAACGCGACTTACGCTGTCCGCGCGAGAGAATGACTCAGTTACTCAGATGCGATGATATGTGAGTACGTCTGCAAAAATGCCAGCGATTTCGAGGCAATTCGCGGCGGTACCACGCGTTCGCATACCAGAAATCTTCGTGCGCCGAAATCACGACTGCTCGCCACTGGGCTTATGCGGGCATCCGTCGCCGAGGCGAGCAGGGCCCCGAATGGCAAGCGGCTTCGGTGGCTCGGAAGGAGCATTCAATGAGATTCGATAGATTCGTTACTGGGTTGGGCGGATTGACACTGTTGGTGTCGATCGGGACGGGCTGCGGCGGAGATCCAGCCGCAACTCCGAATACGGTCGGCTTCGCGGGTGCTCCCGCCGCGCCGACGGGTCCGACCGGGACCACAGGTGTGACGCCTCCGACGGGCGTCAACTCGGGCATCGCCGGTGCCGCGGCTCCTCCAACCGGTACCACCACGGCTCCCCCAACGGGCATGACCACGACGCAGTACCCGAACGCGCAAAACGTTCCGGGCGTGCCGTGTGACGTCGCGGCCGTCGTCAGCGACAACTGCACGACCTGTCACTCGAATCCGGTGAAGTTCCAAGCGCCGATGGCGCTCATGGCGCACAGCGACTTCATGGTTGCGAGCAAGACGCAGCCGGCGAAGAAGGTCTTCCAAGTCATCCCGGATCGCATCAACGCGACCGACATCAAGCTCCGCATGCCGCCCGCATCCGGCACGACGATCGCCGCCACGAACTTGAAGATCTTCAACGACTGGCTCAACGCCGGTGCACAAGCGGTGACGCCGTCGTGTGCGATCACGGTGAAGGGTGGCGGCGACGTCACGACGCAGCCGCCTCCGACGACCGGGATGACGATGCCGCCCACCACGGGAGGCACGACCGCGCCGACGACGAGTGGCGGCGCATCCGACGTGGCGCGCAAATACGACGACCCGATGATGAAGTGCTACGAGTTCCGCGCGCACGCCAACGGCGACAAGACGATGCCGTTCGGCGTTACGACGCAGCCGGACCAGTACACGAACTTCACGTTCATGCCGCCGTGGCAGGGCATGCAGTACGCGCGTTCGTTCCGCGTCCTCGACGGCAACACCGACGTCATCCACCACTGGTTGTTCTACAAGAACGCGACGCCTCAGGCCGATGGTGCAGTGGGCTTCTCGACGGGCGCACACCCGGACGGCGAGCTCGTACACGGTTGGGCGCCGGGCGGTTCGGATCTGTACTTCGACTCGGACGTCGGCCTCGAGATGCCGGGTGACGTCGGCTACACGCTCGAGACGCACCACAACAACACGGGCGGCGCGACCGCTCCTGACAACTCGGGCCTCGAAGTTTGCGTGACGCCGATGGTTCCGAAGAACGTCGCGAGCCTTTCGTGGCTCGGTACCGACGCGATCTCGGGCACCTCAGCCACGGGCACGTGCGCACCGACGAGCGATCAGCCGATCCACATCATCGGCGTGCAGCCGCACATGCACACCAAGGGCACGTACATGAAGGGCGAGATCACGCGCCTGGACGGCAAGAAGGAAATGCTTCACGACGCGCCGTTCGACTTCCAGTTCCAGCACTCGTACCACGCGATGACCATCTTGATGCCCGGTGAGAGCATCAAGACGACGTGCACGTACAACGCGCCGACGAGCTTCGGCGAAGGTACGAACGACGAGATGTGCTACCTGTTCACGCTCTACTACCCGAAGCTATCGCTGACGAACGGCAACCCCATCGCCACGCTGATTCACGGGCCGAACACCTGCCTGCAGTAAAGCGCAGCTAGGGACAAACACAGGCAGCGAGCGGGTCGCGAGTCGAGAGACTCCGACCCGCTTCTGCTTTAAGCGTCCGGGTTGCCGGCAGTCCAAATTCGCGGTACCGGCTGTCGTATGGGGAAGGTCTACGAAGCGATCGATCAAGCGCTCGCCGACTTCATTGGCGCGCAGCGCATGTTTTTCGT
>DASRXR010000384.1:0-2173 GCA_035687405.1 Polyangiales bacterium
AGGATAAAGCTCGCGCGCAGTCCCGTATCGCGCAGCTGCGCCGCGACCTGCTCGTCGAACGCGGCCGTCGCGAGGACGGTTGCGGGAAATGCGAGCGACATCGGCAAGTATGCGGTCAGGCCTTTCCTCCACGGCTCAGCCACGAAGGACGCGCGCAACATGATCGCGAGCATGATCCCCGGCGCGTATGCGCCGCGGATGCCGTCGACCTGCATCGACATCGCCGCGATGAGGATGCAAGCCAATACGAAGGCGGGAACGCGCGAAAACTCGACGGTCGCGGAAGCGCGGTCGGCGTTCCGCAGCGAGAGGTACGACGCTAGGCTCAACGTGAATCCCACGAGCCGGGAAACCAGCAGCGATGACAACAGCTCGGCGTTGTCGCTCGCGATCAAAACATCGATGGGTATGAACGAGGGCCAGATGCAGAGGCCGACGAGTGCGGCCGTTCGCAGGCGCCGCACCATGTCCTCACCCTCACGCTGCTCGACCGCCTGACGATGGTCCAGATGCACTGCGACGCCTTGCTGCTCCGCTCCGGGCCTTTTCACTAAGCGCGCGCGCACGATTTCGCGTACGAGCCGTCCCGAGTTGCTCAATGCATCGGTCAAACGCCGCGGCATCGCCGCCTCATCGATTCGATTGGCTTGCGTCCGGAGGCACTTCGTCGTCGACTTCGGGTACGCGGACACTGCCTTCGAGCTCGTCGATCACGCGGGCGACGAAGTCCGGCGCGAGCTCCTCGAGCTTCTCCCGGAGCGCGGCCCGAGCGCGGTGCACACGACTGTACGCCGTGTTGAGTGGCACGTTGAGCACGCACGCAACCTCGCCCATGTCCATGCCTTCCCAATAGAAGAGCTCGAGCACGACCTGGCCGGCGAGCGGCACGCGCCGCAGTGCCTCGGCGAGCAGCTTTTCCTGCTCACGCCGGGCGACGACCCCACTGGGTGAGGTGTTGAGATCGTGCACCGAGGTAAGCTCGACATCGAGCGCCGTTCGCCGGTGCTTGCGATAGTGCATGAACAGTTGGTTGCGCGCGATCGCGAGTAAAAACGTCTTGAAGCTCGCGTGCCCCTGGTACCGGGTGCGTGCCTCGATGCAGCCGAGAAATGTTTGCTGCACCAGGTCCTCGAGCTCGCTGCCCACCTTGTTCCGGAAGAAGCGGTGAACCAGTGCGAAGTGGCGGTCGATGAGCTCGTCACCGGCGGCGCGCGAGCCCCCAGCCCAGTCGCCGAGCAAGTCCACGTCGCTCTTCATGCGCGCGTCGAGTACCACAAGCGCGTTCGCTCGGCGAGTCCTCGATCGCGGCTCTGGCGGCATCACGCCTTGTAACGGTGGACGTGAGAGAGACTAAGGGCGCTTCGCGAGTCGAACCTGGCTCGCTGGTCTTACCCGGTCACACGTGGATGGTGATCGACGCGTCGGGCGCGGCGGAGTAGGGGCGACGGTGGCCTGTCGGCTCGCGTACCTCCCAGATCACTCCGACCGCCGCCAATAGCCGCAAGCTGTAATACGTGAGATCGATCTCCCACCAGCGAAACCCTTGCCGCGCACAATACATCGCGTGGTGGTGGTTGTTGTGCCAACCCTCACCGAGCGTGAGCGCTGCGAGCACAGCGTTGTTGCGCGAGCCGTCCGGTGTTGGATAGGGCCTCGTGCCCCACCGATGGCCGAGTGAGTTGATCAGCGCAGTCGCGTGCAAGAGGACGACGGAGCTGAGTACGCCGCCCCAAACTAGACCCGAGACACCGCCGATCCAGTAGCAGAGCGCTGCATATCCGACGAGTGGCCACCATTTGTGCCGTTCCAAAAACCGTAGCTCGGGATAACGACTCAGGTCCGCGACGTTACTGAGATCGGGTTGATCGGAAGTAGAGTCGAGGATCCAACCCATATGTGCGTGCCAGAACCCGCGCTGCAGCGGCGAATGCGGATCGCCCGGCTGATCGCTCCAACGATGGTGATTGCGATGCCAGCTCGCCCACCACAGCGGTCCGTTTTCCATCGCGCTCGTGCCGATCACCGCGAGTACGAACTGAAAAGCTCGACTGGTCTTGAAGCTACGGTGAGAGAAGTAGCGGTGATAACCCGCCGTGATCGCCCACATTCGCAGCAGGTAGCCTCCGACAGCGAGCCAGACCACGGTCGCAGAAAACGGGACGACGAACACCAA
>DASRXR010000385.1:0-3378 GCA_035687405.1 Polyangiales bacterium
GTCGCGCGTGAGGACCGTAACTGGCCTCGGCACCGAGCGCGTCGATCTGCGTCGCGCGAAACCGACCGAGGCCGCGCGCTTCGAGCAAGCGCTCCACCTTGTCGATCAACGCACGTGCGACGCGCTCGCCCTTGCGCGCAGCTTGCTCGCCGCCGATCAACACTCCGAGCGCGACGCGAAAGCCATCCGGATAGGTCGCGGAGACCTTGTACCGATCCGTCGGCGCACGCCCGGTCGCACCGGTGACACGCACTCGATCGGTCGCGACTTGCTCCGCAGTCACGCGACTGAAGTCGCAGACCACGTCCGGCAACACGTAGTTGCGCGGATCGCCAATCTCGTACACCAGTTGCTCGTACACGACCGCCGGCGTGATCAACCCGCCCGTCTGCGCGGGCTTTTCGACGGTGAAGCTTCCATCGGCTTCGCACGCGACGATCGGATAGCCCATGTTGTCGTAGCCGGGCACGCTCTCCCAGTCGGTGAACAACCCGCCCGTGCACTGCGCACCGCACTCGATGATGTGCCCGGCCAAGCTGCCTTGGGCCAAGCGATCGAAGTCGTCCCACTGCCAGCCGAACTCGTGCACGAGCGGCCCGAGCGCGAGCGCGCTGTCGACGATGCGGCCCGTGATCACGATGTCCGCACCCGCAGCGAGCGCCGCCGCGATCGGTTTCGCACCGAAGTAGGCGTTCGCGCTCAAGACTGCAGCGGGTAGCGGCGCCTCAGTGAACATCTCACGTACGTCTTCGCGCGCGAGCTCCCCGCGCAAACCGGTGATGTCGTCGCCGAGCACCACGGCCACGCGTGGCGAGACACCGACCTGCTCGGCCAGCGCGAGAAGGGCAGCGCGGCACGCGAGCGGGTTCACGCCGCCCGCATTCGTGACGATCCGGACGCGTTTTTCGACCGTGAGCTTCAAGCAGTCGCGCAGCACCCGCGACACGAAATCGGTGGCGTAGCCTCGAGCAGGGTCGCGCAGGCGCGCACCGGCCATGATCGACATCGTGATCTCGGCCAGGTAGTCGAACACCAGGTAGTCGAGGTTGCCGCCCTCGAGGAGCTGGCGCGCCGCCGTCTCGGTATCGCCCCAGAAGCCTGCTGCACAGCCGATTCGCAACGGGGTCTCACGAGTGGAAGTGGAGGTCACGGTGACTCCTCGAAAAGCTTGACCGGTTCAGTCGTTCACTCGAGATTAACAAGCCCACGTCGGAGGCGCCATGGTAACGCTCGAGAGCAGCCTGAATCCGCAGAGCGCCGAGTTCGAACGGCAGCGCGCCAGCATGGCCGCACACGTCGAGAAGCTGCGAGCGGTCGAAGCTCGCATTCTCGAGACCGAACGAAAGTTCGAGTCCAGGGCACGCAAGGCCGGCAAGCTCTTGCCTCGCGAGCGGCTGGCCTTGCTCTTGGATCGGGGCGCGCCGTTTCTCGAACTCGCGCCGATCGCGGGCTATCGCATGTACGACGACACGGACGGCAGCCTCGCGGGCGGGCACCTGATCGCCGGGATCGGGTTCGTCTCCGGGCGGCGCTGCCTCGTGATCGTCTGGAACTACGCAGTCAAGGGCGGCACGATCACGCGCGTCACGGTTCAAAAGATGTTGCGGCTCCAGGAGGTCGCTCGCCGCCAACGGCTGCCGATCGTGTCGCTGAGCGAGAGCGGAGGCGGCAACCTCGAAGGTGGCAACCGCGAAGATCCGTGGGCGGCGGTGACCTTCATCGAGGGCGGCTTGTGTTACTGCCAGCAAGCCGAGCTCTCGGCGGCCGGTATCCCGCAGATCGTCGTCGCGCACGGCAATGCGACGGCGGGTGGGGCGTACCACGTGGCGCTCTCGGACTACGTCGTGCTCGTTCGCGGGCAAACGCAGTTGTTTTTGGCAGGCCCGCCGCTGCTGCGAGCTGCAACCGGCGAGATCGCCGACGTCGAAACGCTCGGCGGCGCGGAGATGCACGCGCGCGTCTCCGGGACCGGCGAATTTCTCGCGGAGTCCGACGCCGATGGGATTCGGATCGCGCGCGACATCGTCGGGCGCTTGCCGCGAACGGAAACGCCCGCGCCCGATCGCGCGACAGCCCAGCCGCGCTACGACACGCGCGAGCTTACCGGCGTGGTTCCACCCGACTCGAAGACGTTTTACGACGCGCGCGAGATCATCGCGCGCATTGCCGACGCGTCGTCGTGGCTCGAGTTCTCAACCGAGCTCGATCGCGGCACGCTCTGCGGGCAAATCCATCTCGGCGGTCATCGCGCGGGTGTGATCGCAAACAACGGGCCGATCACACCGAACGGCGCGAAAAAAGCCGCTCAGTTTCTGCAGCTGTGTGATCAAAGCAATACGCCGGTGGTATTCGTCCACAACACGACCGGTTTCCTCGTCGGCGTCGAGCCCGAACAGCAGGGGCAAGTGAAACACGGCGCGAAGCTCATTCAAGCGGTCGCGAACGCGCGCATTCCAAAGCTCAGCTTGGTCGTCGGCAATAGTTACGGGGCCGGCAACTACGCGATGGCGAGCCGCGCACTCAAGCCCGACTTCGTGTTCGCGTGGCCGACCGCGCGAACCGCAGTCATGGGTGGCGCACAGGCGGCGAAGGTGATGCGCATCGTCGCGCAAGCGAAGCTCGCACGAACCGGCACTGAGCTCGATGCCGCTACGAGCGGCTACCTCGATCAGCAAGCTCAAGCGATCGAAGCCGGCCTCGATGCCATCAGTGAGGCGATGTACTGCAGCGCTCGCTTGTTCGATGATGGGATCATCGATCCAGTCGACACGCGCAAAGTGCTGCTGGTCGCGCTCGAGACTTGTCTCGAAGGCCGAGTCGTTACGCCACGTGCGAACACGTTCGGTGTGGCACGATTGTAGTTCTGTTCCCCGAGTCGTCGCCTCCTTCTGTTCCGCGCGGCTAGGTTCCATGGGTGTTTGGCTAGCTGACGGTCCGTGCAGAGGAGATTGCGTTCGCGAAACGCTTCCGCGGTTATGCTGGAAAGCCATGCCCCGGCCCCGGCAAGGAATGGCGTTCGAGATGCTCGCGAAGGAGAAGATCCTGATCTCCTATCAGGGCGGACGCGCGAGTCCGGAGGAGTGGGATCGCTACATCTCCTTCATGAAGACGATCACGAGCACACCTCGCGTGCGCTTCCTCGTGTGGGTCGAAGGCTCGCCGCCAACGGCTGCAAACCAGCGTCGGATCTCGGAGCTCGTGCAACGCGACTGGCCCGTCGCACTGGTGTCGCCGTCGACTGCGATGCGGTTCGTCGTCTCCGCATTTTCCCTCGTGAATCGTAGCATTCGCTTCTTCGCGCCGGCCCAGCTCTCGGACGCGCTCGTGCACATTCACTGCACGGCGGCCGATGCGATCGCGGTGCACGACGCATTGGAG
>DASRXR010000386.1:0-4410 GCA_035687405.1 Polyangiales bacterium
CTTCCCGAGCCCAAGGCCGGCCCACTGCTCTACACGATCGCCGGCGTCTCGCGGACGCTCGCAGGCTGGGGTCGCGCGCATGCGATCCCGAAGACGACGCTCTACAGCCGGGTGATCGAACGCGGCATGTCGATGGCCGACGCGATCAAGCTGGGCTCGCGTGGCGACGCCACTGCCGCATCGGCCGTCCAACCGTGTCAGTCGTTCGAAACCACCACCACCGATTGCCGCACCGGTGCCGCAGACACATCGGATACGGGCGGACTCATCGGACAAAAATCCGTCACCACCACCGCACCCCCAAACAAAAAACCCCGCAAAAAGCAGGGTAATGCAGTGCCCAGAGACAGAATCGAACTGCCGACACGAGGATTTTCAATCCTCTGCTCTACCGACTGAGCTATCTGGGCGGATGGGCCGAACTCTTCGGAGGGCGACCCAGGGCGCGCAAGATAGCGTTTGGGCCTCCGGAGTCAAGCTTGCGGTGAGGTAGGCAGCTGTGCCCCAACCTCTCCCACCGGCATGTCCTAATCTGCCGGCTCACGACCCGATTCAGGTAAGCTTTTAAAGGTATGAGCGGCTCGGCCCCGGTCGACACGGCCACAATCGCTTTCCGCCGCGTGCTGGCGGAATCGACCGCAGGGGAACAAGCACGCGTCGACGCACTGGTCGTGCTGTCACAACGCACGCTCTACGCCGCCACCTGGCCCGGCCCAAACCAAATCGCTCGAACACTGACGAACAGCGACGGCGAAACCGCCCTTCCACTGTTCACCGGAATGGACTCACTGGAGACGACCGCAACGCGGTTCGGCTGGCGCGATCCGGACGGGTCGATCCAGTTCCGCGAACTGGGCGCACGGGAAGCACTGCGCCACGCACTCGCACGTGGCGTGCACTTCGTCGTGCTGGACATCGGAACCGACCACAGCGTGGAGTTCGCACGCGAAGAGCTAGAACCACTTCTGCAGCTTCAATCTGCAGGCGGGTCCGGTCCGTTCGCCGGAACGGGTGAACCACACGCCGCAATCCTCGATGCCGTACGACGCTCGACCAAACCACCGACGTCCGGATACATTCCCGAACCTAGCACTGGGTCGTCTGCAGCCATTGGCGGCTACCAGCGTCCGCAGCGACTGACTCCGAAACGTCCCGTGTCCCACCCGCTGACGGGAGGCGCAAAGCCGCCGAGCGTCAAACCACCTCCGGTGCTGAGCGCAAACGACAACCGCGACTCACCACTCGGGCTCGCTCGCGGGCGAACTCCAATCCCAGGGACGATGCCTAGTGTGTCCCCAGGGCGGACTGCTGCTCGGAGCGGCAAGCGTGCGGACGGGACTGCCGCTCGTCACTCTCCCCCGACTCGCGATGATCTGCGTCCACTCAAATTGCTCGAACCACCGAAGCTGCTGTTGAGCGACGCACTTCGGCTTGGGATTTCCGCGGCACTTCGCGCGTTTCCCGAGGTGGAATGGGCGTGCGTGGTGTCCGACGAATCGACGATCCCAGTCATCGGTGTTCGCGTGGATCCGTCCTTCCTGAACCGGCTCGCAGAAATCACTGACGCCATCCTGGGCGCCTCCGACAAGCAGGGTATCGAGCTGCAGGTGTTGCTCCTGAACAACGCTGAACTGGTGAAGAGCGCACACAAACACGGGCACGCGTTTTATCCCTGGCGCAAGTAGGCCCCGCGGTTTGATCTCGCCGCCGTTTTGGGGCAAGACCCGGGCCCATGGAAGTGCTCGGTGAGCTGCCACCCCAGGTGGAAGGGCCCTGGCCCGGAGCCGCGTCACAACGCGCGACCGACCGGCTCTCGCTCGCCGAATGCCCCGCCCTAACCCAACGGCGCGCCCGGCGCTCCGAGCGCTCCGGCGCACCGCAAGACCCAATCGTCTGGGCCGAAGCTCGGGGCTCGAATGTCATGGACGTCGACGGGCGCATCTACGTCGACCTGAGCGCCGGCTTCGGCGCCGCCTGCATCGGGCACTCGCATCCGCGCGTGGTGCAAACGCTGCAACACCAGAGCGCTCGACTGATTCACGCACTGGGCGACCTGCACCCTTCCGACGTCAAAATCAATCTGCTCGAACGACTGATCACATTGTTCGGTGAACCGTCGCGGGCAATGCTCGGACTGTCTGGTGCCGACAGCGTCGAAGCTGCACTCAAGACGGCACTTCTCTTCACCGGGCGACCTGGCGTCGTCGCATTCGAAGGTAGCTATCACGGCTTGAGCCACGGACCACTCGCAGCCTGCGGCTATAGCGCAGCGTTTCGCGAACCGTTTGCCGCTCAGCTGAATCCGCACGTGCGGTTTGCGCCCTACCCGCAATCCGTTGCCGATCTCTCCGACAGCCTGGCTGCAGTCGCTGCAGCTCTGAGCGGCGGGACGGTTGGCGCCGTGTTGGTCGAGCCGATCTTAGGTCGCGGCGGAGTGTTCGTGCCTCCTCCCGAGTTTCTTCCGCTGCTGCAACGACTGTGTCGCTCGCACGGCGCACTGCTGGTCTGCGACGAAGTGCTGACGGGGCTCGGCCGAACAGGGAGCTGGCTGGCCTCTCACGCTGCGGGTGTCAAACCCGATCTGGTGTGCCTCGGCAAAGCTCTGGGCGCGGGAATGCCGATCAGCGCGTGCATCGGTCGATTGGAAGTGATGCAAGCCTGGGGCGATCCGGGTCGCGAAGCGATTCACACGGGGACGTTCTTCGGGCAACCACTCGCATGCGCGGCCGCACTGACGTGTCTCGATGTGTTGCGTGACGAAGGGCTGCCCGACCGGTCGCTGCAGCTGGGGGCTGCGCTTGCCGCGGATCTGAACGCGCTCCGGGAACGACGCCCACAGCTGCGTGAAGTGCGCGGTCGCGGGCTGCTGATCGGGCTGCAGCTGGACTCACCCGCTCGCGGACTGACCTTGATGCGCGCGCTGCTGGAGCGGGGCTACATCACGGTGCCAGCCGCGGTGGACGCGAGCGTGCTATCGCTGACACCTCCAATCACGATCACACCTGAGCGGCTGCGCGGTTTCGTCGCGGCGCTCGATGCGAGCTTGGAGGCGCTGCAATGACCGCGCATCCACACGTTTGTCCCCAAGCTCCACTAAACCGACTCGCAGGCTATCAAGCGCGCTATCACGCCGGCCGCGGTGGGATGACCCATCCCAGCGGCTTCGATGCACTTAGGTCTGAATCAACCGGCCGCAGGACCGACGCCACGACCTGTGCAACTGACAGTCACGATGTGCGAACTGGAAACAAGCTTGTGACGCACATCGACTATTCAGAGTACAGGGCTCGAACGACTCGCGTGCGAGTCGCGCCTCGGAGCCGCGCATGACCCATCCGCTCGCACTTCCCGCGCGCATCGCAGAGTTCATCGAACGCTGCGCCGACGGCTCTCGCGACGACGCGACCCGCGACGCACTGCTCGATGAGTTGCTGGCCTGGCAAGCAACCAACGTGTCGGCGTACGGGCACTTCCTTTCGAACGAACGGCGCCGGCCGCACAGTTTCTCGCTACCCGCACTGCCGACCGATGCATTTCGCTTCGCTCGGGTCGCGTCGCACGCACCGCAACAATCCGTTCGGGTGTTTCGGACATCCGGAACGACCGGGACCGCGCGCGGACAACACAGTTTCGCCGATCTGTCGCTGTACGATCGCGCCGCCGGCGCCGCTGCACGCTACGCGCTGTTTCCGGATCGGCCGCGACTGCGGCTGATCATCTTGGCGCCAGACGAGACTGAGCTTCCCGATTCTTCGCTGTCGTACATGCTGGCGCGCTTCAAGCCGTGGTTCGGGACCGAGCGGAGCTGCTACGTGTGGCGCCGCGGACAGCTGCAATCGAATCGGCTGATCGCCGAGCTGATGGACGCCGAAGCATCGCGCGAGCCGCTTGCGCTGCTCGGGACGTCGTTCGCGTTCGTGCACGCGGAAGATGCTCTTCGGTCCCAGTTCGAGTTGCCGGCAGGTAGTCGGATCATGCAGACGGGCGGCTTCAAGGGTCGGTCGCGCAGCATCGAGCCGGACGCCATGCTCGCAATGCTGAAAGCACGCTACGGCGTGCCGGAGTCGAACATCGTGCAGGAGTACGGCATGACCGAGCTGAGCTCGCAGTGCTACGAGACTACGCTGCGCGCATCCGTTCTGGAGCAGAACACCATCACGCCGCGACGGCTGTGGGTTCCGGGTTGGGTGCGGGTTCGCACGATCGATCCCGATACGCTGGGAGCGCTCCCGAACGGTCAAGTCGGTTTATTGCGGATCGACGATCTCGCGAACGTTGGTAGCGTGTGCGCGATTCAGACGAGCGATCTCGCACGGATCGATTCGCACGGACTCACGGTGCTGGGCCGCGCTCCGGATTCGGTTGCACGCGGCTGCTCGATCGCCGTCGACGCTTGGCTCGGAGGCTAAC
>DASRXR010000387.1:0-3186 GCA_035687405.1 Polyangiales bacterium
GCAGAGGTTATAGAATCGGCAGGCATCGTCGTAGCGTGAGCAATAGGCGAGCCAACTTCAGCTGCCGGCGACCTATAGATCGACCTCTCAATAACGACCTATTCTGCCCCAAGGCACACAAATGCCACGCTAGCCGCAAATCGGGCCAGCTTCTCGCGCGGGTGCTTGTGCAACGTGCGGCCGCTCAAGGCGACAGCACGACCTTGATGCAGCCGTCCTGCTTGTCACGGAAAGTTTTGTACGCCGCAGGCGCCTGAGCGAGTGGTAAGCGATGAGTGATGATCGCCGAGGGATCAATCTTCTCGTTCTCGATCATCTCGAGCAGCGGTCGCGTGTAGCGCTGCACATGGGTCTGCCCCATCGCGATGGTCAAGCCTTTGTTCATCGCTGCGCCGAACGGCACCTTGTCGAGCAAGCCTACGTACACGCCGGGCACGGAAACCGTTCCCGCTTTGCGGCAGCAATAAAGGGCTTCTCGGAGCACGTGGACACGATCTGTGCCGAGGCCGATCGTTTTCTTGGCCTTGTCGAGCACGGCGTCGATGGTTCCATGCGCGTGCGCTTCGCAACCCACAGCATCGATGCAGCGATCCGGGCCACGCCCCTTCGTCAGCTCCTGCAGCGTTTCGTACACGTGCTGCTCATCGAAGTTGATCGTCTCCGCTTTGCTAAACTTTTCGGCGAGCGCCAAACGCTCGGGGACGCGATCGATACCGATCACGCGGCCCGCGCCGAGCATCCACGCGCTGCGCATCGCGAACTGCCCGACCGGACCGCAGCCCCACACTGCGACGGTGTCGCCCGGCTCGATACGCGCGTTCTCTGCGGCCATGTAGCCGGTTGGGAAGATGTCGGAGAGAAAAAGTACCTGCTCGTCGGTTAGATTGGATTCGATTTTGATGGGCCCGACATCGGCGAACGGCACGCGTAGGTACTCCGCCTGACCGCCGGAATAGCCACCCAACAGATGTGAAAAGCCAAAAGCGCCGCACGGTGCATGCCCCATCACCTTCTCGGCGAGCTTTGCATTGGGGTTGGAGTTGTCGCAGCAGGAGAACAGCCCCTTTGCACAGAAAAAGCATTGCCCGCATGCGATTACGAACGGCACAACGACTCGGTCACCGAGCTTGAGCTTCTTGACGGCGGCTCCCACCTCGACCACGACCCCCATGGGCTCATGTCCGAGGATGTCACCGCTCTTCATGCCGGGTTGATAGCCGTCGTAAAGATGCAGGTCAGAGCCGCAAATCGCGGTCGCCGTGATCTTGACGATCACATCGGTGGGCTCGACCACGGTCGGATCTGCCACGGTATCGACTCTGACGTCTTCCTTGCCATGCCAAACAAGCGCTTTCATCGGTCACCTCCGCGCGCCGCGATGCACTCGCCGTGCCGCGATCGCCCGTGAGTCGCAGCGTTCAATTCGGAGGTTTCCGGACGTCGAGGCAGCCTAATCGACACGGTGTCACGTTCCTGTGCGCTCCATTGTGCACGTGGCACTTTCGGGGGCTTCTAGCCTGAATTGTTTTGAAGGCAATCCGTCCGTCATCAAGTTGCGCATGATGCGCGCCCGCCTAGGCCTCATGACCGCGGGCGAACTCATCACCTTGGCCTGCGCGAACGAGGAGAAAGCCAGCGAGCGCCAGAAGCGCGCCGAGGATGAGAAACCGACGTCTCTCCGCACTGCGTTTGGTACAGATCTCCTGCCGGCGAAATGAAGCGCGATAGTGAAGAGGCTCATGAGCACAAACGGCAGGGCGATGATCAGGAGCTGATGCCAGAATCACCGTGCTCTGTGAGCGCGGCGCAAACCTGCACCGCTGGTTCACAGCTGGGAAAGCACGGTCGGCTGTGATAGCGCGTAGCCGCTGACGACAATGGTTGGCAGTCGCATCGAACCGCGCAGTCCTGCAAAGACCATACCCCGTCCCTGCTACTCGCACCGGCGGGGTGCTAGCGTTCGGGCATGCATTTGGTGCAGCTGCTCCTTCCGCTCTACGACAATGCAGGCAAGCCATTCGCGAACGTTCTGTTCGGCGCCGTGCGCGCCGAACTGACGAAACGCTTCGGAGGACTAACTGCGTACCAGCGCGCACCGGCCGAAGGGCTGTACGACGACGCGCGCGGTCACGTCGTGCGTGACGACGTTGTGATTTTTGAGGTCATGTGCGAGGAGCTCGATGAGCGCTACTGGGCGTCCTACCGCGCGGAGCTGACTACGGCTTTTTCGCAAGACGAGCTTGTCGTCCGAGCGCTGGCGATGCAGCGCTTGTAGCGGGTCACGCCCCTACGGCAGATGCGGCTTCCAGTACGCGGGTTCGAAGCACCGGACGTGTATCGGATCAAGGATGGAGCTCCGCCGCCGTCGATTCCTCCGACAACGTGCGTCGGTATGTCATACGCCGGCGAATGCGTTCGTCTACGCGCTCATCGTTGTCGTCGTCGTCTGGCTCGTACATAGGCATCTCTGTGGCGCGACAACTTCGACTTGGGGCCAGCATTCAGCGGTTCTTCAGCACGCGCTCTCTTGAAACGCGGCCCGCGCCGATCTGGCGACGATCGCCTCGTTCGCGCCGCGGCCCGGATCGGCTTCCCGCGTGCTTCTCAGGATAAAGGCGGGATCCGCACGAAAGGGAACCGGGAGCTCCCTAATGCGCAGGCACTGCTAGTACCCCGGCATCTCTGGCCTCTAAAGCGGCAGGGGCCAATAGGCTGCACGGTCCAGGTCTTAACCCCAGAAACAGCCTCGGTGTCCGCTCGGCTCACGCGACGGGAACGTCCTTCCAGCCGATCGAGGGAGCTGCCGTTACCCGCACAGGTCCTCCCAAGAGAGCGGTGCGGTAGCCACCTCATTGGAAACGGCGCCGTTGTCTTCCATCAGCTGTTCGAGCGTTAGGGTGTCGAGGTGACCTACGCGACGCTGTGTCGCTGGGCGCACGACGAACTGGGCTGGCGTGAGCGTAAGCCGACGGTGCGCGTCGACGACCTGACGCCCGGTCAAGAAGCGCAGGCCGACTCGGCAAGATGGGCATGCTCGCGGACGCGACGGCCTCGATCTCGTAGAGGGCGCGGCCCGCCGGGTCGCTCACCGCGAGGAGCGCTCGGTAGTGGGTCCACGACAAGCGGCTGCAGAGCCCTCTGCGAATTCTGCACCAGCCTCGTGCAGAATCTTGGTCGCGTCGACCG
>DASRXR010000388.1:0-8724 GCA_035687405.1 Polyangiales bacterium
CGATCGCCAGGCGCCCCACGTACTCGTCGTAACCGACGTTCGTCACGATCATCTGCAGGGGGGCGTTCAGGTCGCCTGTGGGCGGCGGCACGCACTCGCGGATGGTCTCGAGGAGTGGCGTGAGGTCGGTGGAGTCGTCGCCGAGCTCGCGGTGGGCCTCGCCTTTGGTCGCGATCGTGTAGAGCACCTTGAAGTCGGTCTGCTCGTCGGTCGCTTCCAGGTCACAGAAGAGGTCGAACGTCTCGTTCAAAACCTCGGGCGCCCGGGCGTCTTTCCGGTCGATTTTATTGATGACGACGATCACCGGCAGCCCGCGCCCGAGCGCGTGCTTGAGCACGAACCGGGTCTGCGGGAGTGGCCCTTCGGCCGCATCGACCAGCAGGAGCGCCCCATCGGCCATCAACAAGGTGCGTTCGACCTCGCCGCCGAAGTCCGCGTGGCCTGGCGTATCGATGATGTTGATGCGCACGTCCTTGAACTGAACCGACGTGCTTTTCGCCAGGATCGTGATCCCGCGTTCGCGCTCCAGATCGTTCGAGTCCATCGCACGCTCGATGACTTGTTCGTGCGCTTTATAGACGCCGCATTGCTGCAGGATCGCGTCTACGAGCGTTGTTTTCCCGTGGTCGACGTGGGCGATGATCGCAATGTTGCGGAGAGATTTCGGTTCGAGCGCTGGCATGGTGCTAAAGCCCGAGCGTCAGAGCCGCGGCGGGGTGCGGGGTGTTAACACGCACCCGACTGCACTGCAACTCGGCGCGACTTGTAGCGAATTCGGCAGGTTGTACAATGATCAGCGTACATTCCTGAGTCATCCGATATGGCGAACCGCAGAGATTTCCGGCTTACCAAGATCATTTGCACCCTAGGGCCGTCAAGCTCGACCTCAGAGGTGATCGAGAAGCTGGCAAAGGCGGGCATGAACGTCGCCCGCTTGAACATGTCACACGGCGATCACGCGTCACATTTAATGTCGATTCGGCGGATTCGCTCCCTCAACCGGAGTTTGAACCACCCGATCGCTGCGCTGCTCGACCTGAAGGGGCCCGAGATTCGCACCGGCGAAGTGCGCGAACATCTCAACCTACAGGTCGGTGAGATCTACACCGTCACCGTGATGCCGAGCGCGAACACGGAGGAGCAGAGCATCCACATCGACTACGAGGACATGCTCTCGCACCTGAAGATCGGCGATCGGATCACGGTCGACAACGGCCTGATCAATCTCGAGGTGCTCGAGATTCGCGCCCACGACTTGCGTTGCCTCGTGATGGATGGCGGCAAGCTCGGTTCGCGCAAGCACATCAACTTGCCGGGCGTGCGAGTGAACCTGCCGTCGATCACGGAGAAGGACAAGGCGGACATTCGGTTCGGGATCGAACACGACGTCGATTTCATCGCGCTCTCGTTCGTGCGCAACGCCGAGGCCGTGCTCGAAGCGCGCAAGGTGATCGACGACGCCGGTGGTCATCACGCGAAGATCATCTCGAAGATCGAGAACCAAGAAGGCGTCGAGAACTTCGACAGCATTCTCGAAGCGTCGGACGGCATCATGGTCGCGCGCGGCGATCTCGGCGTCGAAGTCGAATACTACGAGTTGCCGGTGCTGCAGCGCGAGATCACCCGTAAGTGCGTGATGCACGGTAAGCCGGTGATCGTGGCGACGCACTTGCTCGAGTCGATGATCACGGCGCCGATGCCGACGCGCGCAGAGGTGAGTGACGTCGCGAACGTCGTGTACGAGGAAGCCGATGCCGTGATGTTGAGCGGCGAGACGGCGTCGGGGAAACATCCAGTGCGCTGTGTTCAGGTGCTGGACAAGATCGTGCGTCGGATGGAAAAGGAGAAGTCGCTCGGAACGGCGCTCGACCGCAGGTCGAGCACCACGATCGAAGAACTCGCGCGCAGTGCCTGTCGGTTTGCCGATGCGATCGACGCCCCGGCGATCATCGTGTTTACGCGGCGCGGCAACTTGGGTCAGCTCGTCGCGAGCTTTCGGCCCAAGCGCGCGATCATCTACGCGTTTACGAACATGAGTACGACGCGGCGGAAGTTGTGGCTGAACCGTTCGGTCGTGCCGTTCAAGATGGACTTCTCGAGTGACCCCGAGAAGACGATCACTGCGGCGTTGGATCGGTTACGGAAGCGCGCCCGGGTTCTGCCCGGCGATCAAATCGTGGTGGTCTCGGACGTTGCGGCAGGTGCTTCGCGCGTCTCGGCACTGCAAGTCCGCGTGTTCGAGTAAGCCAAAGCCGTCGCTGTCAGCGTCATTGCTCCCGCTTCCCAACAAAGGAGATTGAATCCCCTTCGGGTGAGTACCAGCATTGGCGCCGTGTCGATGTTTAGCTCACTCCGGTCGGGTCTCGTCCCCCTAACGCTGTCTTTTCTCTGCGCTTGCGGGGCCGACTCCGGCGATTCCGAGCGCGGCGTCGGCTCCGGAGGCACCACGGTCGTCGTGGGTGGCTCTGGCACCGGGACGGGCGGCTCTGCCGGTTCGCAGGGAGCCGCGGGCGCACTCGCGGGCAGCCCCGGCACTGTCGGCGTGGCGGGTCGGTCCGCTGCAGCTGGTAGCGGCGCTCTCCCGCCGCCCGGTGGCGCCGCTGGGGCGCTCCCACCCCCGAACCCTGGTGCAGCTGGTAGCGGCGGCCGCGGACCGGTAGGCACTCCCGCTGCGGGTGCTCCGGCAGCGGCGGGTGCAGCCGCGCCGCCGGTGACCGATCCGTCGAACTGTCCAGCGCCCGACCCGATGGCTACGCCGGAGTCCGTCACGGCGCTGAACGCGATCAACGCGCTGCGCGTGCCGATGGGCGAAGCCTGCGTGAACGTCAACGTCGTGATCGCAAAAGCCGCGAAAGCCCACTGCGACTACTACGTCGCAAACAACAAAGCGAACCCGATGTGCACGTCGAACCCTCACCTCGAAGTGATGGGCTGCACGAGTTTCACCGGTGTGTATCCGTGGGATCGAATGAAGGCCGCGGGGTTCACGGGCCAGGGTGGCGGCGAGGTGATGTACTTCGTTGCCGACCCTGCGAAGTCAGTTGCGACGTGGGCGAACTCAGTCGGTCACCGGGTCTCGATGCTCGATCCGAGCACGACTACGGTCGGATACGGCAGCGCGATGGGTTGCGACACGATGGACTTCGGCCCCGGTGGGCGGCCGAACACGATGACGGTCGCCGTGTATCCGTACGACGGTCAGACCAACCTGCCGACTACGTTTGCCGGCAATCGCGAGAGTCCGATGCCGCCGACGCCACCCACCGGTTGGCCGAGCGCTTCGCCGATCACGATCTATGCGGTGAAAGCGATGATCACCGAGCACACGTTGATGGTGGACGGAACGACGACGCCGATCGAGCACACCTGGCTCGATCCGACGTCGCCCGTCGTCGCGATGGCCGATCGCGCCGGCTACACGAACAACCCGTTCATGTATGCGAACAAGCCGCTCACGCCGAACACCAAGTACCGCGTGAAAGTCAGCGGCACGTACGCGGGCGGCATGTTGTCGAAGGAGTGGACGTTCACGACCGGCGTCGGAAATCCGCGCGGCGATTGATCAGTAGCTTTCGAAGTACGTTTGAATCGCGAGTGGGTCTGTCGTCTTCAGCAGCGCGAGTCGGAGCAAGATTCGCGCTTTGGGCGGCGTGAGCTCGTACGCTGCGACGAGTCCGAGCGCGTCGTCGTCGACTTCGACGCTGCGGCCCGTCGCTCCGAGCGGCACGCGCGAGCTGCGCACGCTCACGACGCCCGTCGCTGCAGCTTTGCTCAGCGTGTCGAGCGCGGCGTCGGTCAGATTGCCGTTGCCGACGCCCGCCGTGACGATGCCTTTCGCGCCCAGCGCGACTGCGGCGTCGATCAAGCCGCCGTCCATGCCTTCGTGTGCGTAGACGATATCGACGCGCGGCAGGGCATCGACGCCGGAGACCGAGAACTCACTCGCCAGGCCGTGCAGCGTGTACGGCGTGCGAAAGTAAGTGATGTCGCCGTACTCGACCGTGCCGACCAAGCCATGATCGCCGCTGTTGAACGTGCTCACTTCGGTCTCGTGCGACTTGAACACGGAATGTGCGTCGTGGATCTCGTCGTTCAAGACGACCATCACGCCGAGTCCGACCGAGCTCGGATTCACCGCGACTGCGACCGCGTTGTAGATGTTGACAGGACCGTCTGCGCTGATCGCGGTCGAGGGCCGCATCGCGCCTGTGAGAACGATCGGCTTGTCAGTGTGCGCGACGAGGCTGAGGAAGTACGCGGTCTCTTCCATCGTGTCGGTTCCGTGCGTGATCACGATGCCGGCGACGTCAGTCGCGGCGAGCGCTTCGATTCGCTTCGCCAGCGTGAGCCAAATCTCGTCGCTCATGTTCTGACTGCCGACGTTGGAGATCTGTTCGCCTTTCGCCTCGGCGATGTCTTTGAGCTCTGGAACAGCCGCGAGTAAGAAGTCGACGCTGACTTGGCCGGACATATAACCGGGGTCCGTAGGTCCAGGCGCTGAGCCTGCGATCGTGCCGCCGGTTGCGAGCACTGCGACTTTGGGAAGCCCGTCTGCGCGTGCGTTCGATGCGGAGAGGACCGGGCCGAGTAGTGCAAGCACGACTGCGGCGTATCTCGTGATTTGCATGAGGCATCTCCTTGCGGTCGGACTGATCGACCGCAGCGATCCTCGTAACCTCAGACGAGTTTCGATCCCAAGGAGAGCGGATTTCGAGTTCGGAGCGCGAGCAGATGTCACGCAGTGACTTCACGGGCGCGACCGGGCTCGTTCGAGAATTGCTCCGACGATCGGCGTGAAATCGTCCTGGCAGATCGACTGCACGATCCCGCGCGAGCCGAAGGCTTTCGCCACCTCCACAATCCGCCGCGGCGGATAGGCGTCTGCTCGCGCTCCGTCGTTCCTCGTACACGAAGGCGCCAAGTGCGCGATGCTCGGCGTAGCCTCGTTCATCGGGCGCTCCTGCATTCGAGGGTCGCTCAAGAGCGCTTCGTAGTAGGCGTCCGTGGCCGAAGTGTCCGACCAATCGATCTTCGCGCGTTCATCTGCGGTCACGAGGTCCGCCGGCACTCCCACGATCGCACCGAAGAACACCGAGCTCTCATCGTCTTGCTTCAGCAACGGATATCCAGTTGCGTATCGAACCAGATCGAACAAGTTGTCCTTGTTGTGATAGCAGCGCACATTCGGACCGACGTCGTTCGCGGGATCACTCGACGGCTGGAACCCCGCAGTGTCACGCACCGAACAGTCGTCGGAGTCCGTGATCAAGACGATCGCCAACGTCGTTGGACCGATGCGCGTGTCGTTCCGAAGGAAGCCGACGTTGGGCGACGAGTCGCCGTGGCCGAACCTTCGTTCGTCACTGGTTGAAAGAAACTGCACTGGGTTCTGTTCAGGCGCGTACGTGCTGCCCGCTGCGTCGGTGTAGCTCTTCGGCCAGAGTGCCTTGAGTGCAGCTTCGAGCGGCTGCTTCACGACGCAGCCTTGGAAGCCGAGATCGGCCATGCACGCGAAATCCGCAGCGAGCTGTTCGGGATCGTCGCGGCCTAGCGCGAACCCGAGAAACGGCGGATAGGCTGCTTTGCAGCCTGGCGCCGTCGAGCCGGCGTGTTGAAACACGCCATCATCGCCGCCGTAGGGACTGCAGCCAGGCCAACCGGTCTCGACCCCTGCGACGCCCAAGTCGGCTGAGACGACGCCGATCTGGACATCGGGAATCGGCGCCGTGCTGCGGCCATTGAGCACGCCGGTCGTGATGGCTTGGATCATCGCCGGGATCTGCCCCCGGAGCGCGGCTTGTTCCCGCTCCATCGAGCTCGAGTCGTCGACCACGAACAAGAGGTCGATCGGACGACCGCTAGGAATCGGCTGGATGGGCGAACCCTGAGCGACGAACGGCGGAATGTCGCCCGTCGACCCGGCCGAAACGTTCGGCGGCGCGGCGCGCGGCCGGTCGGGCGCGCCGCTACCAGCGGCAGCGAAGTCGATGTCAGTTGGGCTCGTTGCCCGTTTGCGCTCGAGGACCGACTGTTCTTTGATGCAAGCGGCGAGGCAGAACAAGCAGCCCAAGTTGCAGAGCAGTCGAGTCAGTGCGTTCGAGCGAGCGTTCATATGGATCGGAGCCGCGACGCGACCTTCGAAGCTCACGGCGCGGTCGGATCTTCGATCCCGGCAGAGCAATCGATGTACATGCGCAGGCCGAGCCAGGAGGTGGCGTTGTCCGTGAACCGGATGCTCGCGCCTCGATTCTTCATGCACGTCGACTTGTTGTAGGCGCCGATCGTGTTGTCGTAATAGAAGCCCTCGCCACTGTCGGGCATGCCGTCGTGTACGGCGAGCTGTGTGATCTTACAGTTCACACCGCCTCCGGGGTTCTTCTCCGAACGCGGCGCACTGACTGGCGACATTAGCGGACCAGTGCATTCGGTCGGGTTGGGCTGCGCGAATGGACCGGGTGGCGGCAACTCCACGATCATCTCGCAATCGATCTTGCCGCTCGGGTTGCGCATCAATGCGCGCGGAAGACACATCGAGTTGATGTCGGCAAACGACCAGCTGAACACGTTGTCGATCGCCGACGTAAAGTCGTCCTGACAGATCGATGCCACCCAGCTGTGGTCGTGGAACCCCTTCGCGACTTCGACGATTCGCCTCGGCGGATACGCGTCTGCGCGTTCGCCGCGTCGATCGATGCGAGAGCACGACGGTGCCAGGTTCGCCATCAACGGATCGTCTTCGTGCAGCACGCGTTCTTGCATGCGCGGGTCGTTCAAGATGCGGTCGAAGTAGATGTCAGTCTCCCAGCCCGTGAAACCCGTCGGAGTCTCGATCTCGTAATTCTCGGCCAAGTCGGGCGGCACCCCGACGAGCGCGCCGAACACGACCGTGTCTTCGTAGCCGGGTCGCAGGCTCTTCAGCCCGTTCACGTACCGCTCGACCTCGTACAAGTTCTGTTTGTTCGAGAAGCAGCGCAGGTTCACGGGTGGACTGCTCTGGGGATCGTTTGGATCGATGCTGGGAGCGAGGTGCGATGTGTTGCGGGACGAGCAATCCTCTTCATCCGTGACCACGATCACCTGGAGCAGCGAGACACCGGCGACCGGATCGTTTCGCAAAAAGCCTCGGTTCGGCGGCGTGTCACCATGCCCGTAGAGGCCGTCTGCCGTCGTCGAGAGGAACTGGATCGGATTCATCGAGCCCGACAGCTGATTGCCATCCTGATCGATGTAGATCCTCGGCCACAGCGCTTTGAGTGCCGCTTCCAGCGGCTGCTCGAAACCGCAACCGTCGGTGCCGAGCGTGGCGATGCAGCCGAAGTCCTGCGCGACTTTTTCGGGGTCCGTCTGACCCGCCGAGAACGTCAGGAACGAAGGCGCGGACACGTTGCAGTTCTTCGTCCAGTCCGTCGACTGCTCCAAGACGCCGTCGTCGCCGCCTGCGATGTGCCGCGGGTCGCTGCATCCCGGCCAATTGTTCGGCACGCCGACCACGCCCATGTCGGTCGAGACGACTCCGAGATGCAAGCTGCTCACCGGGGGAAAGACTTCGCCGCGCGAGTTTGGCTCTCCACCGGTCATGATCCGAATCATTCGCGGGAACTGCACGCTCAGCGCGGCTTGCTCCTCCCGCATCGAGCTCGAGTTGTCGACAACGAACAACAAGTCGGCGCCGGTCGTCTTCGCGGACCCGAGCTCTGCGCAGTAGCCCCCCTTCTCGCAGATGCCGCGTTCCGCCGGGGTCTCCCGCTCGCGCCTGACCTTTTCGCGGCCACTCGGGTCACGTCCGGGCACGACGAAGGTCGGATCTGACGGGGCGCCCGCAATCACCCGACCGTCTGCGCCGCTGCCGGCTGCACCCACGCCCACCACGCCACCGTCCACCCGAGTTCGTTTGCGCTCGAGCACCGACTTCTCGTGACTCTGGAAACAACCCGCAGCTGTAAGCAGCAATCCGAGACTGCACGCGAGCGTCCATCCGTTGCCGCGGAAAGCCATTACGATGAGAGCCACCAGACGGTCGCCGCGGCTCACGGCGGCGACGATTTTCGAGCGCTCAGTCTTGAGCGCTCTTGTCACAATCGAGGTACACGCGCACGCCCGGTGCCGGCCGGGCTTCCTGCGTAAATGTGATCAACGCGCCTGGGCCGTCCCCGCAAACCAGATCTTTTTCCGCGAGCTTTCGCGCAGGCTCGCTGAAGTCATCGTAGTAGAAGCCTTCACCCGAGCCGACCCGTCCCTCGCGCACGGGCAGCTGCGCGACCTTACAGCGTGTCTCGCCAGATGCGCCGCCGCCTTCCACGGTCTGCAGATACGGAGCGTCACAGCTCGCGTTCTCGACGATCACGTCGCACTGCACCTTCCCGTCGCGCCGCTTCAGTGGACTCGGCAGACACTGCGCGGCGACATCTCTCGCCATCATGTCCACGACCCCGTCGATCGCGGGTCCGAAGTCATCCTGACAAATCGACTGCACGAGACCATTCCTTCCAAAACCCTTGGCAACCTCGACGATGCGACGCGGCGGGTATGCATCGGCCTTCTGTTCGTATAGGTCCACTCGCTCGCACGATGGCGCGACGTTTGCGAGCGCGGGTATGTGCTCGTTCTGCGGCGTCTCCCGCATGCGTCGATCTTTCAAGATCCGATCGTAAAAGGCCTCGCGCGAAGTCGCGTCCTCGAAGTCGACCGCTTCGCGCGCTTCGGCATCGACCAAGTCGGGCGGTA
>DASRXR010000389.1:0-14878 GCA_035687405.1 Polyangiales bacterium
GACCAACCGTTCGGTATCGCGCATCATGCTCTCGGCGTCTTCGAACGTCCGATACCACTCGAGCATCGTGAACTCGGGCTCGTGCAGCTTGCCGCGCTCGCCGCGCCGGAACGCTTTGCCGATTTGATAGATGCCCGGCAGCGTCGTCGCGAGCATGCGCTTCATCTGGTACTCGGGACTCGTGTGCAGCCAGCGCGGTGGCCGGCCCATGCCGAGCACCTCGATCGCGTCGAGGTGAACATCGAGGCCGGGGCAGGGCACCATCGCCGGCGTCTCGAGCTCGAGCAGTCCCTCCGCCTCGAAGAACGTCCTTGCCGCTCGCAGCAGCAACGCCCGCGTCCGCAAGTTCGCGAGCCGCTTGCCGGACAAGAACGAGAAGTCGCTCTCCGCGCGGGTGAAGCGGTCGCTGCCGCGGGTCTCGACGACGACGACGCTTTCCTCGATCTGGCCGCCACGCCAGAGCCCGTGTACCTGCACGATCGAGCCGAGCGGCGGGCAACGCTCGATCGCGACGCGCACGCAGCCGGTGTCGTCCTGGAGCGTGAAGCTGTCGGCTGCGAGCGCAATCGCCCGACCGGCGAGCCTGACACGCGTCTCGGGCACCACTGCGGCCAGGCTGGAGGCCGCACTCCGCGGCAACATCGATTACTTCTTGACGTTCACGCGCTCGGAATATCCTCCGGTGCGCGTGTCGATCTTGAGGGTTTCGCCTTCGTTGATGAAGAGCGGCACGGATACTTCCAGCCCGGTCTCCATCGTCGCCGGCTTCATCGCGCCGCCCGAAGTGTCGCCCTTGAAGCCGGGCTCGGTGCGCAGGACCTTCATGACCACGAACGTCGGCGGCGTCACGCCGATCGGCTTCTCGTTGTAGAAGAGGACGTCCACGTTCGTGTTGTCGATCAGGTACCAGCGGTTGTCGCCGAGCGCCTCCGCCGACAGCTGCAGCTGATCGTAGCTCGTGGTGTCCATGAACACGAAGTTCTCGCCCTCTTTGTAGAGGAACTGCATCTGCCGCTCCTCGAGGTCCGCCGGCTCGAGCTTTTCGTTCGATCGGAACGTCCGCTCGATCACCGCCCCGGTGAACATGTTGCGGAGCTTGGTGCGCGTGAACGCGTTGCCCTTGCCGGGCTTGACGAACTGAAAGTCGACGACTGTGAAGGGCACGCCTTCCATCTTGATCTTCAGGTTCTTCTTGATGTCAGAGGTGTCGTACACGCGTTTTCTCCATGGCTTGCCCGCAAACTACCCCGGGCCCAGTCTCAATCTTCGAGCGTGATCTCTTGGCTGGCGACGAGGAAGTCGCTCGGGTCGGACGGCTTATCATTGGCCTCGCCCGTGACCTTGACAACGAATTTCCCAAACGGAGCTCGGGCACGCAATTCGCCCGTGCGCTCGTCCGGCAGGTATTTCAGGGTTCCGGCCCGTACGGCCGGCCCGGTCTCCGGTTCGAACCACGCCACGTAGGCCTTCAGCGACGGGTCCAAGTGGCTCGGGGGGTGCACCTGCTCGAGGTGGATCGTCACTTCCGCCCCATTTTTGCTGGCGTCCTTGATCACGACCCAGCCGCTGACGCTCGGCGCCTTTGCAGTCCCCACCACGATGTAGCGGTCGCCGCCGCACCCGGCTGAACCCAGCGCGCAGAAACCGAAAAACAGGAGCAGTCGCAAAGCCGTCGCGCGTGCGATCATTCGGAGGACTCCCGGGTGGTCGCGCCTTGTAGGCGGCCAGGTCGGGGACGTCAAGCGCACGCTCGCCTTTGAGGAGTTTCAGCAACTTGCCGCTCCCTCGCAGTTCGAGATAGGTAAAACCAGACCATGCGCGATGCCGACGACGAGATCCGAGAAATCAAGACCGAGATCATCGAGTCCCGGGGTCTCATCATCAAGACGAACAACCTGACGAACTCGCTCGCAGCCGACATCAAGTCGATCGCGAAGCGGCAGGCCGGCTACGAGCGGCGGTTCAACTGGAACAGTGCGGTCGCGTATGTGCTGTTCGCGACGATCTCGTTCGTCGGGTTGAAGCTCTGGTCGGACGTGCGCATCAACGAGATCGATTCGGAGAAGACGGATCTCGCGCGCGAAGTCAAAGAGCTGCGGCACGACCTCGCGGAAGAGACGCGGCGCGTCGAGTCGCGCGATCAAGCGGAAGCGAAAGCCGCTGCCTTCTACAACTTGATCAAGCAGAAGGACTACGTGCGCGTCGTCGACGGCTACGCCGAGATTCAAAAAGAATCGCTGTCGAAGGCTGAAGCCGAGTTCTTTCGCGACACCGAAGATCGCTACCGGCTCGAGCTCTCGGTTCAAGCCTATCAAACCGGCTTGAATCTCATGAACGCGGGTCGGTACGCCGAAGCTGCCGAATCGCTGCGGGAATCGCTTCGTTACAAAGAAGAAGCGTCGCACATGCCGTCGGTGAAGCTGAACCTCGCCAAAGCGCTGCGTTCACTCGGTCGTCCCGGTGAGGCGCAGACGCTCGCGAAGGCCGTGATGGATCAGAACATCGACAAAGATCTGCAAGACGACGCGGCCTGGCTCTTGAGTCAGTGCGCGGAAGACATGGGGCAGATCGACGACGCACGAAACGAGCTGCGCGCGTTGATCCGCAAGTGGCCGCGCTCGTCGCTCGTGCCCGACGCGTTCAAGAAGATCAGCGAGCTCAACCTGCGTGCGTGGAAGAAGCGCAACGACGCGCCGGCCGGTTCGAACAACGGCGCGCAAGCCGCGAAGCTGTAGCGGCCAGTCGGCCTGGCTGTCGGTGGGTTTGCAGGGCGCGCGGCCGGCGGCTGATTGCCCCCGGCCAGCGGCGCGCACGCTGCTACAACGAGTACGCAGTGACCTTGAGGTCGCGATCGATCGAGATCAGCTGCGAGTCGTCCATCGCTCGGTAGTCCGGCGGCAGATCGCTCTCGGCGACGTTCGCCACCAAAACGTAACGCACCGGAGTCACTGGGCGCGGCGTCTTGCCCTGCTCCGCATCGGGAACCGACAGACGGTCCCGCTCGACAAAGATCATCGGCGAGCCGCGCCGCAGCGCGTAGAGCTGGCGACCGTTCGTGAGCACGAGATCCAGATTGCTCTTCGGTGCGCCGACTTCGCTCACTAGCCGGTCGATCAACGCGATCGTACTGCGCAGCGCCGCGAGCACTGCTTGGTCTGCGACATCCAGGTTTTCGAGCTGACCGGCGTCGTGCAGAAACGAGAGAAATACATGGAAAACGTGCTCGCTATCCGTGTCGCCCCGAACGTTGCGGCGGAGGAAGTCCGGCATCGATTCGACCAAACGCGGCTGAATCGCGGCGAAACCTTCGACGAGGCCCGCGTGCGCGAACAGCCACTGGCGCATCCGGAAAGGATGATTGTTGTCCGCACGCCGCGAACCGACGCTCGCGTCTCGCACGTGCGCGATCGCAACGTGCGAGCGAATGCCGCCGAGCATGGCGCCCCATTCGGGCATCTCATTCGAGGGTTGAGGGTGCTTTTTGTGAAGGACTTCATCTGCTTGATAGAAGCCCACACCCCAGCCGTCATGCGCGCCTTGCGGCGGCGTCATCAAGGCGTCCTGCTCAGACCTAACCGCGTCGGTCAGCAGATCTGCGCGATTGATCATGCACGCAATGATGTGACCCATGTCATTTGCCTCTCGTCGCGCGTGCGGCCTGTTATTGGGCAGTTGGCATTAAAGCGCAGCACATGCAAGGCGTTGCTCCGCACAGTATACACGCGCTCTTACGTCGCCGCTCGCGAGTCTTCAGTGTTCTTTCGAGATCTTCTGTGACGGTTCGCAATGTTCGCGAGTCGCTTCGATCGCGAGCAATGTCCGGTTGCGTGCTCGCGTGTGTGCGAGACGTTCGGCGACGCGCAACGCGAACATGCTCGCAACGAACATACCCATGACCCATAGGGACGCATCGAGATCGATGTCCATGCCGAGCGCCAAAGGCGCCTCGGCCGGTATGTCCAGGAGCGGGGTGTTGTGCACAGCGGAATCTCCGGTGAATGCCGCATGGGCTTGGTGAGCTTTATGGGCTCGTGGACGAAATCTTGGGCGCCTCTCAGCTACGTGTTACCCGATGGGCGGTGGGCATGCATGCGGACAGGTGGATCGATGCATACCTGGACCACCTGCGCGTCGAACGCGCGCTCGGTCCGCGCACGCTCGAAGCATACTCGGGCGATCTCGCGCGTTTCGTAACGCTACTGGAATCCGCTGGCAGTTCAGTCCAGTCAGCCGATACGCGTGCCATGCATGCGGTGCTCGTGAAACTCGGCGCAGCCGGGCTCTCCGCGCGTTCACAGGCGAGATTCTTGAGCAGCCTGCGCGGATTCTACCGATACCTGGTGCAGGAGCGATTGCTCGAGAAGAGTCCGCTCGACTTGGTGGACGCACCGCGCCTGTCACGAAAGTTGCCGAGCCTGCTCACGCAGCCCGAGATCATGCGGCTTCTCGACGCGCCCGATCCCAAAGAGCCGCGAGGGATTCGCGATAGCGCGATGCTGTTCACGATGTACAGCGCGGGACTCCGCGTCTCCGAAGTCGTGGACCTGCAACTCGGGGACGTCGACCTACGCGCCGGATTCGTGGCCGCATTCGGGAAGGGGCGAAAGCGGCGCCTCGTGCCGATTGGCGAGCCTGCACGAGAAGCGATCACGGCGTACCTCGCTCAGGTGCGCGGTCATTGGGCCAAGCCGAATGAATCGAGGCTCTTCGTCACGCAACGCGGTCGAGGCATGACTCGACAGGCGTTCTGGAAAGCGCTCAAGCGACACGGCCGGGTCGCAGGAATCGCCAAGAACATTACGCCTCACATGCTGCGGCACTCGTTCGCGACGCACCTGCTCCAAGGCGGGGCTGATTTGCGCGTGGTCCAAACGCTGCTCGGTCACACCGACATCGGCACCACGCAGATTTATACCCACGTGACCGCGGACCATTTGCGGGACATGCACCGGCGTTATCACCCGCGAGGCGAGTGACCGCAGCCCGGCGGAATCAGGCTTGAATTGGCTGTGCTGGTGTTCAGGCCAACCCGCCACAAAGCGCCGTTATACAGCCCCAAACGGCACCGGTGATGTGGTATGCCGTGGGCCCCGCAGCCGCTTCGCGCACCCATGTTCATCCGTGGCGTACGATTTCAAGCTCGGTTTGGTGAAGCGAAGCTCGACAACGTGCTCCGAGCATCGCGGGTGTAGCTCTCGAAGCACAGGTAAGGACGGACCATGCCCAAGCGTAAGAAGATCTCACTGATCGGTGCAGGTAACATCGGAGGCGAGCTCGCGATGGAGCTCGCAAGGCGCGAGCTCGGTGACGTGGTGCTGCTCGACATCCCGGACAAGGCCGGAGTCGCGAAGGGCAAAGCGCTCGACATCGCGCAGACGCTCGCGCTCGAAGGCTACGACTCGAACGTGTCGGGAACGTCGGATTATGCCGACACCGCGGACTCGGACGTCGTGATCGTCACGGCGGGCGTGCCGCGCAAGCCGGGCATGAGCCGCGATGATCTGCTGTCGATCAACTTGAAGATCATTCGCAACGTCGCCGAGAACCTGAAGAAGAGCTCACCGAATGCGTTGGTGATCGTCATTTCGAACCCGCTCGACGCGATGGTCTACGAAATGAAGAAGGTCACCGGCTTCTCGCGCCAGAAGGTGCTGGGCATGGCCGGTGCGCTCGACTCGGCGCGCTTCCAATGTTTCCTCGCCGAGGCTGCGGGCGTGAGCACGCGCGACGTGAACGCGCTCGTTCTCGGCGGTCATGGCGACACCATGGTGCCGTGTTTGTCGTACACGACGATCAAGGGCATCCCCGTCACGCAGGTCCTGTCGAAGGAGAAGCTCGACGCGATGATCAAGCGCACCGCTGGCGGCGGCGGCGAGATCGTTCAGCTCATGGGCACGAGCGCGTTCTACGCACCGGCCTCGGGTGCGATCTCGATGGCCGAGTCGTACCTGCGCGCGCAGCGCCGCGTCATCGCATCGGCCGCATATCTCGAGGGCGAGTACGGCTACAAGGACATCTACATGGGCGTCCCGGTCGTGATCGGTGCCGAGGGCATGGAGCGCGTGATCGAGGTCAAGCTGAGCGAAGACGAGAAGAAAGCGCTCGATGCGAGTGCGAAGGCGGTCAAAGAGCTCATCGAGGCGGCTGCCAAGCTCTGAAGTGAAGTGACCGGCGCTAAAAACGCCGCGTCCGGAGGACGACGATGAACATTCACGAGTACCAAGGCAAAGACATCTTCCGAAAGTACGGCATCCCCGTTCCGAAGGGCGTGGCGTTGATGGAACCGAGCGGGGCGAAGGCCGCTGCTCAAAAGCTGATCGACGAAACCAAGATCCCAGTGGTCGTGGTCAAGGCGCAGATTCACGCGGGTGGTCGCGGCAAAGCTGGCGGCGTCAAGGTCGTGAAGGGTGGACCTGACGCCGCGCAAGCTGCGGCGAACGAGATCTTCGGCAAGACGCTGGTCACACATCAGACCGGTCCCGAAGGCAAGAAGGTGCAGCGGCTCCTGGTCGAGCAAGGCCTCGACATCGCGCGCGAGCTCTACCTGGCGGTCGTGCTCGATCGCGAGAAGCGCCGCGTCACGTTCATGGCGTCGACCGAAGGCGGCATGGACGTCGAAGAGGTTGCGGCGAAGACGCCGGAGAAGATCATCAAGGTGACGGTCGACCCGGCGGTCGGGCTCGCGCCGTTTCAAGCGCGTCAGATCGCGTTTGCGCTCGGCGTGACCGGCGATGCCGCGAAAGAGCTCGCGAAGGTCGTGACCGCGCTCGAGAAGGTCTTCATGGAAGAAGACTGTTCGCTCGTCGAGATCAACCCGCTCGTCGTGACGAAGGACAACCACATCGTCGCGCTCGACGCGAAGTTCAACCTCGAAGACAACGCCGCGTTCCGCCACAAAGAGTGGGATCAGTGGCGCGACATGAGCGAGGAGAACCAGGTCGAGATCGACGCGAAAGCGGCCGGCCTCTCGTACATCCAGCTCGATGGCAACATCGGCTGTCTCGTGAACGGCGCCGGTTTGGCGATGGCCACGATGGACATCATCCAGCACTACGGCGGTTCGCCCGCGAACTTCCTCGACGTCGGTGGTGGTGCGACGAAGGAAGCCGTCACGACGGCGTTCAAGATCATCCTGACGTCGCCGAGCGTGAAGGGCATCTTCGTCAACATCTTCGGTGGCATCGCGCAGTGCGACACGATCGCGGCCGGCGTCATCGCAGCGACGAAAGAGCTCGGGCTCTCGGTCCCGCTCGCAGTGCGGCTCGAAGGCACGAACGTGGAGCTCGGTCGCAAGATGCTCGCCGAGTCCGGATTGAAGATTACGCCGGCGACCACGATGGGCGAGGGCGCGCAGAAGATCGTCGAGCTCGTCAAGAAGGGAGCCTGAGTCATGGCCATCCTAGTCAACAAAGACACGAAGGTTTTGGTCCAAGGCATCACGGGTGCGTACGGTGGAAACCACGCGCGCTGGTGCATGGAGTACGGCACGAAGATCGTCGGCGGCGTCACACCCGGTAAGGGCGGCCAGAAGTTCGAAGACAAGGTGCCCATCTTCAACACCGTCGCGGACGCGGTCGAGAAGACGAAAGCCGACGCGACGATGATCTTCGTTCCGCCGCCGTTCGCTGCAGACGCGATCCTCGAAGCGATCGACGCGGGCGTGAAGCTGATCATCGCGATCACCGAAGGCATCCCCGCAAACGACATGATCAAGGTGCGGCGTGTGCTCGACGGGCAGACGTTTTCGCGTCTGATCGGACCGAACTGCCCGGGCGTGATCACGCCGGGACAGTGCAAGATCGGCATCATGCCCGGTCACATCCACAAGCCCGGTCGCATCGGCGTCGTGTCGCGCAGCGGCACGCTCACTTACGAAGCGGTCGGTCAGCTGACCGCGCTCGGCATCGGCCAGAGCTCGTGCGTGGGCATCGGCGGTGACCCTGTCAATGGCACGGACTTCATCGACGTGCTCGAGATGTTCAACGCCGACAAGGACACCGACGGCGTGATCATGATCGGTGAAATCGGCGGCAGCGCCGAGGAGCTCGCGGCGGACTACATCAAGCGCGAGTTCAAGAAGCCGGTGACGGGCTTCATCGCCGGTACGACCGCACCTCCGGGGAAGCGCATGGGCCATGCCGGTGCGATCATCTCGGGCGGCAAGGGCACGGCGGAAGCCAAGATTTCGGCTTTGAAGTCGGCAGGCGTCAAGATCGCGCCGACGCCGTCCGATCTGGGCAGCACGCTTAAATCGATGCTATAGGCGCGACTTTAATTACATACCGCCGGCGCGCCACTTCGTGCCGCCGGCGAGATTCAGTTACGCAGGAGCGAAGAACATGGCGACCGAACGCACGCTGAGCATCGTCAAGCCCGATGCCGTCGAGAAGAACAACATTGGTGGCATCGTTCAGACGATCGAAGCCGCCGGCCTCAAGGTGAAGGCGATGAAGATGATTCACCTGTCGCGGCCACAAGCGCAGGGCTTCTACGCCGTGCACAAGGACCGGCCGTTCTTCGGCGAGCTCGTCGACTTCATGACGCGCAGCCCGGTCGTGATCATGTGCTTGGAAGGCGACAACGCGATCGCGAAGTACCGCGACGTGATGGGCGCGACCGACCCGAAGAAGGCGGCCGACGGTACGATTCGCAAGCTGTACGGCGCGAACATCGGTGAGAACGCCTGTCACGGCTCGGACGCCAAAGAGACTGCGGCGTTCGAGATCGGTTACTTCTTTCCGGGCTTCGAGATCGGTTGAGCGCGGCGTGAGACGCGCCGCCGGCAGTCCCGCGGCGGCGCAGTCCAGCCCCGAGCACGCGTCGCCGCACTCAAGGTGCGGTGACTTCGCGTGAGTCGCGGGGGTCGTTCGGCGTATCGCGTAAATCCGAGCTGAGCGAGACCGGATGCGGCTGCAGCTCCGGACCATCGGCCCACAAACGCGTGAAGAGCGCGCCGAGCAAGAGCACGTGCGACGTGTAATAGGCCCAGAGCATCAACACTGCGATCGAGCCGATCGCGCCGGCGAGCTGGGTTGCACCGACGAGCGCGACGTACAAGCTGAACGCGCCCATACCGAGGCCGAGCAGGATCGACGTCATCACTGCGCCGACCCACACGTCGCGCCACTTGATCCGCACGTCCGGCAGCACCCGAAACATCGCGGCGATCAGTGTAGTCAGCAGTAAGAACGACAGCACGAGCTCTTCGGCTTGCTCGATGTGCGGCGCGAGCGTGTCGCTGCGAACGATCCAATCGAGCGGTGTTTGCAAGACCGCGATCACGGCTTTGAACACGAGCGACACCATCAGCGCCGCACCACATCCGAGCACCATCAGAAACGAGATCAGGCGCTTACGAATCATTTGCCGGATCGCGACGCGCGTGTGTACGTCGGGATCGGCCTTCACGCCCCAGGTCATGTTGAGTGCAGCCTGCAGCCGGTGGAACAAACGCATCGCCGCCCACAGCAGCACGACAAAGCTGAGCACGGTCGCCGCGCTGCTCTGTTTCTCTTGCTGGGCCGTCATGAGTTGATTGAGCAACTCGGAGACTTGCCGGCCGGTTGCACGGCCCAAGTCTTCGGCGAGCACTTCGCGCACCTGAACCGGATCGAAGATCGCCGCGGCGAGCTGCACCGCCACGACTGCGAGCGGCGCGATCGAGAGCAACATGTAAAACGCGAGCCCGGCCGCAGCCAAGTCGCGCTCGTCGTCCGTCACGCGCGGCAGGAGCGCCTTCAGGGTCAGCACGAATCGGCGCCCCCATGAGAGGCGAGGCAGCTGCACGGCGTCGGTCGAAACGCGGCCCACGACCTTTCGTCGCACGCCTGCGGGCGGTCCGGCAACCGGCCAAGCGCGGAGGTGACGCGCCCCGGCCCTCCTGCTATGACGCCGCCATGACCGCCTCGGCCCAATCGCTGATCGAAGCTGCGTTCGCAGATCGCAGCCTGCTCAAAGACCAAGCCCACGTTCAGGCCGTGCTCGATACCTTGGAGAAGCTGGACAAGGGAGAGCTGCGCGTGGCCTCCCCGCCGGAAGATCCCGCCGGCGCGTGGGTCACGCACGCCTGGATCAAGCAGGCGGTGCTGCTCTATTTCGCGGTCCGCGGCATGGAGAAGCTCGAGGTCGGGCCGTTCGAGTATTACGACAAGATCCCGCTCAAACACGACCTCGACAAGGCCAACGTGCGCGTCGTTCCGCCGGGTGTCGCACGCTACGGCTCGTTTCTCGAGTCGGGTGCGATCCTGATGCCGGGCTACGTGAACATCGGCGCGTACGTCGGCGCCGGAAGTATGGTGGACACCTGGGCGACGGTGGGCTCGTGCGCGCAGATCGGGCGCGACGTGCACCTCGCAGGCGGTGTGGGTATCGGCGGCGTGCTCGAGCCCCCAGGCGCGACGCCGGTGATCATCGAAGACGGAGTGTTCGTCGGCTCGCGCTGCGTGATCGTCGGTGGTGTGCGCGTCGGTCGCGATGCCGTGCTCGGTGCGAACACGGTGCTCACCGATAGCGTGCCGGTGATCGATGTGACGGGTCCCGAGCCGCGTGAAGTGCGCGGCTATGTACCGCCGCGTTCGGTCGTCGTTCCGGGAACGCGTCCGAAACAGTTTCCGGCGGGCGAGTACGGATTGCCGTGCGCGTTGATCATCGGCCAGCGTTCGGCCTCGACCGATCGCAAAGTTTCGTTGAACAGCGCGCTGCGCGAGTTCGGAGTTTCGGTGTGAGCGCGGGCGACCTCGCGACGCGGTTGCGCGACACCCTGCTCGAGATCACGCGCATCGATAGTCCGATCGGTGAAGAGAAAGCCTTGTGTGATCACGTCGAGCGGCGCTTGGGCCAAAAGCTCGGTGCGGCTCGCATCACGCGTTTTCACGACAGCTTGGTCGTGCGCGTGAACGAAAAAGCGGGCGCGCCGAAGATCGCGCTCGTCGGGCACTTGGACACGGTGCGCACGGTGCACGACGGGCCGGCGCGGATCGAAGGCGACTTGCTGTACGGCGCAGGTGCAGCCGACATGAAGTCGGGTCTCGCCGTGATGCTCGAGCTTGCAGAACAAGTCGATCAGGCGAAGCTGCCGGACCTCACGCTCGTGTTTTACGAGCGCGAGGAAGGTCCGTACGCGGAAAACCGCTTGGGCCCGATGCTCGAAGAGTTTGCGCTGTTGCGCGGCCTCGACCTCGCGATTTGCCTCGAGCCGAGCAACAACCACTTGCAGCTCGGGTGTATGGGTTCGCTCCACGCGACGGTGCGTTTTCGCGGCCGGACTTCGCACAGTGCGCGCCCGTGGCAGGGCGAAAACGCGATCTACAAGTCGACCGGCTTCTTGCAGCTGTTGGCTGCGCGCGAACCGCACGACGTGACCGTCGATGGCTTCCTGTTTCGCGAAGTGGCTTCGGCCACGGTCGCGCAGACCACCGGCCGTGGCCGCAACGTCATTCCGGACGAGTTCGACTTGAACGTGAACTATCGGTTTGCTCCGGGTCGCACGCCGGAAGAAGCGCTCGCCGACGTGAAGGCGTGGGCGAAGGACGCGGCGAGCGTGGATGCGACCGACATGTCGCCGGCCGGGCGCCCGCATGCGAATCATCCGCTCGTGAAGCGTCTCGCCGACTCTGGAGTCGCCGGCGTGCAGGTGAAGCAGGCCTGGACGGACGTCGCACGCTTCGATGCGCTCGGCGTTCCGGGCGTAAACTTCGGGCCCGGCACTCAAAGTCAGGCGCACCAGCGAAACGAGTTCACCGAGTTGCCGTTGCTGGCGACCGGGTACGCGATTCTAGAGCGTTTCCTCACGCGCTGAGCGAGCTAAGCTGACGCGGGTGTGCCATCCTTGGCGCCGAATGGCTCCGAGTCTGCCACCGCCCGCTCACCTCGCTGAACAGCTGCCCGAGGAGTGGGAGAAGTCGCTGAATTCGTGGGGTGAGCCCCGCTATCGCGCGCTTCAAATCTTTCGCTGGATTTACCAGCGCGGCGTGCTCAACCCGGCGCAGATGACCGACCTGCCGCTGCGCTTGCGTGAGCGTTTGGCCCAAGAAGGCTTCGCGCCGGTTGCGGAAGTTGCAGAGACGTACGAGTCGGCCGATGGAACGCGCAAGCTTCTGATCGAGCTCGGCGACTCGAAGCGCATCGAAACGGTGCTCATTCCGCGCGCCTCGGTTGCGTCGGAAGACATCTACGCGACCGACGACGACCCGAGTGAAGGCACGGTCACGAGCTCGCACGACGTCACGCAGTGCGTGTCGTCGCAAGTTGGTTGCGCGATGGGTTGTGCGTTTTGCGCGTCCGGCCTCGCGGGGTTGAAGCGCAACATGAGCGCGGCCGAGATCGTTGCGCAGGTGTTGCTCGGGCGCGGCGCGCTCGACGACACGTCGCGTCTCGCCGGCATCGTGTTCATGGGCATGGGCGAGCCGCTCGCGAACTATCCTGCGTTGAGCCGTTCGATCTCGCTGCTTTCGCATCCGGAAGGGTTCGGTATGTCGCTGCGGCGCATGACGGTCTCGACGAGCGGCCTCGTGCCGGAGATCGACAAACTCGCGCGCGACTTCTCGGGTCAGATTCAACTCGCAGTGTCCGTGCATGCGTCCGACATCGACACCCGCACGCGCTTGATGCCGATCAACAAGAAGTATCCGCTGCCGGAGTTGATTGCAGCCATCCGCCGCTATCCGCTGCCGCGTCGCCGGCGCTTGACGATCGAGTACACGCTCGTCGGCAGCGTGAACGATTCGCTCGAATCCGCGAAGGCGCTCGCTCGTTTGCTCGAGGGCATTCGCTGCAAGGTGAACTTGATTCCGATGAATCCCGTCCCCGATGCGGGTCTGTCCGCGCCGAACGATGACGTCGTCGAAGCGTTTCAACGCGTGCTGCGCGACGAAGGCATCGACACGTTCTTGCGTCGCCGCCGTGGTGACGACATCGCAGCTGCGTGCGGACAGCTCGCACTGCACGGCGAAACTCGCAAAGTTCGTTCGTTCATCGCGAGCTGAGCTGACTGTCAGGTTTGACTGCGCGTGACAGGCGATGTCGCGCGCGTGTTGTGTCAAAGTTGTCAGCTAACGGATCGGGTCTGGATTTCCACGCCTCCGGGTGTACACATCTGCACAGTCGCTCGCTGTGGAGGACCGTCAGATGGAACGTGTACTAAACCTAACCTTGGCTATGACATTCGCGACCGGGCTCGTACTCATCGGATGTGGCGATGACGACGACAGTCCGAAGGACGCAGGCGGAGACGCCAAAGACCACGATCATGATGGCGAAGAGCATGATGATCACGGCAAAGACGAAGACGACGCAGGCTCGAAAGAGGAGATGAGTTTCTTCGTTTCGAGCGACACGAGTAAGACGGGCAACCTCGGCGGCTTGAGCGGTGCGGATGCTCGCTGCAATAAGCTCGCGAAAGCGGCCGGCTCGAAGCTGAAGTTCGCCGCGTATCTGAGCGCGGACACGGGTGACGACGACGCCGTCGACGCGAAGGATCGCATCGGCAAAGGTCCTTGGTACAACGCGAAGGGCGTGCTCGTCGCGAAAGACCTCGACGCGCTGCACAAGCTTCCGAGCGGCAATGCGGACCTCTTCCTCACGGAGAAGGGCACCAAGATCAACGGCCAATGGTCGGGTTCGCCGACTCCGAACGAGCACGACATCCTGACGGGTTCGACCGCGGAAGGAACCCTGCGCGAGGGTTTCACCTGCAAGAGTTGGACGTCCGAAGCGATGACTGACATCGCGCAGGTCGGTCACAGCGACGGTCTCGGGCCGATGATGAGTTCCGATCCGCCGTTCAACTCGTGGAACTCATCGCACGAGAACGGCGGCTGCAACGACACGGCACCGAAAGGCGGTGCCGGTCACATCTACTGCTTTGCGGTGGAGTGAAAAACAGCGGCGCCTGGAGCGCGACACGTCGCGCGATCCGTCGCCGCGCCCTGCGGTGCGTGCTCACGTACCAAAGCGTACGCTCCGCGCGCTCCTCGGTCCCGGCGACGCCTCGCGTGACGTCTCGCGAACCATGCGACGCTGTTTTCGTAACCCGCCGACGCGATACGGTCGGCGGGTCTTTCTTTTGTTTTGGCTACCGGCCGCAGTCGGCGGCGCAATTCGCGTCCACGCACTCTGCGATCGCGTTCGCGCGACCGAGCGGATAACTCGAATCGGTGCTGCGCGATTGGATATCGAGCAGCGAGTTGGACCTCGCTGCTGCACTGACCTGGCTGCGGCACGGGCCATTCGCAAGGCCGGTCAAACACAGGAACAGGTCATAGGTGCCGCAGTAACAATCGGGATTGCCGCAGTCGGACGCGCGACCGCAGTCGACCATCGCGTCGCACAACATCACGTCGTTCGCGTTGTTCGCGGCGTAACAAGCGTTCGCTTGTGACGTGCACTTGTTGCAGGTGCACTGTGCGCACGCATCGCTCGAGCCGATCTTCGCGAGGCAGATCTGAGCCGGCGTCTCCGTCTTGCAACCGACGCAGCCGTCGCCCGCGTTTGCGTTGCCGTCGTCGCACTGCTCATCGCCTTCGACGACCTTGTTCCCGCACGTCGCTTTGCAGTCGTTGTCGTTGTTCGAGGTTGCCCCGCTCGGGCAGCAGCCATCCCCGTTCGTCGCCTGCGTGATGTCGGTGTGCGTGCAAACGAGATTGCAGTTTTGCGCGCTGCCCGTCGACACGTCTTTCGTGCACGACTTGGCGTCATCGCAGTTCGCTGGGCACGGCGTGTTGGTACCGGCTTCGCACGTCTCGCCGTTGTCGATCTTCATGTTGCCGCAGTTCGCAGAGCAATCGCTATCGTTTTGCTGGTTGCACATCGCCGGGCAACAGCCGTCGCCGGCGCGGCACTGGGTGATCGGCATGGGCTCGCACTTGATGTTGCAGGTGTC
>DASRXR010000390.1:0-2843 GCA_035687405.1 Polyangiales bacterium
CAAGATCACGACTATCGGCAAGCTCGCGAGCAAGTACACCCACGACGGCAAGAAGGTGCTACTCGCTGCCGGCGACACGTACCGCGCTGCCGCCGTGCTGCAGCTCGAGATGTGGGGCAAGCGCGTGGGCTGCCCGATCGTGAAGGGCAAAGAGAACGCCGACCCAAGCTCGGTGATCTTCGAAGCCGTAAAGAAGGCTTCCGACGAGGGCTTCGACCTCGTGATCGCGGATACCGCGGGCCGCCTGCATACCAAGGCGCCGCTGATGGACGAGCTTCAGAAGGTCGAGCGCACCGTCGGCAAGGCGCTGAACGGTCGCAACGCCGACGAGATATTCCTCGTGCTCGATTCGACGACCGGCCAGAACGCCGTTCAGCAAATGAACTTGTTCCGCGAGGCGGTGGGCGTGACGGGCGTCGTGCTGACGAAGCTCGACGGCACCGCCAAAGGCGGCGTGATCCTGCCGATCGTCGGGCAGCACCGCGTGCCGGTTCGTTTCATCGGGCTCGGCGAGAAGGTCGAAGACCTGCGCGAGTTCGACGCCACCACGTTCGTGGAGGCGATGTTCTCGCGGCCGGACGACGAAACGATGGCGGCCTAGAAATTTCTTGAACGATTTTCGAAGTAGTTACGGACTATTGCACTGCGTTCTTAGAACGAGTCGAACACGGACACGAAAACCCCCGGGTGCAAGGATGATGCGCGCAAGTTGGCACACGATGGACAGGGAGCGGTCGATGAGGCTGCGTAGCGTTGCGTGGATTGCGGCCGCGCTTTGCTGCGCGTTGCCGCAAACGAGCGCCGCGCAAGACATGAGCTTCGACCTCAATGAGGCCGAGGCGGCAGAAGCCGAGCAACCCGCGGAGGGCGAAAAGCCCGCCGAAGGTGAAGCAGCGGCGGAAGGTGAGGCAGGTGCTGAAGCGAGCGCGGAGGGCGGTGGCGACGTGCTCGCCGAGCTCACGGCGGAAGGCGACGCGACCAATACCGAGGAAGAGGCCACGGGCCCACGCGAGCAAGAAGTCGCGGAGGAGATCTACGCGGTTCAGCGCATGTATGTTTTGCGCAACGGCCGCTTCGAGCTCGCTCCGTCGCTCGCGATGACGGTCAACGACCAGTACGTCTCGCACCCCGCGCTCGCGGTCGGTCTGAACTACTGGGTGACCAACGTGCTCGCGGTCGGCGCGAGCTTCCTTTGGTACCAAGGCGTCGAGAGCGAATCGGATCTGAACTTCAGTATCCGTCGTTCGACGCGCCTCGCCGTGCCGATCACCGAGTACCAGCTCGGCGCGCACCTGAACTTCACGTACGTGCCGATCTACGGCAAGTTCTCGATGTTCAACGACTCCATCTTCCAGTGGGACTCGTACCTGGTCGGCGGCGTCGGCATGATGCGCACGCGCCCGGTTGCGGTCGTCGACCCCGCGGTCCGCACCTTCGAGTTCGACTGGCGTGTGGCCTTCAACGCCGGCATCGGTATCCGCGTGTTCTTGACGAAGTACCTCACGGTCTTCGGCGAGTTCCGCGACTACATCTACTTGGAGAAGCTCGAGAACCTCGAGGTTTCGCTCGGCGCCGATCGCGAGGACGAAGCCACGTGGATCGACGAGAATGCGACGCTCACGAACAACATGTCTGTCCACTTGGGCGTGACGTTGTTCTTCCCCTTCGGCTTCGAATACCGCTACCCCAAGTGATGGCCTGACCAATGGGTAAGACCGTGACGACAGCAATGCGTTTAGTTTTCGTGTCTGCAGCGCTCTTGGCCGGGCTCGCGCTCGGTCCGGTCGCGCCGCGGGCTAGCGCTCAGGACATCCAAGTCGAAGGCCCGCTGGCGGGTGCACCGGCCGTCATCGGTCTGCGCATCTACCGCGAGATGCGCTTCCAGATTCAGCTCCAGGGAACGATGACGCTGAACGATGAGTTCTCGCGTGCGATCCTGACGGGCGGCCAGCTGATGTTCCACCCGACCGATTGGCTCGGCATCGGCGTTTGGGGCGGCTTCGCCGTCGTGAACATCGAGACCGCGCTGACCGACCAGGTCGCGGAGCGCGGCCAGACCAACGAAGTGAACGTGCTCAGCTTGCCCCGCCCCGGTGGCTTCCCCGATCAAATCGGGAAGATCCAGTGGATCGCGGCACCGCAGGTGCACTTCATTCCGCTGCGCGGCAAGCTCGGCATCTTCGAGAAGCTGTTCATCGACACCGACTTCTACCTGCTCGGCGGCGTCGGCTTCATCGGCCTCGAGGAGCGCGCAGACGTCCTTGGCGAAGACTTCGACCGGTGCAGCAATGGCGATCTCGCGATGCAGATCACCTGCCTCACGCCGTCGCAGGGCGAGCGCGAGACGCGTATGGCGATCGCGCCGACGTTTGGTGCCGGTCTGTCGCTGTTCATGGGCGACTGGGTCGCGATGACGCTCGAGTGGCGCGCCCTGCCCTTCGCTTGGAACACGTCGGGTACCGACGAGTCGGGCAACGCCAAGGGCGACTTCCCGGATGAGCAGATCAACTCGGATGATCAGCTCGCGCACTTCAACCACATGTTCTCGCTCGGCTTCGCGTTCTACCTGCCGACCGAGCCCGGCCTCAGCCACATGGACGAGGACGAGTGAGCCGCTAGGCTTCGCTCGCTAAAACGCCAAAACGGCCGCGTCGCAAGACGTGGCCGTTTCATTTTAAGCGCCGACACCGCGCTGAAGAGCGACCTCAGCCGCTCAGCTCTTCTTGAGGGGCACGCCGTTGGCGCCGAGGGAGAAGCCCGCTGGAAGGCGCGAGCGGAGCGCGGCGGAGGCGTCCTCGATTGCCCAGCCTTGTTGGGCGAAGGCGTCGAGGATGCGGACGCGC
>DASRXR010000391.1:0-3508 GCA_035687405.1 Polyangiales bacterium
CAGCTTCGACCCGGAGCTCGTGATCGCCTGGGTCGAGCAGCAGCGCGTTTTGATCGCGCAGCTGGACGAGCTCGCCGTCCACGAACACCGAGGCCTGCGCGGGCTCGAGGATGAGTGTCACGCGACCGACAAAACCACGCGCATCGGCGAGCAGGTCGACCACGCCTTTGCGCATGTCGTCCGTCAGCGGCTTGTGCGTGTCCGCGAGCGCGCGTTCGAGCCACTCGACGGCTTCGATGTAGCTGCGCGTCTCGAATGCGATCAAGCCGAGCGCGCGAAGTGTCCGCGCATTTGGGTAGAGCATGTGCGCACGCAGGAAATACGTCTTGGCTTCGGCCCAGTGGTTGAGCTCGTACTCCCGAATGCCCTTCTTGGTCAGCTCTTCGTATTCGACCTTCTGCTCGGCGTTGAGCGCATCTCCGATCACTTCGTCGTCTGCGCGAGCCTGCGAGCTCGCCGCCATCAGCAGCAGGACACAAAACGCTAGCCACTTCATGACACACCTCGCCGACGTCGGATGCGGACGACCACGAACGCGATGAACGCGAAGCTGAGAACGAGCGCGAGTTGCGAGTCAGGATTGCGTGGCGCGACGTCACAACGACTGCACGTCACGGTGTTTTTCGGCGCGGGCGGCGGCAGCTCACCCTTCGGTGCGATCGTCGCAGTGACCGTCGTGACGCCGTCTTTCGCTGCCGTGATCTTGTACAAGTTCTCGGCGACTTGCTCGGCGCCTTCGAAGCGATGCTCCCAACCTTCGAGGTCGCCGTCGTGCGCGAGGAACAAGCCAAACGACGGCTGCGGCTCCATGACCTTGACCGGCCCCTGTTCGGTTTCAATCGTGCGACCCGTGTCGTGCCAGACGAACACGGTGTAGGTCGGCATCAATTGCTCGACGTGCTCGAGCGTGATCTTGCCTTCGAGTAGTGCCTGCTGGATTCGCAGCGAGGACTTCACGTCGATCGTGCCTTGCGACGGCAGCTGGAGCTCTCGGAACCTGGCGCGCAGCGCCGCGATCTCGCGCACGCGAATGGCGTCTTCGTTCGCGGGTGGGACTGGCACTGCCACAGACGTCGGCGGGGGTGCTGCGGTTCCCGGCGTGCCGATCGGCGGCAGTCGCGGAGCGCGCGCGGGCAAGTTGCGCGTCTGGACGCGCAAGTAGAGATCGCGTCGCAACGCTCCGTTGGCCATCGGCGCGATGCCGCGCGTATCGATCATCGCTTCACGCGTGAGCACCGAGTTCACGTCGAAGTCCATGTTGCGAAACACGCTCTGCGGCGCGAACACGAGCGTATTCAACGTGCCAGTGGTGTTCGCGAGATCGACGAGGATGCACTGGTGACTGTCTTTCGTGCCGGCTTGCGGTCCGCACGGATCTCCTGCGGGTCGATACGGGCACGAGTCGAACCCGCTCCACGTGCAGCGCAGATCGAATGGATTGCCCGGGGTGATGCTTCCGCCGGCCGTGGTCGACGCGCACGTCTCCCGCCACTCGGGCGATGCAAAACCGACCGAGCCCCAGTTCGCAATCCGGAAGCGCGCGGTAACTGCGTCGTTGAAGAGGTTGCCGGCGGTGTTGTTGACCGGCCGCGCGTGAAAGTCGTTCGACGTCATGCTGAGCGTGCTGCTGCCCGCGGCGTTCACCCACACGCCGGACACGGCGAGCGCTACGTCGCTCTCGCAGCCCGCACCAGAGCCGAGCTTCGCCGCTTTCCATGTGCTCGGAGTCGGAAGCGCAATCGGAGGAATCCCGCCTTCGTGTGCGTTCACGATGCCGCTCGGAAAGGCGTACGTCGCAGTACCGACAGTCGCGCTGTCTTGGATCTCGTACCAGAAGTGAAAGTTCGGACCGGTCAGCTTGAAGCCAGTCGGTGCGGTGTCGGCGGGATTGGCTGTCGCTGAGAGCGGCGCCCGAATCCGGAACGCCCAGCGGTCACAGCCGGTGGACGGTGGCGATGCACACGTGACGTCGACGCGCGCGTCCGTAGTGAGCCAGGCGGGAAGTGGAGGCGGAGGAATCGTGCCCGACGTCGACCACGCGACGGCATCGAGCGGGCCGGTGCCTGCAAACACGCGTCCTGAAAACGCACCGGCGGCTTGCGTTGCGCCCGCGACGCTGGTCTGCGTCTCCTGCATGCGCGTGAGTCGATAGACGTTGCCGCTGTTCGAGGCGTCGTCCCACAAGCCGAAGTACAGCCGGTCGCCGGAGTTGTTCAGGTCCGCGCGCACTTGCCAGGACATGATCAAGAACTGCGAGCTTCCGCTGGTCTCGACGACGACGCGAAAGCGTTCGTATTCGAGAACGTCGTGGGCCATCGCTCCACGCCAGCGCGGGTCTTCGAGAAACGAAGTCGTCGTCGAGCCTGCGGGCGTGGCGCCGGGACTCCACCAGTCCGGAGCGCCGGGAGAGCCGGGCACGCCATCGGCTGGAGGAAAGCAGATCTGTGCCCGGGCGGTCCCGGCACTGACTGCGAGCAACAGCGACAACGCTACGGCGACACGCCCACTCGTCGGAAGATCAAGCATGAAGTCCTCGCGAAAGATCTCGGCTATTGCGGCAACACCACGATGTAGAAGTTCTGCTCCGGCATCGAATCGAGCGAGACAGCCATGAGCGGGCTCGGAATCGGCGAGCCATGCGTGTACGAGACGAACGCGAGCGGCACCGACGTGGTGCCGTGTGCGAGCTGCGAGTCGGAGTCGACGCTCAGCATCAGCCAGTACGTGCCGGGGCTGAGCGTGACCTGCGTCGGCGGTAACACGACGGAGAACTCGTTCACGCCCGCGACCAAGGCGTTGCTGCTGGTGGCTGCAATCCGATTGCGCGGCTTGCCAGCCACGTCGTCGTACAAAACCAAGAGCGCTTGGGCCCCGGCGGATTTACTGATGATGCCGAAGCGGCTCAACACGGCTGTAGCTGGCACGCTGATCTGCGCCCCGGTCAAGGCACCGGTCGCGTGCATTTGCATGCTGCCGAGATCGGTCGGCCAACCGATGTCCTGTTCATCCACGCAAGCTGCGTTCGGATAGGTGCCACCGCAGACGCCAGTCTGACACTCGGTCTGCATGAATCGCAGGCAACTGCCGGCATCGTTACCGCAGCGGAACAGCGTGCTGCCCGAGCAGCGATTTCCGTCGCGCATGTTTGTGGGACATTGCGAGTTCGTCGGCGGATTCAGGCACGTGCAATCGGCGGAGCCTGCATTGCCGCGGCAGGGTTTGAGCGCGTTGCAGGTGCCGGCGCTCGCGGTGACACAACCGTTACTGTCGCTCGTGCAGTGCGCGAACGTGGTGTCCGTCTGACAAACATTGCCGGAGGTCGCGCCCATGCACACGGCGGGTGCTGCGGGGCATCTGCAGTCGGCGCCGCCGGGTGTGCCCATGCAAGATGTGCCGCTCGGGCAGGTTTCGGTGCCGGTGATCTCGAGGCAGCCGGCGGAGTTGCGGGCGCAAGTGACGGCTTGGGATGGGTTGCTGCAGACGCCGCCGGTCACGCCGTTGCAGTCGT
>DASRXR010000392.1:0-8755 GCA_035687405.1 Polyangiales bacterium
TCTACGACAGCGCGAGCTTCCCGATCGCATTTACCGAGCTGCACACCGAGCGCCAAAACGACATCGACGTCGCCTCCGAGCTCGGCTACCGCTGGGGTGCCACTCCGCCCGATCGCACGCTGGTTCGAACGGATCGCACGCTGCGAGCCGAGAGTGGCGATGTCTTGAGTCGGACGCTACGAATCCACGATCGCGACGCGCTCGTCGACCGCCGCGTCCACTACTACACGCTCTACACCGGATACACACTGGCCGAGCTGCAGAACCTGCAGCTGTTGGCAGCGGGTGAGCTCGCAGACCTCATCGCCGCGACGATCGTTGGCAATGCATCGGCGCCCTACTACGTGTTCAGCGCGGACACTCAAGCCGCTGCGCTCGCTACACCTCCCGTCCAGCCGCGGTGGTTCGCTTCGTTGCCGCAGGTGCACCGCAACTTCGACCGCCCGCTCGGTCAGCTCGAACGTTTCATCCACAACCTCGAAAGTCACCACGAGTTGGTCAAAGCGCTCGTGGCCGGCGCCGCCGATTTCCACGCCTCCAGTCGCGCCGATAGCCGCTTGTTACCGCCGATGGCCGCTTGGCTAGGCTGGCCGCTGCGCGCCGATCTCGATGAAGCTTCGCAGCGCAACGAGATCGCGTACGCGCCGGAGTTCTACCGAACCGTCGGCACGGCCGGCAACATTGCGGCGATGGTCAACCGCTTGACCAACTGGGACACGCGCATTCGCGAGTTCGTGCGCAACGTGCTGGTCACATTCGATGCATCTCGGATCGAGCTGTTGTCGGACGGACGCGTGCTCTACATGGACGGAAGCACGCGCGGCGATACGGCGGCAGTCCCGCCTGTCATCGGCCGTCGCGTCCCGCCGGGTTCACTCGACACGACGCAGGCAGATGCGATGTTCCGCCTGCGCACGCACGCATTCGAAGATGACACCGCGTACACCTACGATACGCGCCAAGCCCGTTCGCTCACGCCCGGGGGCCAGCCCACGATCGAAGGCTGGTACAGCCGGCAGACCATCGGTGTTTACATCGTGCCGGACGACAGCTCGGAAGTCTTCGCGCCGGGCGACCAGTTCGAACGCATCGGCCGCGCGATCGGCGAGTTCCTGCCGATCAACGTGCGTGCGATCTTCGTGCTCTTACCCGGCACGATCGTCGAAGAGCCGTATGACGCACCCAACACGGTTCAAGAAGTCGTAAGCGACCTCGGCCTGCTCGAACAGAGCGAAGCGTACGGCGGCGCGGCCGACGCCTCGGGTGACGCAATCCCCGAGTGGACTCAGTTCATCACCAACCAACTGGCTCACCGCAGCGTCGACACGACCTTGCTGCCGGTCGCGTCGCTCTCGCGCACGTTCCATTCGGCCCTGCAACCCCTACCGGCGACATCATGACCAGTTCCGAACACGTCTATCCTGCGGAGCACGGCTTTCCCAACGGCCGCTACACCGACACGCTGCTTGCCGCTGACGGCGGCGTGATCTGGAGCACGCCTTGGCGCCACAACTTGATCGTCGACCGCCTCAGCGCCGTGCTCGCAGCGCTGATCAAAGGTGACATCCAGGCTGCCGCGCTCGGCTATTGGGCAGTCGGCCGCGGCGAAGAGTCTTGGGACAGCGGCAGCGTGCCGTCCGATGCCAACCGCCGCGCGTACGTACAGCTGGTCAACGAGACTGGTCGCAAGCCGCTCAGTGCGGGTCAAATCGCTTTCGTCGGCGGCAGCTTCACTCGCCAGATCGAGATCACGGCTGAGTTCACGGCCATCGACTTGTTGGTGGGTCCGCCGAACCAGCGCCTACGCGAATTCGGCTTGTTTGCCGGTGGAATTTCTGCAGCCAACAGCGGCTGGCTGATCAATCACCGCATCCATCCGCGCATCGACATGCAACCCGGCTTCACGCTCCGCCGCACCTTGCGACTCACCTTCTAGTCCAGACGAGCACACATCATGGGCAACTTTTCACGCAACACCTACGCTCCGCAGAAAAACTACGTCGGAGTCCGCCTCCAACAAGGCGTGCCACTGGTCGACGCGGATTGGAACGAGCTCAACGACGTCCTATTGCAGGAGACTTACCGAACGGCGGCGGAAGGCATCGGATCGGGCGTGCGACCGAGCAACACGAGCCTGCCGCCGTTTGACGTCTGGGTAGGCGGAGCCATGGCTAACGATTTCTGGACACTGGCAGGCACCCTCGTGTTAGCCGGGCAGTCGATCCAGATCGGTCACACCCGCTATACCTCGCAGCCCTATTTCAATGCCGCAACGGCAGCCGCTGCAGGCGTGCCGGTGGTTCCGCCGCTCATCACACCGGCTGCACCGCGAACCGACGTCGTGTACCTCGACGTCTGGACGCGTGAGATCAGCTCGACCGAAGACACCGATCTCGTAAATCCCGTGATCGGCGTCGAGACAGCGGTCCGAATCAAGCGCGACTACGCGGTGCGCGTCGCGGAGGGCACGCAAGTCGTGCCACCTCCGCCAGCGGGCCACACGCATTTTGCACTCGCGTACCTGAACCGAACAGCGAGTGCGTCGATCTTGTCGGCGATGGTCATCGACATGAAGCCGACGTTGCTCGGAGCAGCGGGTCCGCGGCGATTGTCCGTGCCGCCACTATTTCAAAACGGAAGCGCTACCGGGGCTTGGCAAGTCTTTACTCCGTTTCTTCCCAAACTCTTTGCGTTCAAGAACTCCGCCGATTCTGCCGCGGGTTATCTTCCAGTCTCTCTGCCCGAAGGCTGCCGGATCTCGAGCGTGCGGTATCGCGGGCGTACTACTGGCGCAGTTACGTTTCAATTCATACGTGTCGCGACACGCCCAACCACCGCGTTTGCGTTGTTTGGTCCGCCGCCTCCACCCGACAAAGCGATCACGGCCGAAGACTATCTCGGCCTCGCCAGCATCATTATCTCGCCTCCGACACTTGGCACGGATAGCGCCTACGACCAAACCGTGGCGGTGAGTCCATCTGCCAACGGCCTGCACATCGTGCGCAACAGCGAACACTTCTACGTTCTCACGGCGTACGCAAACTCCGGAGTCGAAGCATTCATCACCGGCATCACGATTCTCTACGAGGTTTGAACATGATCGCTAGTCTCAACCCTGCCTTGGCCGAGTTAGACATCCCAACTCAACCTGCGGTGCATCGCAAACCGCTCGTGATGCCGTTGGACGCAAACACGCTGATCCTGCGGATGCGCGGCCAGAGCTTCGTCTCGGTCGTGCAGCACGGCCGCGAGCTCACGCGTGCGCATGGCACCGACGAACGCATGTGTCTGCACCTCTTGCCGGGCGACTACGAGCTTGAAACCGATGGCGAGACGCTGGGGATCGAAACCATCCAGCGCGCCTCGGTCACTCTCACCGCGGATGTTGCGGTCATGCCCGGCATGCTGCAGATCAGCTCCGACGCACCGGATCAACACGTGGTCGACGGCGTCGGAGAGATCAAAGCCGACGGCGCGTCGTATTGCACGATCACCGTGCGCAAGCAGAGCTTCGATGGCCGACCGGCCGCCGGCAAAACCGATACCGACGAGATCTTCATCCGCGCGACGGGCGGCACGGTCAGCAGCACGGATGCCAACACAAAAACGCGGATCCGCTCGATGCGCTTGAAGAAAGGTGAGGCCAAATTCCGCCTCGTCTCGGATAAGCAGCCGCGCCTAGTTCAGGTCACCGTGTTCGGTCGTGCGCCTGCGCTGCCGCAACCCGTCACGCTTGCGATCGAGTTCGTGTAATCGCGGTCGGCTCGTAGTCACCGCGGATAGTTAGTCGTAGTCAGATTGTAGTCGCGATGAACCGGCGTTCTCCCGTCGGCTCAAGCGAGGAACTAAACCACATGTATGTCGCTTTTCGGATCGTTCCTCATGGCTGATCCCTTACGGCCCGGCAATTCCGTGCGGCAGGCGGGAAGAAACGCTCAGCAGAGCGTTTTCTGCGAAAGCCGAGCGCGCGTTCGAAGCGCTCGGTCACAGCTCTAGCGAACGCAGGGGTGTTTGCGCTCCGATTGACCCGCTGGACGGCGTCACGTATGACCGGCGCTGGGGCAGCGACACGTGATCGGCGAGCACTACGAATCTCGGGAGGAAGAGGAGCCCGCTTCGCGCGAGCTCCGCGCGACGAGCAACCCGAGCACGGATGCGCCGGTCGCGAGCGGAATCCGACTCGCGACCGGAACTCACCTCGCAAGTGGCCGGCTGACCATCCACCGTGTGCTCGGTGAAGGCGGCATGGGCGTCGTCTACGAGGCACGGGACGCCGAGCGGCGCTGCAACGTCGCGCTCAAGACTCTGCTGCGCGTCGACCCCGCCGGGCTCTACAGCTTCAAGAACGAGTTTCGGCTGCTCGCCGGCATGAGCCATCCAAACTTGGTTCAACTGCACGAGCTCTTCGCCGTGGGCGACTTCTGGTTCTTCACGATGGAGCTCGTGCAAGGCGAGACGTTTTATCAGTGGGTGCGGCCGGCGGGTCGGCTCGACGAGGCGCGGCTGCGGCGAGCGCTCCCGCAGCTGTTCGCTGCCGTGGCGGAGATCCACACGTTCGGGCGCCTACACCGCGACATCAAGCCGAGCAACGTGCTCGTGTCAAAAGAGGGGCGCGTGGTCGTGTTGGACTTCGGCCTCGCGATCGAGCCGGAGCTCGGTGGCGTTGGGCAGACGGTGTTGAGCTTGAGCATCACCGGCACGCCTGCGTACATGGCTCCCGAACAATCCACCGGCGCCCCCGCGACGAGCGCAACGGACTACTACGCCGTCGGCGTCATGCTGTTCGAAGCGCTCACAGGCCACTTGCCGTTTTCGGGACACGTCGTCGAGATCCTCACGGCAAAACAACGCGACGACGCGCCGCGTCCGAGTTCGCTGGCTCCCGATCTGCCGGCAGATCTCGAGTCGCTCTGCAGCGCACTCTTGGCGCGCGATCCACGACGGCGTCCGACGCTGGCTGCGATCCAAGCGCAGCTCGGAGCTGCACCCTCTACACCCCCGCCGAGTGATCTCGCGCTGGCCACGGTCCGGTTGGTCGGCCGCGAGCAAGAGCTATCCGAGCTCTTATCGGCGTACCGGACGACGTTGAACGGCGAGGCGGTCGTGGTCGTGGTCAGCGGCGAGAGCGGCATCGGTAAGACAGCGCTCTGCGATCACTTTCTGCGAGAGCTGCGCGATTCGGGCCCGGCGGTCGTGCTGGCCGGCCGCTGTCGCGAGCAGGAGACCGTTCCTTTCAAAGCGCTCGACACATTGATCGACGAGCTCAGCCGCTACCTGCGACGCTTGCCCGATCAGCGTGCGGCCGCGCTTCTTCCGCGCGATTCGTTTGCACTTCGCCGCCTGTTTCCGGTACTCGGGCGCGTCGCCGCGATCGCAGAAGCGCCGCAACCCGCCCACTTCACGCTCCAAGAGTTGCGCCGGCGCGGCTTCGCTGCACTCGGCGAGCTGCTCGCGCGGGTTCGGGACCGGCAACCGATCGTCGTGGCCATCGACGATCTGCAGTGGACCGACGCTGACTCGGTCGCGCTCTTGCGCCACTTGCTCATCGATCGAAACCCAGTGCCGATCCTGCTCTTGATCGCGCATCGCTCGGAAGACGCGGACGGTCCGCTCCTATCGAGTGTGCTCGAGGCAGCGTCGTCCAACCCAGGGATTCGCGTGCGGCACTTGCCGCTCGGCCCGCTTAGCCAAACCGACACCGAGGTGCTCGCCGCGCAACTGCTCGCCTCACAGGGGCCGATCGACCATGCGCTCTGCGAAGCGATCGCGCGCGAGTCGCGCGGCAGTCCGTTTTTTGCAGCGGAGCTCGCGCGCTCGGCGCACGAGGACGGCGCGCCTTCGATCTCGACTGCGCTCTTGTCTCGCGTCGATCTATTGCCACCCGGCGCGCGCCAGGTGCTCGAGATCTTGGCGCTGGTCGGCCGGCCGCTGGCGGTCGATGTGCTCGGGGATGCGGTAGCCGGCGAGTCGAATGACTTCGACGCGCTACGCATCGCCCAGCTGATCCGCAGCCGCGACGACGGCGGGCGGCGAGCGGTCGAGTGCTATCACGACCGCATTCGCGAGAGCGTGCGCGCGAGCTTGAGCGCCGCGAAGAGAGCACGGCACTACGCGGTGCTCGCCAACGTGCTCACTGCGCGAGACGAAGCGAGCGCCGAGCTTTGCAGCACGTGCCTCGAGCACATCGGCGAGCACGCTGGCGCCGCGCGCTACGCGGTAACGGCCGCGGAGCAAGCGAGCGCGAAGATGGCGTTCGGACAGGCGGCCACGTTTTACCAGCGCGCGCTCGACCTCACGCACGGCCAGCTCGGCGAGCGCCGTGATCTGCTGGTGAAGCTAGCCGCCGCACTCGACAACGCGGGCCGTGGCAAAGCAGCGGCGGATTCATTTCGGCTCGCCGCTGAGCTGAGCACCGGAGACGAGGCGATCGAGCTGCGCCGGCGTGCTGCGGAGCTCTTGCTCGTGACCGGTCATCTCGACGAAGGCCTCGCGCAGCTGAAGACCGTGTGCCGCGCAGTCGACGTGCCGATGCCGTCCGGCAAGCGGCGCGCGCTCGCCTCGTACGTCTGGAACCGCGCGCAGCTGCAGTGGCGCGGCCTACATGTTCCCGCGCATCGAGAGCGTGCGATCACCGAGCGCGATCGGCTGCGGCTTCGCATCGCACGCACCATGCTCACCGGGCTAATCGGCTATCTGCCGATCCAAACCGCGAGCAACGCCGGCCGCTATCTGCTGCTCGCGCTCGAGGATGGCGAGAGTACGGACTTGGTCCGCGGGATCGGCTTTCACGCCTACATCCAAACGATGATCGAGCCCGCCGGGCGTTACGCGAACGAGCTACTCGATCGCATGAACGAGCTCGCGACGAGCACCGGGACACCCGAGGCGACTGGGTTTGCGAGCTTGATCCTGGGCACTAGCGCGTATCACTGCGGGCGGTACACCGTGGCGCGGGAACATCTCGCGCGCGCCGTCCGCACCTTGCGTGGTTGTTCCGGCTCCGACTGGGAGATCGACTGCGCGAACGTCTACGATCAGCTGGTCGCCTCCGACAGCGGCAACTACGGGCACATCGCGCTCACAACGCCGCCGTTGATCGACGAAGCGCTGCGGCGCGGCCGCGTATGGACTGCCGCGATGCTCAGCGGCTTCGGGGTTCACGCGTGGCTCGTGCCCGATGATCCCGCGGGCTATGCGACCGTGCTCGCGGACGCAAAACGAAGGTGGCGCGGTACGCCGCAGCCGCGCTGGCCGGACTTCGTGATGCTCGCGGGCGAGTCGCAGCAGCTGATCTACCAAAGTCGCGCGGTTGCCGCGTTCGAGTTGTTCGAGTCCGAGTACGATCGCTACGCGAAGTCGGAAGTCATGCGAAGCGCCGGCTCCGGCATCGGCGGCTACGCCGTGCACCAAGGCCGCGCGGCCGCGGCGGCGCTCCGTTCCGGAAACGCGAGCGCAGCACAGCGGGCGCGGATGCGCAGGGTGCTCCGAAGCTCGGTCGCCGCATTGCAGCGCCAAGGCGGGCCCAAGCGCACCGGCATCGCGAGCACGTTCGAGGCGGCACTGGCAGTCGACGCACGAGACTTTCAGCGCGCTCGCTCGCTGTTGGGCTCGGCGGCGGACGTGCTCGAGTCTGGCGGCGCGCTGATGCTGGCCGCAGCCGCTCGGCGGCGCGCGGGGCAGCTCGCCCACGGCATCGAGCGCGCAACGCTCATCGAGCTCGGCGATGCTTTTCTACTGGCGCAAGGGGTCAAAAATCTGGAAGCGCTGACCGAAGTGAACTGTCCGGGCTGCTCGCGTTAGTTTTCAGGGTCAGTGACTTCGATCACACCGCGCAGCCTTGTCTGCTCTTACAACGGCGATAAGCATTTCGTAGTCGATGGAGAGTGGGCCGATGCCAGAAGCGGAGCACGCTATCGCACGACAGACGACTTGGTTGTCGAAGGGGTTCGAAGAGCTGGCGCCGCGCTTGGCGGCGGAAGTCGATCCGGCTCGACGCGATGTCGATTTCGATTTTGTAGTCATCGGGTCGGGCTACGGGGGAGCAGTCGCGGCGGCGGCGTTGTCCGCGCAGCATGGAGCGCAGGTGTGCGTGCTCGAACGCGGTGCAGAATACTTGCCCGGCGCGTTTCCGACGCGCCTCGCGGAGGTTCCGAGACACGTTCGGTTCACCACGCACGACCAGGGCCCGCGCGGAACGCGTACCGGCTTGTTCGACTTCCGGTTGAGTGACGACGTCGCCGCACTCGTGAGTAACGGGCTCGGTGGCGGATCGCTGATCAACGCGGGCGTCATGGAGAAACCGACCGCCAATGTGTTCAGCAACGGCGCCTGGCCGTCCGGGATCGGAGCTGCGTCGCTCGAGCCGTGGTTCATCGAAGCGAGCCAGCTGCTTGGAGCGACTGTCCGCGGCGCGCGAAACGAGTGGCGCGACGACGTTCTCTCGAAGCTCGTGGTGATGAAGACGCTCGATGGCGCGACGACTAAACCGGCGTTGACGGTGTCGATGAACGGCGGACCGAACCTCGCGGGGGTCGAGCTCAGCCCATGTGTCAGCTGTGGCGACTGCGCGACCGGCTGCAACTACGGCGCGAAGGAGTCGCTCGACACGAACCTGCTGTACCTCGCGTGGAAGAACGGCGCGCAGATTTTCACCGGAGCGACGGTCTACCGGCTCGCCAAACGTGATGACAAAGCGTGGGCCATTTATCTCAACCACACCGATGACAAGCTCCGGCGTCGGCAGGGCGCGCCGCTC
>DASRXR010000393.1:0-9922 GCA_035687405.1 Polyangiales bacterium
CGCGCGGTCGACCTTGCCGTCACCGTGGCCGATGAGCTGCCCCCGTCGATCCGCCGCCAGCCGATCATGCATAGCTCGTTCGTATGTCTGTTCGATCCGAGGCACGTCAAGCTCAAGCACAAGATCTCGGAGCGCGAGTACTTCGCGCACGACCACGTGATCGTCTCTTACAACGCCGATCTGCGTGGGATCGTCGAAGACGTCTTCGACAAGCAGCGGCGCGTGCGCTGCAGCGTCTCGAGCTTCAGTCACGTCGGCACGATCGTCGAAGGCTCCGCGCTGCTCGCGACCCTGCCGGCGGTGATCGCGCAGCACATCCTCTCTGTGCGACCGAAACTGCGAACGGCACAGCTGCCGTTTCAGGTCCCCGCCTCACCGATCGAGCTGCTGTGGCCGAGCTCGAACGACGACGACGACGCGTGCCGCTTCGTCCGCGAGCAGCTCGTCGAGGTGGCTGCTTCGTTCCCGGCTTCGCTCCCACCCCCGCCCCGAAAACCAGCGCGTGGACGCAAAGAACGGACGTGAGCGCTCAATTTCGCCACATGACTCACCTAGGCCGGCGCAATGCGCCGCTGCAGCGTCCTGTGGGGCTAGTCACAGGTTCTTGTGACTTCATTCCGTGGCACGCCGATTGCTCTAAGCCGGGCATTCGAGGAGTCACGAATGGACCCCATGAATCTACTGGTTGTCGAACGAGGCGCGGACTGGGCGCATTGGTCTTCCACGTCGCATCTCGTCGGCCACGCAATGTTGGTTCTCGCCCAACAGGGTGACGAGCCGCATTCGGAGTTCCGGCAGAGAATTCGAACCAAGCTCAGCCGCCTCAAGAAGCAAGGGCTGCAATCGGTCGTGCTTTTGCGCGGAAGCGGCGAATCCGAGCGAAGCGGTAACCGGCTCATGCGAGAGCTGCTTCAGGGCGGCCCCACCGACTTTCGCGTGTTCCCTGCCGCAGCATCGGCAGCCGTGGCCGCGCTGGCTATGCGTGGGGCTCGCCCCCAGCGCTCGTCGCAACTATTTGAGACTGAGCTCGCGTAGCCCCCGTGTTCGGTCACCGTGTCCGAACACGGCGGCGCCACCGGCGGCCCTTGTTGAAGGAACTCAACAAACCGAAGGCGGAGAGCAGCAGCCACGCGGGTGTGGCGGTCGAGGAGCTCGCTCCTCCGACCGTTCCGCCGATTTGGCACCCGGAGTCGTCCTGCAGCGTGAGTGACGGCACTCGAATCCGCGCGCCGTTGCCGGCGGTTCCGAGCGCGCCGGCCCCATCGCCCGCGGTCGAGCTCGTCGACGCGGGGCTACCCGCCAGTGAACCGGGCGCGGCCGTGGGGGTTGGGGCGGTGATGCCCGGGTTCGCGGGAACCAGGCCGCCGCTACCAGCTGCAGGTGTTCCGCTACTGCCCGCAGTCGGAGCGACGATTCCGCCGCTGCCAGCTGCAGGCGGGGCGCCGCCACCTGTCGGCGCGCCTGCACCCGCCGTCGGCATCGCAGGCATTCCCGGCATGTTCGGGCACGCCATCTCGACGGCTTGAACGCCGCGGATCAACGGATAGGAAAGACCGTTTCGCGGATCCATGATCATCTCGCCGGTCTGCTTGAGAACGTCGAGAATCGAACTCGGGGTGAGTGCGGGATTGCATTCGAGTAGGAGCGCGGCGAGGCCCGCAACTCCGGGCGCAGCTTGCGACGTGCCACGGAACATCGACATCCCCGTGCCTTTGCCGGTCGACGTCAGTTGCGAGCCCGGAGCGAGCACGTCCAAGCGCGAACCTGCGGTCGACGTGAAGCACGCGATCGTCTTCGCATCGGTTTGCGCGTCCGAGCAGGCGGGCCAGTTGCCTCCGCCGAGCGCCTGATATGTGCCCCCCGTCTCGGGTTGGGGGCCGAGATCCGAGTCGTACGTCGCGCCGACTGCGATCACGCCGGTGTTGCAGGCCGGCGCAGTCATCGTTTCAATGTGACCGGTGTTGCCGCTCGAGGCGGTGATCGTCACACCGGCTTCGATGAGTTTTTTCGTCACGGCTGAGAGCGCCGGTTCGCCGCGGTCGCAGTCCGCTGCGCTCGCGTACTCTTCGGTCGACACCAAACTCGCGTTGATCACTTTGACGTTGAGCATCGACAGGTTCGTAGAGACCCAGTCGAAGCCGGCGACCCAGTCGGACACGCGGCCGCCGTTTTGCCGATTCAAGACTTTGACGGCGACGATGCTCGCGCCTGGCGCGTAGCCCTTCGCGATGCCTCCACCGCCGCGCGATGCGACGATGCCGGTGACGTTGCTGCCGTGGTTGTGATCATCTTCGGCGCTGTCGCCTTGGTTCTGATTGAGCGGCGGACAGCCGCCCGTCGTGAAACAGTGCTGCGCGACGATCGCGTCCTGCAAGGCCGGGTGCATCGTCGGCGCACCGCTATCGAGGATGGCAACGGTAATGCCCTTGCCGGTGAGGCCGCGCTCGTCGTGCACCTTGTCGATGCCGACGGCGGGCAGTGCTTGCGCGAGACCGCCGCTGCCTTGGCCATCGATCTGAATGGCGGCGACGTCGGCGAGGCCGCGCACGGTCGCGAGGCCAGCGCGCGTCAACGAGCCCGCGAGTGCGCGGATGCTGCCGTAGCGGTGCGAAACTTCGAAATCACTACCGAGACGAGCGATCACGGCTTGCTGCGCAGCCGCAGTCGACGCTTCGGATTCGCGAAGCATGAGAAACACGCCCGCGCGATCTTCATTCGCGAGCGCGCGTTCGACGCGTGGATCGACCTCAGCGACGTCTGTCTCGTGTGTCGTCGGCGACCCGGGCTCGAGCTGTGCGGATGCGAGCGATGGAAGCAGTGAAGTGCAGGACAACACCCAGTGGAGCAAGCAGCGTCTTGTCTTCACGTAATGCACCTTGGGTCAGACGCGCTGTCGTACTCTGTTCACGCGCGGAGCACTGCGAAAACTAACTCGAACGCGAACGAGGTCGAGGTTTTTTCGCAATCGATCTCGCAGCGGGAGTTCCGTCTGCGGCACGTTTCGCGACTCGAGTGGCGCATTGACACCTGCGTCATGGCACAAGATTGGCCCAATGCAAGCGCCGCTGACAGCGGCGGCTCTACTGATAGTCCTGGCAATAGGTCGCCGGCTTCGGCTCGGCGAGGAGGGCGGTCCAATCCTCGACGCTGACCTCGAGCGAATCGATGCGCTCGTAGACAACCGCCCAATCGCCGCGCGAGCGCCTCTGGTAGTGCCGCGAGGTCTGATGCAGTCGCGCTTCAATCGTACGCTCACGCGACCAGCAACCCTTGCCTGCGACGTCGGTGAGCAGTGGCTTTGTAACCGCGTACGCGGTGCCGGGCGCCAGCGTGGTGCGGACCAGCGCGTCGAGCGTTTTTGGCTCGGCTTCGTCCTCTTCACCGTCTCCATTTTTGTCGTCAGCCTCTTCGGCTTTTTCGGTGATCGGCTGCACGAGCTCGATCGTCACGAAGTCCGCTTCGGACTGATATTCGAGCGCGATTTTTTCTTCGTTGCGCACGAGCGCGAGCTCCGGTGACGCGTCGTTCGGCTCGTAGTCGATGCCTGCGCGCGGAATCCGAATCGGCGTCAGCGTAACGTCGCTGTCGATCACCCCGAAGTTTGCGACCACGTCGTAGTCGGTGGTGGACACGCTCGCGAGCCAGCGGTTTGCACCGCTCGCGATCAGACCTTTGTCATCGAGGCGTGTGAGCGCCAGGCTTTGATCTCCCAGCGTCGCAGTCACCGGTTTTCTTCGGCTGCGGATCGCGTCGTCTTCGAGCGGTTTGTGTTCGGGGTCAAACCCCATCTCGAAGCCGCCGTGCCGCGCGGCGATGCGGCGCAGATCCTCGAGGCCCAGATCGGCCATGCGAAGGTCGCCGCGAAACAAGGACAGGCGCGTCTGCGCGAGTTTCACGTCGTGCTGCACGTAGAGCAGACTCGCCAGCGGGTAGGGCGCGGAGTCGGTGACGGATGTTGGCGGCACGATGACGTAGCTGCCGTCTTGTGCGACGTCGTTGCCGAAGCCGCACGCAGCCGACGTGACCGCAGCCAACAGCAGCAGGCCGCATCGCGTCCTCTCCATCAGAACCCTCCACCGACGATGAAGTAGAACATGAATCCGCGCTCACCGTTTGGACCGATGCAGCTGCGGTTGCGCGATCCATCGGAGCAGGTCGAAAACGGCACGAGCCGGTAGACCAAGCGCAACGTCGTTCCGACATTCGATTCGACTTGCTGAATGAAGTGCCCGAGCCGCAAGTCGGCGCCGACGTCGCCGAGGACGTAACGGCCGTTCGATGCGGGGTCGACGAACGGCCGCTGACGGCGGCCGGTCGGATCGTAGCCCCAGATGTTTCCCCAAGACGTGAACACTTGAAAGTAGACGTCGTTCAAGAAGAACGGCCCGATGTTCCAGCCCAGGTTGCGCGCGAGCGGTCCGCGATAGCGCACTCCGACGTTGGCGAGCGTTTCACCGCGCAAGCTTCCGAAGTCGTAACCCGAGAACCCGACCGACGCGTTGTACTCCGGCGCGGCTTGCGAGTAGAGGCGGCCACCGCCGTAGAACGGGAAGAAATCCAAGTCCGCGCTGATGTACCCGAGTGTGAGATCGAACTGCAGACTTTGGTCGAACCAGCCGTCTGCGAGCGCGGGCAGCGCCAGAAACTCGCTGTAGTTCAGCTCGCCGCGGAAGAAGGGCGTGGCGCCGGCGCGCAACGTCGAATCTTGCCGCGCGAGGGTGGAGTGCACGCGCTCGAGCCCGTAGTAGCCCGCGAGCGTGAACTGCCGGTAGCCGCGCTTGTTGATGTCGCGTTCGCGGAACGCGGGATCGCGCCGATCGAGGCCGTCGTACGTGAGCACGCCGCCGAAGAGCTCACGGCCGTAGGCGGGGTCGCCGAGGTCGAACTGCCTCGCGCGAGCGCCGGTGGTGACGCCGACGTCGCGGATCGTCTCGGCGACCGCGCTCACCGTGTAAAACAAGTTCAACGGTAAGCGCAGCGAGCCCCACAGAAAGCCCCAACGATCGTTCGTGATCTGCTCGTAGCGGCCGCCGGTGCCTCCATACACCCAGAGCCCGCGCGCGTCGTTCCAGCCCGCGCGCACGCGAAAGCTCACCGGCAACATGCTGTTGTCGTAGTCGAGCAGAAAGCTGTTTTGATCGCCGGTGTAGCCGCGCATGAGGAGCACGTGGCGCGCGATCTCGTCTTGCATGTAGAGCTCGACGCCCGCTTGGATGCGCACGGCGCCGTCCCACGAACGCGCGCTGTCGTATTCGACGTCGATCAGCGGGACGAGCGACGGCGGCATCAAGTTCTTCGGCGAGACCGGGTTGTAGCCGTACGCGTCTTCGAGGAGGCCCTCGAGAGGCGGCTTCGGCGCCGGCGAGTCCTTTTCCGCGACTGCGATCATTGCAGCTGGGGGCGGCGCTTCGTCGTGGCGCTGCATGTGCATCTGGAAACCGGTGCCGTAGAGCCGACCGAAGACGAGCGCGTCGGGCGTGTCGATCGGATGGTGGTGACCGGTGATGGCTTGTGTCACCAGGCGCGGCGCCGTGTCGTCGTACGGCTTGAAGTAGACGTTCATCGTGCCGTCGCGGCTCGACACGTAGTACACGCCGTCGCGCACGGGATCGGGGTAGAGCTCGAACGCGGGCTCGGAGGCGATGGTCTCGAGCGCGCCGGTCGTGAGATCGTACGCGAAGAGGTCGTGGTCGTGACCGATGCGCCGTGAGAAGTAGAGCTTCTTGCAGTCAGGGCCGTAGCGGGGGCTTCGAACTTCGTCGAAGGGCAGCTCGTTCAACGGAAAGCGCAACGTGTCGCGCCGGACTGCGACGGCTTTTGTGCCGAAACCCGACAGCTTGTACAGCGCGAGCTTCACGCTGCCATCGCCGTCGTCGTAGATGCCGGCCAACTCCGAACGCGCGGCGCAAGTGTCGATCTCGCTCAACCGCGACTCGCGCAATAACGTGCGCGTGTTGCCGTCGGTGTCGGCGAGGACGAGCATTTGGCTCTCGAACTCGGGCCGGAAGAACGTCGGGATCAGCGGGTTGTCGTCGCGCTCCGGCTTGAGCACGAAGTAGCTGTCGCTCGAGTTTGGCGCGACGACACTGCCGGGCGAGAGTGGTTTGACGTTCGTGAGCGTGCCGTCCTTCGCCGAGAAGTCGCCGTACGTCACGACACCGACTTGGCGAAAAAACAGCTTTCCATCCAGGTAGCGGAGGGGCATGCCGAGGAAGCCCTCTCGCATCTGATCGCGCTGCTCGGGTTCGAGGTCGCGGTATTTGGCGGTCGCGTGCTCGAAGCGGAGCGGTTTGCCGTCGTAGCGGCCGCCGCTCACGGCTGCGAAGTGATCGTCGAAACGTTTCGCGACGACGATGCGGAAATCGCGCTCGAGGTCGGCGAGGGGAATGCCGAGGACGCGCGGGAAGAGCTCGTCGAACAGGTAGTCGAAGTGCTCGCCGGTGTCTTTGAACAGGCGATGGACGGTCCCCGTACCGAAGCGGTCTTCGAGGTACATCAGAAACGAGAGGCCGGTGTTGTACCACTGCTCACCGCCGAAGAACGGCAGCTTCTCGAGCGGGAACATCAAGCGATCTTCGTAGGCGGCGCGCTGGAATGCGCCGCGGTTTTCGTCGAACGCATCGCGGCCGAGGAGGCTCGTATCGAACTGCGCGACGCCTTCGGCGAACCAGTGCGGGAAGTTGCGGCCGTAGATCGGGAGCTTGATGAGCGTCTGTGCTTGTTGAAAACGTGCGAGGCCCGTGCCGAGCACGAGCGGCACGCGTTTCCACCAGTGGGTCGCCGTGTTGAGCGACAAGATGTGGGCGAGCTCGTGCGTGAAGACGTTGTCGAACCACGGCACGCGGCTGCGACTATGGAAGTCGGGCGTGCTCGTGAAGATCGTGATCCGGTCGTGATCGGAGTCGGCGAACCCGTTGCTGAACGTGGTGTAGCCCACGATGATCACGCGGATCTTCGTCGGCGGCTGATAGCCGTAAAACTGGTTCAGACGTTCGAACGTGCTGTCTGCGAGCGTGCGCAAATACGCCGCGCTCTTCGGCGTGTCTTGTGTGTAGTAGATGCGGAAGTACTTCGTCTCGAGGACATTCCAGGTGTCTTGCGGGCGGTAGAATTGCCCGTACGGCTCCGCACGTGCTGCCGGCGCGCGCGCGGCGAGCCAGCAGCAGCCGATGGCGGCGAGCGCCAGCGCGGTCAGGAACCGACGAAGAACCATGCGATTCCTACACCCCGGGCCGGGATGACGATGGGGTAAAACGGATCGAGGTCGGTCGCAGCCACGAGCGGCAACGAGCCGCGCAGCTCGAGCCGGTGGGCGTCGCCAAGGCGTAGCCGCACGGCCGCGGCGAGGTCGAGCTCGACCGCAACTTGCTCGTGGATCAGCTGGCGGCTGCCACCGCGTTCGATCAGCAGTGGCACCTGCATAAACGTCAAGCTGGGGGCGAGGCGGACGGAGAACAGCTTCGAGAGCGCCAGCTCGCCGGCAGCGTTGAACCGGTGGTGGGCGAACGCGCCGAGCGCGCCGCTCGTGTACGACTGATTTGCGACGCGTCGCACGAGATAGGCGGCGTGTTCGCCGGGCGAGTACCCGATGCGGTAGTTCAGGCTCAGTGCGACGGGACGATCGAGCGTTGCGCCGATGCCGGCGAAGAGCTCGTGCTGGCCCGTGCCGAGCGGTACGCGTTGCGGAAGTGATGCCGCACCGGGGTTGTCGTCGATCGGGATCGTGGCACCGAGCTCGGCGTAGGCGGACCACGGCATTGCGCGCCAAAAGCGATAGCCCACCGCGAGAGTGGGGTCGCCGAGCCCCCAGCTCGAGAGGGTCCAGCTGCGCGGCGGCAAGCTCTGATCCGCACTGACGACCAGGTTGACGCCCTCAGCTGCGACGTCGCGCACCAGCCAGGGCAGGACGATCTGGAGCGCGAGCGACGGCGTGATGCTGAGCCGAAGATCGAAGGTAACTGCGAGCTGGCGCGCATGCAGGCGCGACAAGCCCTGCGCCATCAGGAAGATCGGCCGCGTGAAATCGCTCCGCGAAGCGTCGTGATAGTCGGCGCTGACGCGGAGCTCGTAGCCGGCGGGGTCGAGCGACTGCGGCTCGAAGTACGGTCCGGTCTGCGCGTGCGCGGGGCACGTGACTCCGAGCACGATCGCGAGTGCGACGACGCGCCGGCCCAACCAGCCCGACCTGCGTGACGCCGTGCCAACCATGCTGGGCGAAGGGTGTGCAAAAACGTCGTGAAACGGCAAGGGGTTTGGGCTTCATGCACAACTTGACCCAGCACCCGATTTCGTTCCACATCGCAGGCGTGATCGAGCTTCGAGCGCGATGTGGGCGGTCCTGACGTTCTGGCTGCTGCTCGGGCTGCCGGGCCTGGCCTGGCTCCAGCGCTTCGACCGGGCAAGCCTGGAACGCGGCGGATTATCCGTAGTTGCGCGGGCGTACTTCGCTAGCTTTGCGCTGCTGACACCGTTTTCTGCGCTCGGATATCTGCTGCAGTTGCCGCTGTGGACGATGTCGGCCGCGATCGTCTGCGCAGTGGCGTTCGGAGCAGTTGCCCTGGTGCGAGACCGGCGCTGGCTCGGCCTGTTCGGGATGCCCAGCGTGGCCGCAGCCGTCTGCGGCATCTGGCTCGCGTTCGATCTCTGGCTCGGGGCGCGCGTCGGCAGCCACGTTCAGGGTGATGCGGGCTTTCACCTGGCGCGGATCCGGTTGATCGGAGCCTACGGGTTCAACAATTGGGATCCGCTGGTGAGCGGGCAGCACTTCGAGCCGATCTATCACACGAATCTGTATCACTCCCTGATCGGCGCCTGCGCGCAGCTGACCGGGCTCGACCCGGGCGCGGCGTGGATCTGGGTTTGGCCCTTCGCGAAGCTGGTGGCGGCGGCGGGCACGTACGAGCTCGCGGTCGCGGTGTTCGGCGTGCGGGCCTGCGGCTACGTCGCGGCGATGACCTCGAGCGCGTGGCTGGCGACGTCGTCGACCTTGGCGTTTCCAAACACGTTCGCGCCGTATGTGCTGATGCCGTTCGCGCTCGCGTGCGCGGTCGATGCGCTGAGCACGCCGAGCTTTCGCGGCGCGCTGTGGCTGGGAGTTGCGAGCCTGGTGCTCGCGCAGACCCACCTGCTGTACGCGCTGTTTCTCGCGCTCGCGGTTGCGCCGGTGCTCGGGTTGCGCTGTTTGGACGCGTGGGTGCGCCGGCGACGGCGCCGCCGTGAGCTGCTGGCGACGCTGTTGGCGCTCGCGCTCGCCGCGCCGTGGTTTTACGCACCGGCGCGGCCGAAACTCGCGCAGCTCATGGCGGCGGCGGAGCAGGTCGTGAGCTGGGTGTCGACGGCGAGCGCGCAGGACAAGCCGCCACCGCGTGCGAGCGAGCGTGCGGCGTCGCGGTTTTTGCACGTCCCGCCCAATCTCGTGCGCGTGGATCCGACGCCGTTTTTGGAACTCGAGAATACGGATCTGCAGGCCGCATTCGCGTTGGTGGTCGCAGTCGTCGCCACGCGACGGCGACAGGCGCTCGCGTTGGCCGCGATCTTCGGCATGATCTGCCTGTGGTTGTTCACGCCGTGGTTGTGCATGCAACTGGTCAATCTGCTCGCAAACTGGGTCGTGTTGCGATTCACACAGCTGTTCTTCGTCGTCTACGCCGCGCTGGTGCCCGCAACCATCTTGCGCGTGGTGCTGCTCGCAGCCTCGTGGCTTCGCGTGCGGTCCGCGCGCGACCACGCGCGACCACGCGCGATTGCAGCGTTGCGCGGCGCGTTCGAGCTCGCGGCTACGACCGGCGTGCTCGCGTATGCGTATCACTTCGCGAGCTACGGTTCACCGTGGACGAAAGAAGCAACCTGGGAAGCTGCCCTCGCCGGAACCGCGCAGACGAACGCTGATCGAATCACGCGCCGGGCGAAGTTCTTTTCGGCG
>DASRXR010000394.1:0-2953 GCA_035687405.1 Polyangiales bacterium
CGCCGGTGGGCAGGGTAGGAGCCTGGACGCGCTCCGTCAGCACCATGCCTGGCGCATCCGACAACTGCGGCCACTGCTTAGACTCACACTCGCGCTTGATGCCAGGTCCGAGATGAGCCGGCGCGTAGACGCTGAATCCGCGTGCGAGTGGCGTGAAGTACTCTCGTGCTTCATCGAGCAGTGCCGGTGCGCTTATGTTCAGCGCCATCGGAAACACGCAGTTCGGCGCGCCCGCGGGGAAGCGCGTTCCGGACGCTACGAATAGTGCGTGTTCGCGCTCTTCGACTTTGAACGGAGGAAGCCAGCGCGCCTGCTCACGACAGAACTCAGCGAGATTGAGATCCGCGACACGGAGCAGCTCGTCTGAGTTCATGCGCATACCCTAACACGTTTGACGATCGCGCCTTGCGCATCGTCCGAACACCTTGTTTCAAATCAGACACACGGACATGGCATGTTGTGATCGTCCCTAAAATATCTGCAAAAATTGGCCCTGTTCGCGCCAATTACGACTATACACAGAGCAGCAATCGAGTCTTGGAAGCGCGACGTTGCGTGATAGGCTCGGCGGCGGAGCGAGACATGCCCGACGTCACGGCACTTCCGCAGCCAGGCGATATGTTCGCAGGTAAGTACCTGATCGAAGGCGTCATCGGCAGCGGCAAGGCGAGCCTCGTGTTCGGCGCACGGCATCGCGTGACGAGCAAGCGAGTCGCGATCGAGTTGTTGCTCCGCAGCACCGATCATTCGCGGCACGAAGCCGTGATCGCCGAGGACGACGGCGAATCTGACGAGGCTGCAGCCGATGGCGGCGAGGCGAGCGCAGCGGACGGCCGCGACTCGGCCGAGCCGATCCTCGACGCAGAGGGCTTCTTGAGCGAGTCGGATGAGCCCGCGGCGGCGCCGATGGATCACGATGTCATCGGCCATATCCGTCACGCCAACGTGCTCGAGGTGTACGACGTAGGCGAACACGCCGGTGCGCTCTACACCGTGATGGAGTGGGCGGAAGGCGAGTCGCTCGATGCTCGCATTCGTCGCGCCGGTCCAATCGGTGTCGAGGACGCAGCGCGATTGCTCGTCCCGTGCATGCGCGGCATGCACGAGGCACACGCGTCCGGAATTCTCCATCGCGATCTGAAGCCGACCAACATCTTCATTTGCGCCGGCACGCAGACCACGCCCGAAGTCGCGAAGGTTTTGTCGTTCGACGTCATTGACGCTGATGGCGGCGGGGGCGATGCCGCTTCGATGGTCCTGTGGGGCGGCATGTCCAACGCCAAGCCGTATTATCGTGCGCCCGAGCTGCTCGGTGGCCTCGAGATCGATCATCGTGCGGACGTGTATGCGTTTGGTGCAATTTTGTATGAGGTCCTCTCGGGGCGTCCTCCGTTCGCGCCGATGCGTCACACCCAGCGCGACGAGCTCACGCCGACGCGTCTCGCTGCGCTCCAGGCGCGGTCGGAGAAGCTGCCCCCCGGAACGGATGTGATCGTCGCTCGCGCGATGGCGCGCGAGATTTCCAAGCGATATCAGACTCTTCACGAGTTGGCGGACGCACTCGAAAGTTTTTGTCGGCCGATCCGGCGCGGGCTGGTGACGGGCCGCGTGCAGATGGACGCCGCGACCCTGCTCGATGCGGCCCCTGTCGTCCCGCATCGCCGGAGCGAGGCTCCAGCGGAGTTCGACGAGCATGAGGCGCCCACTGCGCGTCGTCGTGCGGGTCAGCGGCCCTCTTCGATTTTTGTTTCGGAGGAGGCGTGGGCCTCGGGCAATCCGCCCGCTTCGCACGTGTTGCCGCCGAATGCTCACACGGCGCCTTCGCGCGCGGCGCGGTCGCGGGCGGTCACTCCGCGTGAGACTCAGGGGTGGAGCGAAACGCCTTCGCCCGAGGAGCTCTGGCCGGGGCCGCAACCGGTCGCGCGCACCCCGTTTTACACCGAGTCACCGGTTCAATCCGGTCAGCGGTACGAAGTCTTCGCGAGCAACAATCCTGGCCTGTACATCGCGGCTGCGGTCTGTCTCCTCGTCGTCGGAGCCGTAGTCACGAAGAGCTATCGTGGCTCGCGCGAAGACGAGGTCGTCGAGAGCTTCGATGTCGCTGCGAGCACCGATGGTGCGGCACTCGAGCTCCAGCCGCCCAAGCCGAGCCTGCAGCCAGCGGCTGCCAGCCCGATTCCTCCGCCGGTGGACCCGGCGTCACTTCCCATGGGGTCCAGTGGCGACACGGTCGACGTCCAAGCGTTGAGAGCGGCCACTGCAGCGCTCGAGGCGGAGAACGAGAAGTTTGCGCGGGCTACCGGCCAGCCTTCGCCCAAACGCACCGCGAACCTTGCCGCTCCCAGCGGCATCGGCGCGGACGGCGCGAACGGTGTGGACGGCGAGAACGGCGAGAACGGCGAGAACGGCGAGAACGGCGCGGGTCCAGTCTACCGCTTGCCGATGAATGCGCCGGGCGGTGCCCCTGCGGCGCGACGTGCGCCGCATATCGAACAGTTGTTCGTAGCGCCGGAGAGCTCGCGTGACAGTCAGGCAGCGCCGGTGGCGCGACAGCTTCCGCAGCCTGCGGCTCCGATCACAAGAACGCGGCCGGCGGCGCGCCAGGAGAGGTTCGAGAGCACAGAGCCCGCTTCGCGTCAGGTGGCGCCGACTCCGCGTCAGGCAGCGCCCGCGCCTGCGCCTTCGAACGGCGATCCGTTGCCGATGAAGCTGATGTGAGACCCCACGCGAACCCGGGGCGATCACACGTTCGGCCACTCACCCGTCTTGATCGTTCGCACGATTTTTTCTTGATCGAAGTGACGCTTCGCCAGCGCGAGGGCGTCCGGCATCGAAGTCCCTGAAGCGACGACGAACACGATTGCGTCGGCAGCCCCGCGCAGCGATTGTGAGTCGGGCCAGTCGTCGACGACCGGACCGTCCACCACGATCGCATCGAAGCCGTTGCGCTGTT
>DASRXR010000395.1:0-3059 GCA_035687405.1 Polyangiales bacterium
TGCACAGGCGGGGTCAGCGCCAGTCCACAGTCACTCGCGACGCCCCAACAGCAACCTGCACCTAAAGCGCGTCCAGCACCACCGGCAGGCCGTCCCACGGAAGCGGAATCGCCCACGACGCGAACGGGCCAAGCGCCTCGAAACCGACGCGCGTCCCGCAGACGGAAACGCCCGAGCGACTCGCTCATCACCGCCTTCGGCTGCATTCGCGCGAAATGCAGACCGATGCAGACGTGGGCGCGCCACCGCCAACCGAATATTACAAATGTGAGTTCAACGTATGCTCGGCACGCGCCGACTCGAGCAGTCGAGGAACCTTGGGATCCATGCCGAGTAGATTTGAGTGCACGGCAGCGAACGCGGGGGCGGATCTCGACCGCGTGGAATGTTCGGCAGGACACGGGTGCCGCTGATGGCTGCTGGCCGCCCAGCGCGCGACGATTAATTGCCTGTGTCGTCTGCGTTCGCGCCCGTCGCGCGTATCGAACGCGCAGAGGCTCGGGTAGCGGAACTCCAGGTTGGCGGTGCAGCTGCGCGTGATTTGTCATGGACTCGCCGGATCAGTCATCCAGCCGGTGAGCCTCGGTTTTTCGTGCGTGTGGTTGGTTGAGGCCACCGTTGCGTTCGCGCGGCTCGGCAATTCCGGACCGTGTCGGTTTGTGCTGCGGCTTACTCAGTTGAGGTGGTTCGGGAGCGGTCGCGTGCGTGGGTTGCGCATGCGTGAGTTGATGTGTTGCTCGAGTGCTCGGCCTCGTCGGTGAGACCCGAGTTCTCGCGGCGCGACTGGTCTGGACGCAGCGTTGGATGTGTTCGCGACTGTAGTCACGCTCGGCCATCAGAGCATTGTGAGCATGACAGAACAGGACGATGTTCTTCTCGGTAGGAGGTCCGCCGAAGCCAAATGCTTGGATGTGATGAAACTCGAGACGACTTCGCGCGCAACACCGTTCACCGGTTGGGCTCAAGAATCGGCATTGGCCTTTGTCGCGTACATAAACGCGACGCTTAATCGTGTTAGGGATATGTCGCGAGTTCGGATTTCGATTCGGCTTCGAAGTCGAGGTAGCGTTCGACGAACGGCGCGGCTTGTCGGTTTGCGCGTAGAGTTGCTTCTTACGTTCGGATACGAGCAGCACCAGCGCGCGTTCGAAGAGCACTTCGATGTCGCCGTTGGGCAGCTGATTGCGAAATAGATCTTGGACCTCCTGCAGCAAATCACGCACGCGTTGGCCAGCGGTGAACCGAATCTTGTAGCGACCTTCGCTGATCGGTATCGCGGGGTCGCGATTCGAAGGGTGTGGTGCCGGCGAAGCGAGCCGCGGGCGGGCGTTCGTTCTCGCGCCTCGATCGATCTCAGATCGCGCGAGGCAGGTCGGCGTCGCGGTCGTGGGCTGACTCAGCTCACTTGGACTAAGCACCGTCTGGACAGCCGTGCGTGTCGCGTCTGTTGCCGGAGTCGATCCCAACGCAGCGGTTTCGTTGTCATGGCGTCTCGCCGCCGTACTCTCGCCATCGGCGAGCACCGTGAAAGCGTCAGGCCGTAACGCAGCGGTTCTATCGTCAGGGAGTCGGGCCGCCGCATTCTCGCTGTCGGCGAGTACCGCCACAGCATCAGGCCGTAATGCGCTGGTTCTGTCGTCGGGGAGCCTCGCGGCGGCATCCTCGCCGTTGGCAAGGACGGTGAGAGCGCCAGCGCGCGTCGCATCCGCATTGGCGAGACGCGCAGTGGGCAACCGGCGTATGGCATCGGGCACATCCGGCTGAGGACAATGTTTTGCGATCAACAGTTGGATCTCCTGCTTGGTCTTGAGACACGCCAGATCCAGCAACTCGGCGTTCTCCGAAGTGAGCACCGGAGCGAGTAGTTTCATTGCGGTCAGGTGCAGTTCGCCGCGGCTCAGCATTTCAAGTGAGGCGGGGAACTTGCGAGCGAAGCGTGCGGCGTGAAGTCGAAGCCCTGCTTCGGAGTCCGACATATGAAGCACGCGAACCGCGTATTCGAACATCGATTCATAGCCAAGATCTCGGTGCAACCCTCGCGCTTCGATCTCACCTAGGTGCGCGAGCAGTTGAGCACTCACGCGTCGGTCTTCACGAATGCAGTGGCGCACGTGCAGAACCAGTTCATCGTCAGTCAGTCGTTTAACAATCTCGAGTTGTTCCATAACTCCTCCAATCAACAAAACATCTATAACACAGGCATTTTCGAGCTCCGACGCTGCGCCGTATGCCGCGAGAGCGCGTGGTTTGGTTTGCGCGATCAAAATAATCAAAAGTGCGGCAAGGACGACCAACTCGAGCAAGCAACTGCCACTGCTGCCGACAGCTGCAGCAGCTGCGCGCGAGGCCATCAAAAACTTGTCAAGCGCGATCGAACGCAATCGCAAAAAATCGACAATCGATCACAACAACGCAACTGCCCGTCCATCTGTCCGATGAACGAAGCACAAGACGCAAAACCAACCTGCAGCCATCAGCGGCACGAGTAAGCCACCGAACATTTCAACACGTTCCAGACCCGAGAAGCTCGCTGCGATCGACGCCCAAGCGTGACAACGACCCCTCGCGTCTTCCGTGTCACCCGTGTCACCCGCGTCACCCGCGTCAGCCGCGTCAGCCGCGTCATCCGTGTCAGCCTCGGGTCAGGGCGGAGTCCTGCGAGCGAAGCGCGGCCGCTGAGCTTGCAGCAGGCTACGCGCGATCATGCGCCCGAGAACCATTCGGCGTGCAACGACGCTGCCGCGCGCAAAGCTCGGCCCGCGACAATTCCCAACCAGGCGTCGCAACGTCGGCACAGCACGCCGGCGCAAGCCCGCCCCGTATTCGCTAGGGCGCCATCACACTCAGCGATTTGAATCTGAGCGAAGCGCGGCCGCTAGGCTTGCAGCAAGCTCCACCGCGATCATGCGCCCGCGACGCGTTCGGCATGCTGCGACTTTCGTCGCCAAGCATGACAACGAACCTTTCGCGTCACCCGCGTCACCCGTGTCAGCCTCGGGTCAGGGCGGAGTCCTGCGAGCGAAGCGCGGCCGCTGAGCTTGCAGCAGGCTACGCGCGAT
>DASRXR010000396.1:0-2577 GCA_035687405.1 Polyangiales bacterium
CTTGTCCACCGCATCGAGCTGCACTTCTTTGACCTGCACGCTCACCGCGTCGCCCGGCGAGACCACGTCGCTCACCTTCACGTCGCGGTCGTACGAGAGCTGCGAGCGCGGGATCAAACCCTCGAGCCCGCCCAAGTCTACGAACGCGCCGATGTCGCGCACCGACGTCACGGTGCCGGTCACGATCGCGCCGACCACCAGCTTCTCGAGCGCCGTCACGCGCTGCGCCGCGCGCTCTTGCTCGAGCACCGCGCGCCGCGACACCACGATCCGCTTGCCGCCCTCAGCGAGCTCCGTGATCAAGAACGAAAACGAGCGCCCCACGAACGTCTGCGGGTCCTGCACGAACGTGCGGTCGGCCTGCGAGATCGGGCAGAACGCGCGCGCGTTGCCGATCTCCACCTCAAGCCCGCCCTTGTTGACGCCGGTGACCTTACCCTCGACCGGCACGCGCGCCGCATGCGCCGTCTCGAGCTCCGCGATGCCCGACGGCTTACCCATCGTGCGGCCCAAGCGCATCCCGCCGGCTTTACTGTCGATCGCGATCACGACGCCTTCGGTGACATCGCCGACCTTGACGGTCACCGCGCCGTTGGCGTCGAGCAGGTCGGGCAGTTCGAAATACGCCTGCACGCGCTGGGCGACCGGCGGCGGATCCACGACCTCCACGAACACCGCGTCTTTGCCGACGCGCACGACCTCGGCCTTGATCCGATCGCCGACCTGAATGCGCACCGCGCGGGTTTGGACAGCCTGCGCGGGCCCACTGGCCTCGAACATTGCGGCAAACGAGTCGACCTTCTTGTCTTCGCTCATGGCGGCGCCTGTGTAAGCCCGCGCCCGCCCCGGGGCAAGGGCCCCGGAACCGCATTCATTCCGCAGACTTGCCGCGCCCTAAACCGCGGCCCAAAAACCGGCCCGGCGAAAACGGCCCCGGACTAGAGCGAGCGCCGCGAGCGCCCACCAGGCGAGCCGGCTGCGATCGCCCTTCGCACCGGCATGCGCCACCGAGCAGCCGGTATCGACCTCGACCTCTTGGCGCGGCGCGGCGTCCGGGTACAGCCAGCACGCCCCCTCGTTGTCATCGGCGGTTAGAGCGAACGCGCGCGGATCGTACTGCGGATGCATCAAGCTCATCGGCACCGAGCCGCAACGCGGCGCGCCATTGTCGCCGCGCAGCTCACACGGATGCGCGAGCCCCAGCGCGTGCCCGAGCTCATGGGCAAGCACGCCGTCGAGATGCGCCAACATATCGGCGTTCCAGTCGATCGGATCCGGCAAGGTCTTGTCGGCGTTGATATAGATATCAGCCTCGATCAGGGAGAACTGATCGACTTTGATCTGATACTGGTTTTGGGTGATCGCGACCGCGTCCGGTTTGTCGAGCGAGGACCACCCGGAGTGCACCCACTGCACCGTATTGCGCCCATCGCCGAGCCGCGCCGGCTCGCTCGCCATCGCAGTTGCGGCAAGGGATCCAATGGCGCAGTCCGACCTGTCCCAAATCTGGATCGCAGCTTCAAGCGCAGTCCACGTCGCCGCGCCATCGATCGGATCCGCGGCTTGCTCATACACCTCGAATTCCACCGGCCAGCGCGTCCAGCCGATCGGCTGACCGTCCGCGCCGGCGTCCACGAGATTGGGCTCATCGGTCAGCGTCCGAAACGCGCTCGCGGTCTCAGGCATCCCTAGGAATGCGCAGAGAACCGCGAGCCCAGCCCACCCACCACACGTCAACCGCATGCTCCGGCTTTAGCACGAAGCACCGGCTGCACGCCCGCTACTCGCACTCCGCGGGCGTGGCGAAAAATAGCCCTAGGTCGTCGAAGCTCATCGTCACAGGCCCGCCCGCCGTGTTCGGCGTCATCGCCACGTCGAGCCGGAGCGTCGCGAGCTGGTGCTCCCAGCGCGACGGCAGACACGCGGTGCGCTCCTGCCAACCGCTCGCGTTCGTCGACTCGCCGGCCGTCGTGTCGAGCGCGAAATCGATCGTGCTGCTCTGCGGGCTCATGTTGCGGTACCGCGCGTGCGCCGAGAATCGGTAGCCACCTTCTCGTGCCGGAAACCGCAGCGACGCCAGCAACGCTCCGCTCCGTGTGATGCCGTAACCGCCACCTTCGAAGCCGGTCGCACCGTTGCCCATACCGTTGTTCGCTGACCACGTGCTGATCTGAGCCATGCGATCGAAGCTCGCGTCGAATGCATTGTCGCCGCACGCTGCCAAGCTCACGACCGACAGCTCGGTAATCACAATATCGTCGAGCGGAGTGATCGCGAGACGATGACTCGCACCGGCCGCCCACTGTGGCACGCAGATCGTCGCTTCATTCACGACGCGCGCCGCGCTCCAAGTCAGCCCGTCGAGAGCGACACCGACGAGACGTGCCGAAGAGCTCGTCGCCGTCGCGCGGATGCGCAAAGCCTTGGTGCTATTCGATGGCGAGAACGCGATCGTCGTCTCCGCGCGACCACCGTCCATGATCGCAAGCTGATTGCCGGCGATGATCGCGTTCGTGAGCTGCCAACCAGCGTCCGACGCAAGCCCACCAACCAGCGCACCATCCGCAGCGCATTCAC
>DASRXR010000397.1:0-3677 GCA_035687405.1 Polyangiales bacterium
CGAAAGCGCATCGCAGCGTCGAAGGCTCACATCGTGCGTCGGCGTGGCGGATGATTCTCGGGCATGTGCCGAGCCACCAGTACGAGAACGTGGTTGCGGCGATGGAAGAGGCACTTCAGGGCTGGCTCGGCTATCGCGACGACGTTGCGCGTGCGTGTGGTTTGTCGCGTGAGGCGGCTTCAGATGTGCGGGTTTTGAAGACTGCTTAACAGCGTCGAGCGCCCACATTCTCGCCTCGGGTTCAGCCGCATAAACTAGACGGCTGATGTCCGGAGAGAAGTTCGAAGTACGCGCCCGGCATTGGGGCAGTTTATTGGTGTGCTGTGCGCTCGCTGCCGGCTGCGGCGACGACGACAGCTCCGCTTCAGACGCAGGCTCTGCCGGTGCTGCAGCCAACGGCGGCAGTGCAGGTGAAGCTCAGGGCGGCGGCAATCAATCGGGCACGGGGTCGGCTGGCGGCGGTGGTAGCGGCGCGGGTGGTACCGGGGCGACTGCAGCTGGTAGCGGCGCGAGTGGTGCTGGGTCCGGCGCCGGCGCTGGAGGCATGACGACTCCGAACGACAACCTACCGGCGGCGGGCAATCCGGACGGCAAGTGCGAGATCCCCGCGGAAGCGCGCGCTGAAGACACGAGCAATCCTACGCGCAAGGTCGGCACGGGAACGCCGGCGAGCTGCACGTCCGATGCGTTCGTGAGTGCGGTCGCGCAAGGCGGGATCATCACGTTCGACTGCGGCCCCGCCCCGGTGACGATCAAGCTCACGCAAACCGCGAAGGTCGTGAACGACAAAGGGCCGAAGATCGTGATCGACGGCGGCAACAAGGTCACGCTCAGCGGCGACGACAAGGTTCGAATCCTTTACCAGAACACTTGCGACGAAAAACAGAAGTGGACGACGGCGCATTGCGACGACCAAGACTCGCCGCAGCTCACGGTGCAAAACCTCACGTTCGTGCACGGCACTGCCAAGGGTTTGAAAGATCCAGACGGCGGCGGCGCGATCTTCGTGCGCGGCGGCCGCTTCAAGATTGTGAACTCGCGCTTCTTCAACAACACGTGCGACGACTTCGGGCCTGACGTCGGTGGCGCGGCGGTTCGCACGTTCGATCAGTACCAAGACAAACCGGTCTACGTCGTGAACAGCACGTTTGGCGGACGCACCGATCTCGGCAACGTGTGTTCGAACGGCGGCGGCCTCAGCAGCATTCAAGTGTCGTACACGGTGCTGAACAGCTTGTTCTCGTACAACAAAGCGATCGGTTCGGGCGCGAATCCGATGCGCTCGGGAACCAAGGGCGGCGGCAGCGGCGGCGCGATCTACAACGACGGCAACGACTACACGCTGACGATCTGCGGCACGCGCATCGAGAACAACACGGCCAACGAAGGCGGCGGTGCGGTGTTTTACGTCAGCAACGACGACACCGGCACGCTGATTTTCAAAGACTCCGTGCTCAAGGCGAACCCCAGTAAAGGCTTCGAGACCGCGCCCTACAAAGGCGTGTTCGTGAAGACCGACGAGCCCGTGCAAGCGTCCGGCACGACGTTCGAATGAGCGCGGCCACGCCCGTCACGCGAGGCCGAGGTTACCCTCAGCCCCCGGCGCGGACCCTTACAGCAAATTCAGTGTTACACTTGTTGATGTTACATTCATTGGTGCTATCTTGCCGTTGCCGCCGCCGGATCGAACTTCGACGGCCGCGAGGAGATCTCAGTAAATGACCGGAAGAACTATTGGTTTTCGCCGACCCCCCGGTGTCGCCGTCGAGTACCGCCGCGTCCACTTCCCGTTCGAGGACAAGGGCTTCGACCGCTACTGGCACGCTGGCAGCGCGTTTAGGAGCCTGTTTTGGAGCCAGCTGTCGACCTCGTTCGATGCCGGCGAGCGGTTCTTCATCGACTCGGCTCGCGTCCTCAAAGGCCACATCACCGACCCAGCCCTGCACGAAGAGCTGCTGGAGTTCTGCAAGCAGGAGGGCCACCACACCCAGCAGCACCTGAAGTTCGATCGCATGAACGCCGCGATGGGCGTCGACGTGGCTGCGTGCGAGCGGCGTTATGCACGCGTGCTCGGACGGGCGCGCAGACGACTGTCACCGATGAGCATGCTGGCCGTCACGGTCGCGCTCGAGCACTTCACGGCGGGTTTTGCCGAGCTGCATTTTGCCCGGCCGGACCTGAGCGCCGGCGCCGATCCCAACGTTCTCGCGTTGTGGGATTGGCATGCGATGGAGGAAACCGAGCACAAGGCTACCTGCTACGACATCTACCGCGCCGCTGGTGGTGAGTATCTGCGGCGTGTCGTGATCATGCCGGGCTCGTGGTTCATGATCCTCATGCTATCGCTCGTGAACACCTTCTACCTGCTCTGGAAGGACAGGCGGGTGTTTACACGCGACACATGGGACGGGCTGGTGTACCTGTTCGGCCGGCGGGGCATGGTCAGCGGGTTGCTGCCGAGTTTCTTCACGTTTTTCAGGCCTCGGTTTCATCCGTGGAAGACTGACAATTCGGCTGAGATCGGCCGATGGATGCGTGATAATTCCGCGTATCTGCGGAAGGACCGAGCTTCGAGCGCCGCGCGTGCTCCGGAGCTCGAGACAAGCGGCACGGCGTAACCGAGATTTTGCCGGGACCGGCTTGCCTGGACGCCGCAGCGCGGGTACACGCACCGCCTTCGCTATGACCAGGACCAGGACGGACCGATGATTTCTACCGAAGATCTGAGCTTGTCGTTTGGCGGGCGCACCCTGTTCGCCAACGTCAATGTCAAGTTCACGCCCGGCAACTGCTACGGGCTGATCGGTGCAAATGGCGCCGGCAAATCGACGTTCCTGAAGATCTTGTCGGGCGTGCAGGAGCCGAGCTCGGGAAACGTCAGCGTGTCGCCGGGCTCGCGCATCAGCACCTTGAAGCAGGATCACTTCGCGTTCGACGACGTGCAGGCGCTGTCGGCGGTGGTGATGGGTCACGCAAAGTTGCACGAGCTGATCACCGCAAAGGACGTGCTCTACGCGAAGCCGGACTTCAGTGATGAAGACGGGATTCGTGCCGCCGAGCTCGAGGCGGACTTCAGCGACATGGGCGGTTGGGATGCGGAGGCGAACGCGGGCCAGCTGCTGAACGCGCTCGGGATTCCGACGGAACGGCAGTCGCGGCTCGTGCGCGACCTGTCGGACAGCGAGAAGGTTCGAGTCCTGCTGGCGCAGGCTTTGTTCGGCAACCCGGACATCTTGCTCCTGGATGAGCCGACGAACCATTTGGATGTCGACTCGATCCTGTGGCTCGAAGAGTTTTTGTTGAACTTCAAGAACACGGTGATCGTGGTCTCGCACGATCGTCACTTCTTGGATCGCGTGTGCACGCACATCGCGGACGTCGACTTCCAGAAGGTGCAGCTCTACACGGGCAACTACACGTTCTGGTACGAGACGAGTCAGCTCGCGCTGCGGCAGCGGCAAGAGTCGAACTCGAAGAAGGAAGACAAGATCAAAGAGCTGAAGACGTTCATCGCGCGGTTCAGCGCGAATGCGTCGAAGTCGAGGCAGGCGACGTCGCGCGCCAAGTTGCTCGACAAGATCACGCTCGACGACATTCGGCCTTCGTCGCGGAAGTACCCGTACATCGTCTTCACCCCATCGCGTGAAGTCGGCAAGGACGTCCTCACGGTCGAGGGG
>DASRXR010000398.1:0-2738 GCA_035687405.1 Polyangiales bacterium
ACGGCTACGTCGCGGCCGAAGAGTACTTCAGCGGTAGCGCCAGCACGCGCCACGAGAGCTACTCGATGGCCAAGAGCTTCTCGAGCACGCTGATCGGCATCGCGATCGATCAAGGCTTGGTCGCGAGCGTCGATGAGAAGCTGTGCACGTTCTATCCGACGTACTGGGATTGCGCCGACACGAGCGACCTGCGCAGCAAGATCACGATCGACCATGCGATGAACATCAGCACCGGCCTGCAGTGGAGCGAGGACTGGCGCAGCGACGCGACCGGCACCAACGACGTGTTCCTCGCCAGCGTCGCAGGCATGCTCGAGACCGTGCTCGGGCGTGAGGCGGTCGAAGAGCCCGGCACGCGCATGCGCTACTCGACCGGTGATCCGTCGCTGCTCTCTGGCGTATTCGAGGTGGCTGCAGGCAAGAGCGCGCTCGAGTATGGGCGAGACGTGTTGTTTGGGCCGTTGGGCATGCCCGGAATCCAATGGGGTAGCGATGGGCAAGGCCGCACGACGACATACGCAGGCCTCAGCGCCACCGCTCAGGAATACGCCAAGCTCGGCTTGCTCTTCTTGAACAAAGGCAAATGGGACGGCGACCAGATCGTCTCCGAAGCGTGGGTCGACAAGACCACGCAAGGTCCGGAGCCGTGCACGGATTGGTATCGCTACCTGTGGCACCAAAATCCACCGGCGCGGCTCGGCGCGCAGGGCCCGGACTGCGAGGCGCTGCATTGCGCACCGACTGCGTACGCCGATTTGCCGCCCGACACGTTCTTCGCGGAAGGCATCAACGGTCAGTTCATCTTCGTCATCCCGTCGACCGACATGGTCGTGGTGCGTCTCGCGAACGACGGCGCAGGCAGTGAGAACTGGGATGAGTACGCGACCGAGTTTCTACGCTTGATCCTCGAAGCGGTGATGTAGCGCTCAAGCCTTTGGCGGCAAACCGAAGATCACGCGCGCCGCTTGATCGATGTCGGTCAAGCCGGCGAACGCGCTCAGGTTGCCGTCGAGCCACAGCCGCGACAGGCCGTGCGCGAGCGCCCATGCGCTCGTCGTTTGAGTGAGCAGCTGTTCTTCCGAGAGGTGGCTGACCACGGGGCGCATCGTCTCGAGCAGCACTTGATGAGCAGCGTCTGCGGCGGCGCGGAACATCGCGTCCTCGCGGTTGAGGAGCTCGGGACGGAACATGATCTCGAAGTACTCGCGGTTCTGATCCGCGAACATCACGTACGCCCAGCCGGTCCATGAGAAGCGCGCGACCGGGTCGGCGCCGCCGCGCTCGCGCGCATCGCGCTGCGCTTGCGTGAAGAGGCCGAAGCCGGCGGTCGCGAGCGCCGTGAGCAGACCTGCCTTGTCCCCGAAATGATGGGCAGGCGCGGCGTGCGAAACGCCTGCCCGGCGCGCCACGTCGCGCAAGCTCAGCTCGCTGACGCCATGCTCGCGGATCGCACAGAGCGCAGCGTCGAGCAGGGCCTGCCGCAAATTGCCGTGGTGGTACGGGGCCCGTGAGGGGGTGGGTCCCCGGCGGCTTTGCCGGCGGGGCGGGGGAACGGCGACGTTCCCCCGGTCATTGGCTTTCTCGGGCTTCTTGGCGCGCGGCACGCCGTAACGATAGCCGATGACGCTCGACCTGACACCGTCAAGATTGTTCTTGACACCGTCAAGATGGACTGTCAGAACACATCTTGTCGTCGTCAAGATTGGTTCCTCCCAGAAAGAGAGCGCATCATGACTCCTGCAACCTCCACTTCCGCCATGACCCCCATCGTCCCGACCCCCTCCGCCGAGCCGGCCTCCGCGCTCGATAACCCGTACCTGCAGGGCAACTTCGCTCCCGTGGCGAAGGAGTCGACCTTGGTCGAAAAGGAGCTGCGCGTGCACGGCACGATCCCGAAAGGCTTGCACGGCACGCTGCTGCGCAACGGCCCGAACCCGGCCGGCGAGATCGCCGACCCGAACAAGCACCACTGGTTCGTCGGCGACGCGATGCTCCACGCCGTGCGCTTCGAGGACGGCCGCGCGCTCAGCTACCGCAACCGCTGGGTGCGCACGAGCCGCGTCGAGGAAAAAATCGGCCTGACGGCGGCGCCGAAGAGCCCGCACGAGACGCCGATTCAGGGCAGCGGCGCGGTCAACGTGATCGAGCACGCCGGCCGCGTGCTCGCGCTCGGCGAGGTCGGCTTGCCGTATCAGATGACGCGTGGTCTCGACACCGTGGGCCAATACGACTTCGCAGAGAAGCTGCGCTCGAACATGACCGCGCACCCGAAGATCGATCCGGTCACCGGCGAGCTGTTCTTCTTCGGCTACGACTTCGGTGAGGTCTCGCTGCGCTACCACGTCGCCGACAAGACCGGCGCGCTGGTCAAGACGCTGGAGCTGGCGACCAAGGCGCCGGTGATGATGCACGACTTCGCGATCACCGCGACGCGCACGGTGTTCATGGATCTGCCGGTGGTGTTCGACCTCGACATGGTCGCCAACGGCTACACCATGCCGTTCCGCTGGGACGACAACTACGGCGCGCGCATCGGCGTGATGCGCCGCGACGGCGACGGCAAGGATCTCAAGTGGATCGAGATCCCCGCTTGCTTCATCTTCCACGTGTACAACGCCTACGATGACGGCGAGCGGATCGTGCTCGACGCCGTGGAGCACGACCGCACCTTCGTCGGCGACGGCATGCTGACCGATCGCAACTACGCGGTGCCGCGCTGCGTGCGCTACGTGATCGAT
>DASRXR010000399.1:0-6852 GCA_035687405.1 Polyangiales bacterium
CACTCGCACCCGCGATCGGCGTACAGCCGTTGCGGACGACCAAGAAAGACAACCGCACCGGTAACCCCACCGTGCCGTCGCTGATGTCTTCACGCATCATCGGCATCGCGCTGTAACAAGGCCCGAGCGTCTGCGACGGAAACAAGTTGCACGCGGCGCCACTCGGCGCGGTTGCAAAGGGGTCGGGATAGTTGCCCATCATCGACTTCGTCCCACCCATCGCCCAACCCGCTGGAACCATCGTCATCGTGCTGCCGCTTCCGGCTGCAGGTGCTGCAGCCCCGGCCGTCACCGGGGCTCCCATGCCGCCGGCAGCTGCGCTCGGAGCACCCGCCGTTGCGCCGGTGCCGGCGCTCGCCGCTACGCTGCCACCTGCACCCGCCGCCGCGGGAGTTCCGCCGCTGCCAGCTGCAGTCACACTGCTCCCTGCTGCGGCGCTCGCGCCCGCCGCCGCGCTCGCAGGTGAGCCGCTCGCAGCTGCAGTCGCGCCCGCCACGCCGCTACCTGACGCGCCTGTTCCAGCGCCTGCGGTCGGCACTACCGGCGCACCGCCAAGCTGACCGTTCATCGCGCTTCCATCGCTCGAGCAACCGATCAACCAGCCGCCGGCGATCGCGCCCGCGGGCACCAAACACACCTTCAACGAATCGCGACGCGAGATGCGTCGCGGCATATTCTTGTAATGACTCATGGCAGGCCCTCGTCGCGCAGCCTCAGTTCTTCCGATAGCGCAGTCAAGTTGCCAAAGTCGTTTGGCCAACGTTGTTGCGCGCACGTAATGAGTCATCTCGATCTCGAATACGTCACATCTTGATCACTGATGCTCGCGCGTGCGTCGCATGCTTCAATAAACGGATGCGCTTTCTTGGAATCGGGCACAGCGGCGATCTCGGGGATATGTACTTGCGGCTTCGCACCGCTGGACACGAGGTTCGCTTTTACTGCCGCGACTTCGACGAGCACGGCGTCATGGACGGTATGCTGACTCGCGTCGATGACTATCGAACCGAGCTCGACTGGATCCGCAACGCAGGCGAAGACGGCGTAATCGTGTTCGAAACTGCCGAACACGGCGCATTGCAAGAAGAGCTTCGCCGCGACGGCTTCCAGGTGATCGGCGGCAGTGCGCTCGGCGATCGGCTCGAAAACGATCGGGCATTCGGCCAGAGCGCACTGTCCGAGATGGGGCTTCAGACCGCGCGCACCCACGCGTTCGACGACTACGAACGCGCGATCACGTTCGTGCGAGCAAATCCACGCCGCTACGTGTTCAAGCTCGACGGTAGTGAGACGGCCTCGTCGCGCAACTACGTGGGCGCTGCTCCGGACGGCAGCGACATCATCGCGCTGCTCGCCGGTCAGCCGGCACGGCTCGCGAACATCGACATCACGCACAGCAGCTTCGTGCTGATGGAGTACATCGAAGGCGTCGAGACCGGGCTCGGCGCGTACTTCAACGGCACTGAGTTCTTGCGCCCCGCGTGCCTCGACTGGGAGCACAAGCGTTTGTTTCCTGGTGACCTCGGTGAGCTGACTGGCGAGATGGGCACGCTGCTGACGTACGATGACACCGATCGATTGTTCGATCTGACACTCGCGCGGCTCGCACCGCTGCTGCGCGAAGGCGGATATCTCGGCTACATCAATCTGAATACGATCATCAACGAGCAAGGCATTTGGCCACTCGAGTTGACGTGCCGCTTCGGGTATCCGGGCTTCGCAATCCTCGATGCGCTTCAAGTCGAAGGTTGGCCGTCGCTGTTCAAACGCATGTTGCGAAAAGACGGCCTGCGCTTCGAGACTACACCGGGCTTCGCATGCGGCGTCGTGCTGACCGTTCCGCCGTTTCCCTATCGCTACGGGTATCGCGAGCTCTCGCGCGGGCTTCCGGTGTCGTGGGATCCAATGCTCACGCCCGAAGAGCTCGACCGCATTCACTTCAGCGAAGTCGCGCGCGATGCGCAGGGGCAACTCGTGACGAGCGGCATCACGGGCTACATCGGCGTTGCGACCGGTACCGGTCCAACGATCATCGCGGCGCAACAGAGTGCCTACGCACTCGCGCGCCGCATCTACGTGCCGAACCTGCGCTACCGCATCGACATCGGCGATGCGTTTCGCGATCGCGGCCAATCCGTGCTTCGCAAGCTCGGCTATCTCACGGCATGAGTTGTTGTCGGTAGCGAACGAAGCAACGCTCGCCTGCGAGTAACCGCATCAGCGCACCTTCTGCGATCGCGGTCGCGATCCGCGGATCGCTATCGACGAGTGGCCGAAGTACCTCACGGTTCCAAGCTGCCGAGTGTTTGATATCCAACGTCGCATGCAGCGCGTAATAGCGCCGCGCACTTCCAGCCACGCCCAAGCGCTTCATTCCCGCATTCACGCAGACAGCGCGACCGGGCGCCGTGAGCTCGATGACGCCGAGCGCCCCGACCGATTGGTAGGTGTAGTGTCGATTGGCGCCGAGCGCGCTCATTAGATTTCCGAGCGCGAGCGATTCCCACACGGTGCCCTCGACCGTCACGGTCAAGTCGAGTGCGTGACCTAACTGTTCGAGCATCGGTCCGTGCATGCCACCGAGCGTTCCTTGACCCATCTCGTCCCAGTAATTGCGCGCGAGCTCGAGCTTGGCTTGCGCCGGCAGCTTGACCTGCGTCCACGCGACGAGATCTTCGAACCCTGCCTCGCCGGCCATCTCTTGCGTCAGAAACCAGCGCAGCTGGTCGAACGATGCTGAATGTTCGAGCCACGGAAAGAGCGGGTCAGCTTGGCCGGGCCCGGTCTTCTTCAGGTCTTCGAACCAAGCCACGAATGCGTCAGGCGTCGTCGGCGCACACTCGGCGCGCGCGCGTACGACTTCACGCATCTCCTCGACGTAGCGATGTTCGATGCGCCGCAAACGCAGCTCTTCATCGAGCGCCGATTCCCAGCGACTCGCATCGGTGGTCGGTCGAGTTCGCGCCCGGTTCAGGTCACACAGGCGGCTATGCAGTTGGTGGGCGTTGCTACTGTCGAGTCCCTTTTGGATTGGCTCGGGGAGAAATGCGTCGAGCGGCATTCCCCTAGGTTCTGCAAGACTCAGACCAGCAACAATCCGGACGTTCACGAGCGCCAGGGTACCTCATCGGCACGCACATCCCGCTAAACGGGCACTCTCACTTTCAGACCGACTGCGGCGATTCGCTCCACCTGTGCGTATTGTGCCTGCTCGAGCTCGTCCCCAAACACGTCAGGATCGAGCTCTTCATAGATCACTGACAAATCTTCCCGGTCGAGGTGGGGTCGGACCGCGGCGTAAAATTGGTCGACGCCATCAGTGATAGCCGCGCCAGTGTAGACGATCAGCGTGCCACCCTTTGCGAGTCGCGATAACGCCTCGCGCACGATGCGGACGCTCAGCGCTTCGCCAAACGCGCCCCCACCGTCGCGGTACGTTCGAGCGGCCGCGTCGCGCATGTACGGTGGGTTCGCGATGATCAGGTCGAAAGTTCCCTCGACGCCTTCGAGCACATCGCTGTGGACACACGTGACCTCTTGCGACGCCAGTGCAGCGTTGACTTCCGCGAAGGCGAGAGCGCGTGAGTTGATGTCTGCGAGCACAACTTCGGAAGCGCGAGCGCTCACGACCAGTCCGCCCGCGCCACTTCCGCAGCCGACGTCGATCGCGCGTTGCGCAGTGGGCGCCCAGCGCTCGAGCAGCGCACAGAAACGATACGTGTCAGGTCCGAAGAACACCGCATCCGTGTCGACAGTGGGGAAACCCGAGTGAACGAAAAGTTTGCCGCCCAGCGTGGAGAATCGCACGCGCGACCGCCACAGGGGCCCCGCCGCTTCGACCACGTTGGCTCGCTCGAGCAGCGAAAACACATCGTCTGCCACTAGGCTGCGCTCGAACGAGCGATTCCAACCGAACACGTCGCGCAGCGTGCGCGCGCGGGAGCCATCGAGTCGCTCCGCCCGCGCGTGGACGCGCCGATGCGTGTCGGGTGTGACAGTCACGAACTCGTAGCGACTGCGCTGCAGCACGCGACCGAGTGACAAAAGTGCCTCTGACCTGTCATCCACGGTCGCAGCATAGCTCAGTCGCTAGGGGCTCAAACTCGCACGAGCTTTCAAAACCAACGCTTGAATTTCGGTATGCAGCGCCGCCGCCGTTTCTCGCCTCGAGCCCAGCATCGGCAACGGCGCTCCGACCGCTACTGCCACGCGCGTTTCCGTTCGCCCTGCGACCCGCGCGAGATGCGCTCCGAACGTCGGTTCCACGAACTCCGAACCTGCCTGATACGCGATCCCAACCGGGACGAGCTCGATGTTCAAACCGCGCGCGGCCGCAAACGCACCTTCGTGAAACGTCCTCACCTCGTCGCCCGCGTAGGTGGTTCCCTCGGGATACACGATCACCGTCCGCCCGCGGATCAACCGATCACGAATCTTCCGAACGGCGACCACACCGCTCATCGTGTCTTTGCGATCGACGAAAATCGTCCCTGCGCTGATTGCAGCGGGCCCGAGCACCGGCCAGGTCGCGAGATCTGCGCGACTCAGCACGCAACCGCCGAACTGCCGGAGCAACAAGAGTATGTCGAGTGGCGATCGATGATTCGACACCACTAGCCGTGCGCTTGCAGCCAACGGCGGCAGCTCTGCCGCTCCGACGATAACTGCGTGCACGCCGAAGATGTCGAGCAAGCCCTGACACCAGCGCTTCATCCACGCTTGATAGACCTCGTAGCGCGCAGCCTCGGGCGACACACGCTGACGCACCCGAACTCCGCTCATCATCCCGAGCGTGAATCCAGCCATCGCGGCGGTGCGCGCCGCAGCCCGCGCGCGTTCAATCAGCGTCGGCATACACCGTGCAGCTGGAGGTACAAGTCTCGGACACCGTCACCGCGCTCAACCCCGCACCCGGCAACGTCACGCGTTCCAAAATGAACTTCGCCAAGTTCTCGCTCGTAGGATTGTCGAGCCCCGGCACTTCGTTCAAGTAGCGATGGTCGAGCAGCTCGTGCATCGGCGCAAACGCTTTCACGATCTCCGCGAAGTCGATAACCCAACCGAGTTTCGGATCGACTTCGCCGCGCACGTGCAGCGTGACCTCGAAGCTGTGCCCATGCAGCCGCGCACACTTGTGGCCTTCGGGAACGTTCGGCAACCGATGTGCCGCTTCTAGATAAAACGTCTTCGAGAGTTCGGTACGCACGGAGAGGATCTACTTCAATGCGGCGAGCCTTCGCTGAACATCTTGGCGATCGACGTCGCCCTCGCCACCGAGCGCCATCTGGTAGTGCTGCTTCGCGAGCGCCTTCTCGCCGCGTGCCAATAGCACATCCGCGAACCGCGCTTGCGCTGCGGCAGACTTCGGCGTGCGCTCGACCGCTTTTTCCAAAAACGCCTGCGCCAGCGTGTTGCGCTGCAGCTTCATCGCGAAGATGCCGGCCTCCACGAGTGCTAGCGATCCCGTCTTCTCCAGACTCGACGCGTTGCGGTACGCCGCAAACGCGTCCTCGTTGCGCTCCGTCTGCGCATACACCCGAGCGAGGGACAGCGCCGCATCCACGTCGTTCGGCAACCCTTCCAGACCGCGCTTCAACTCGGTCTCGGCGCCCTGAAAATCCTTCTTGGCTTCGAGCGCCATCCCGAGCCGTGCATGTGCGAGCGGCAGTTTTGGGTTCGCCTTCAACACGTCGCGAAACAGCGCTTCCGCCGCGTCGATCTCACCATTTTGGAGCCGCGCTGCTCCGAGCGCCAACCGCGCTTCCGGCCAGTTCGGTCGCGCTGCGATCGCACGCTCGAGCAAGCTCACTGCTTTCGTCCCAGACTCGAGCCTGCCGAGCTCGAACATCGCGTCCGGCCAATCCGGCGCGCTCTGCAGTGCAGCCGCAAACGCTCTGCGCGCGGCTTCGTTGTCAGGAGCGATCAAGTACAGCTGCCCGAGCCCGAACGAAGCATCCGGGTCGCCCGGCGCGATCGACAACAGCTTCTGATACGCCGCCTTGCTCGCTTCGAGATCGCCCGAGACGCGCTTGAGGTCTGCATCGGCCAAGACTACGTCCGGATCGTTCGGCGCCTTTGCGAGTGCGCTCGCGACGTATTCGGTCGCGCGCGAAGCGCGCCGCCAGACCAGAAACGCCCGCGCCATGCACAGGTCGCTCAACATCGCGTTTTTGTCTTTTACCGTCAGCGCCCGGCACGCCGACCGCGACTTCTGGTAGTCGTCCGCGGCGAACTGCACCCGGGCGAGGTCGTAGAGCGCTTCGATCGACTGCCCCCGCGCCTGGGCCGCCTGCTTCATCGCAGCCTCGGCCTCCTTCAGCTTTCCCAGCCGAATCAGCGTGAGCCCGCGTGCCCGAGCCTCGCTGGGATCACCGCCGCCCACAGCAGCAGCAGCCGGTTTCGCCGGCTTGCCGGGCTTCGCCGAAGGGTCGGCACGAAGCGCGCTGGTCGCGACGATTCCGTGAAATGCCAATGCACAGCAGGCCAATCGGGTGATGCTGGTCACTTCGACCTCTCCTTCGTCATCGGCAATCCGCGACGCGTAGTGCCCTCAATTTCTTCAAACCTCGCGGAATTACAAGACTTGCTGCAGAGTTTGAGAGCTGCGCCGGTGGATTTTCCGGCAAGCCGGTAGTACAGGGTACCGCCCGTTCCTTCCAAAACTTCGACCCAATGCCCACGTCCGCACGTTACGCCTCCGCAGTCTGCCGCACCCGCGTCCCAGGCTCGACCCTCGGGTTGCCGCTCCACGCTGCAGCCCGATTCCTCTCGCGCGGCGCATTGCTCGCGGTTCTGACGCTGTCGGCGGCCGCTGCTAACGGCTGCGGCACCACGAGCTCGGCGAGTCTCGAT
>DASRXR010000400.1:0-15614 GCA_035687405.1 Polyangiales bacterium
TTTCCGGCGCGCACTTCAATCCTGTCGTGACGCTTGCAGAAGCAAGCCAAGGCGGGATGTCCTGGAGCCTGGTTCCCGCGTACGTGCTCGCGCAAGTGTTCGGTGCATTCGCCGGCGCGGCCGTCGTACACTTGATGTTCGAGGAGCCTGCCCTGTTCTTCGCTTCGCAACACGTACGTTCCGGCGGGTCGCAACTCCTGAGCGAGTTCGTCGCGACGTTCGGCCTAATGGCAGTCATCTGGGGTTGCATGCGTCGCAGGCCCGGGATCGTGCCCTTTGCCGTCGGCAGCTACATCACGGCGGCGTACTGGTTCACGTCCTCGACCTCGTTCGCCAATCCCGCGGTGACGCTTGCCCGCGCTGCGAGTGACACATTTGCCGGCATACGACCGATGGACGCGCCAGGTTTCATAGTCGCGCAGCTACTCGGCGGTGCAGCGGCGACGCTCCTCTTTCGTTGGCTTGTACCTGCGCTGCCGGCCGTCGCTGATCGCGTCGTCGATCGAGGCTCTCACAACGCGAAGAATGCAGAGGAGTTCACATGAAGACCGTGATCTTTGCATGCGTCCACAACGCTGGCCGCTCGCAAATGGCTGCCGCTTGGTTCAATGCGCTCGCGAATCCAGATGAAGCGCGTGCGATTTCTGCAGGCACCGAGCCTGGTCCGAGCGTGCATCCCGAGGTGCTCCAGGCGATGAACGAAGTCGGCATCGATCTGTCGCGCCAAACACCGCAGCTGCTGACCGACGAGCTCGCGCGAGGCGCGCAGATGCTCGTAACCGTGGGTTGCGGAGAACAATGCCCGGTCGTACCGGGCGTACAACGCGATGACTGGCCGCTCGAAGACCCGAAGGGCAAACAGCTCACGCGCGTGCGTGAGATACGCGACGAAGTGAAACAGCGCGTGCAGCGCTTGCTCGAGCAACACGGTTGGGCGTCGAACAAAGCCGATGCCTCATGACGACCGCGGTACCAAACATCGACGCCGAGCATTTGCACGTTCCAACGATCGAGAAGCTGACCCCAGCGCGTGTGTCGCCGCACCCGCCGCGGATTCTGTTGCTGTACGGCTCGTTGCGCGAACGCTCTTTCAGCCGACTACTGACGCTCGAAGCGGAGCGCATTCTGCAGCAGTTTGGTGCCGAGACGCGCGTTTTCGATCCGCGTGGACTTCCGATGCCCGACGGCGCCCCGGCGTCGCACCCGAAAGTCGCTGAGCTCCGCGAGCTCTCCGCCTGGTCGGAAGGTCAAGTGTGGTGCAGCCCAGAGCGGCATGGCTCGGTGACTGGCGTCATGAAAAGCCAGATCGACTGGATTCCGCTCGCGGTGGGAAGCTTGCGACCGACCCAAGGCCGGACGCTCGCTGTCATGCAGGTGAGTGGTGGATCGCAATCGTTCAACGCGGTCAACGGATTGCGCCTGCTCGGACGATGGATGCGCATGTTCACGATTCCCAACCAGTCTTCAGTCGCGAAAGCTTTTCAGGAATTCGGCGAAGATGATCGGATGAAGCCGTCGCAGTACTATGATCGCGTCGTCGATGTGATGGAGGAGTTGGTCAAGTTCACGCTGCTGCTACGTGATCGCACAGACTATCTCACTGATCGCTACAGCGAGCGGGCCGAGAGCGCCGCGAAGAGCGAGGCAGCGCGACTCGCTGCCGAAGCCATGCGCCAGACGCAGTGAGTGCGAAACCTTGCGTCCTTTTCGCCGAGTCGTCGTCTTCTAAACAGGAGGATTCTGATGGAAAGCGAAAGTAACGACCGGACGAGGAATCAGGTACGCACCGCCTACGGCAAAGTAGCGAAAGGTGCAGACGGGTGCAGCGTCGGCTGCTGTGGGACGCAGCAAGGCGGAAGTCTCGCGCTCGGTTACTCGAGCGAGGAGCTCGCGAGTGTTCCGGAAGGCGCGGATCTCGGCCTCGGCTGCGGCAATCCGCAGGCAATCGCGGCACTACTGCCCGGGGAAACGGTCTTGGATCTCGGCAGCGGGGCAGGCTTCGACTGTTTTCTGGCTGCGCGTCGCGTCGGTCCACACGGACGCGTGATCGGTGTCGACATGACGCCCGAGATGGTCGCCAAAGCGCGCGATAACGCCAGGCGCGTTGCAGTCTCGAACGTGGAGTTTCGTCTCGGCGAAATCGAGCGCTTGCCGGTAGCGGATGCGTCCGCGGATGTCGTGATTTCGAACTGCGTGATCAACCTCTCTCCAGACAAGGCTGCGGTCTTCCGCGAAGCGCATCGCGTTTTGAAGCCTGGTGGCAGAATTGCGATTTCGGACGTGCTAGCGACCGCACCGATGCCGGCCGAGCTCACCGAAAGCATGGTCGCTCTGACGGGTTGCATCGCGGGTGCGGCGAGCGTCGAATCGATTCGCGCAATGCTGGCGGATGCAGGTTTTCGCGATGCCGACATCCAAGTGCGAAGCGATAGCGCGGGGATCATCGGGAGCTGCATGCCCGGCGCCGAACACTACGTCGCATCGGCGACGATCGAAGCGGTCAAGCCCAAGGCTGCGTGCTGCGCGCCGTCATGCTGCGCCAACAGCGAGCCCAACACATGACACCGCCCGAAGCACTCGGCGTGTGGCGTGAGCTTAGGGCACGGCTACAGCCCTATGTCGCGCGCCGGGTCGCTTCGGCAAGCGACGCAGACGACGTGTTGCAGGAGGTGCTGGTGCGCATGCATCGGAGCCTGGGCCAGCTACGCGAGCATGAACGGTTTGGTAGTTGGGTGTTCCGCATTGCAGAGCACGCCATTATCGACAACTCGCGAATGCGAGCTCGCCATCCGGTGATCCCGGTTTCTTCCGCCGAACCAGCTCCGGAACGCGACAATGAATCGAGCGACGCCGACGCACTGTTGCCAGAGCTTACACAATGCGTAGCGCTCTTCGTCGCGGGATTGCCGTCACCCTATCGCGAAGCCGTGACGCTGACCGAGCTCGAAGGCCTGTCGCAAAAAGACGCAGCGGAACTACTTGGCTTGTCCTTGTCCGGATTGAAGTCGCGGGTTCAGCGCGGCCGGCAGAAGATGCGCGCGATGTTCGAAGCATGTTGTGAGATATCTCTCGACTGCCGCGGTCGAGTACTGGAGTGCAAACCTCGCCGACCGAATTGCGTCGTAACTTCGTGCGAAGAGAACCCTGTGAAGCAAACAACGAGCGGCAAATGGACTGGTTGATTCGCCCGGCGCTCTCGGCCGACTTTGCTGCGGTCGAGGAATTGCTGCGCGTATCTGCGCTCCCGCTCGATGGCGTCGGCGCTCACTTCAACACATTCATCGTTGCTGAGGCCCGAGCGCACCTCCTCGGCAGCGCCGGCCTTGAAATCTACGAAAGCAGCGCACTCCTGCGGTCAGTTGTCGTTCACGAAAGCGCCCGCGGAAGCGGCGTCGGATCGAGCCTCACGTTGTGCGCGCTCGAGCACGCACTCGACCGCGGTATCGTGGACGTGTATCTGTTGACGACGACCGCCGTAGCCTTCTTTTCGAAGCATGGGTTCGAACGCGTCGATCGCGCGCAGATACCGCCAAGCATCGCGGCCTCTGTGGAGTTCACGACCGCGTGTCCAGCCAGTGCTACAGCGATGCGTTGGCGCGTTGCCGCTGTCGGCGGCAGCGAGCCTCGATCGTGACCACATCCTTTGGCCCCGCGCTTCTGCGACAGCTGTGGGCCGAATCGAAACCCACCCCCGACTGCGTTTCAGAACGCTGCTGGTCGCGGTGCACGCGGTCGCGGTCCAGAGTCAGAGCTCACCGGCGCATAGGCTTGAAGGCGCGCTGCCCAGATCCACGAGCGCCAAGCTCGCGATCACGCGTCGGGCGTCTTCGCGAACTGCCGGCATGAGCGAATTCTCTAGAAGCGCCGCTTGCGGTGCCGCCGGATGCCGCCGTGTTGCTCGAAGAGACGGGAGTTCTCTGCAATCGCCCGGGAGGCTCGGTGGCTACCCGACATCTCTACTTGGGAGAGGACTCCGACATCTCTATTTGGTTTTGACGTCTGCAACTCCATGACGAAGCGCTGCCAAGTCCAGTTCGGGAGCACCGCAGAAGCCGACGCGAGCGCGCAGCACGACTGACCGGCACTTCGCACCCACACATGAGTTTCGTGCGCTCGTGATTCAGCTGAATGCTTCCATCGTTGCGCGGCGGTCGCAGTTCGCTACCGAGTCAAGCCGCGGCTAGCATGTATGGTCACGCGCGCGACCGATCTCTCGCACAGCGGCAACGCCGATCCAAATCATTCTCCCAGCGCGGACCTGCTGCCAGGTTGGTTGCGCCGATTCGCGGTTGGGCTTCGCGCCGCGACTCACTCGCGCCAGCGCAACTGATAACACCCACCTTGCGGCGTGCGCACAAAACTCATCTGCACATCGTGACGAGCCGAGAGCTCAACCACACGCTGGATGCTGACCGCGAGCACGCGCAGTTGACGCTCTGACACATCGGACCAACCGCTGAGGACCAATTCGGCGTGGCACGGTTCGACCAAACGCGCTTCGAGCTGGCCGATGTTGCGCGACCTGGCGTAGATCAGTGGTGTGCGCTTCAACATCGCTTCGACCGAGGTCACGCGCAGCAACATGCGCCAAACGGTTCTGAACGTTCGATCGATCGAGCGTCGGACCGCTTCGTCGACCATCGCTTCCACTTCGCGCCCGCTCGCCTTCGCCACTTCATCGAGCACAAGGCCGAGCGAATTCAGCGGCAACCACGAGACCGCGGTTAGCGCATCGAGCTCGCTGCGCAGTTCAGCCGGCAACTGCGTGAACGCGTGGGCGTAGTGTTCGCTGCCGACAAGTTCTTCGAGCGTGCGTAGCAGATCGCGCGTCGCCATGCCCGATACGCTGGGCACGTCAGGCGTGCCCCGTGTAAGCGAGCGTTGGGTCGGTGGCGACATCCGTCGATCATGCATGGGCCATCTCAGATAGCCAAGCGCTCGCGTATGACGCGGCAATCAGGGCACAGACGTTCCGCGCCATCGCGGCTCCGACCGGGTGGCATTTTCTCCTACCGATTCCGAGGCCCGCAATGCTCGCCGTGCATGATCTGCTGCTCGACCTCCAGCCAGAGGGTTCGGTGCGTGCTTCGGTCGTCGCTCTGACGCACAGCGCATCGTGCCTCAACTCGTGTGGGCCATCATTCGCGCCGAAGCAGCGCCACCCGTGACATGCCCATGAAGAGCTCACGATCTGACGCTGTTCGCCTGTCGCTGACGATCGACAGTGTGCGCCTGGTGTGGCGATGTCGCTCCGAGGACCGAGGAGCACTTGATCCACGTCCCTACCCGGGAGAAGACCCAGATCCAAGAAGAACGAACTCAGTCGCAGACCGCGGACACGTAGAGCGCGGAACGCCAGCAGCTAATGGCGGCAATAGCCGCGTGACGAGCATGCGCAGACCTTTGGAGCCGTGCTTGACGCGTCCGAGGCGATCGTGATCACTACCGACCGGTAGCGTCCACCGCGTGGTTTCCCGTTTCGGTGGGGCACCACGATCAGCGATGCCGTCGCGCGTTCTGGGAGTACTATCCACGCGAGGAGACTGCCCATGCACACGAAAGCACTTCACATGGTGAGCGCCGCAACGGCGCTGATCGTTTTGATCGCGTGCGGAGAGAAAAAGGAGGAGCCCGCAGCTCCGCCAGCCGAACCGGCGCCTGCGCCTTCGGCCCCAACCGAACCTTCCGCGGCCCGCGAGCCTTCCGCCGCACCCACGCCGTCACCCACACCGAGCATGGCGCTGCCTGCGATCCCCGAAGGCGCCAAAGTTTTCTTCGTGGAGCCGACCGAAGGCGCGAAGATCCAAGGGCCCTTGGTGGACGGTAAAGTCAGCGTGCCGGTGAAGATGGGCGCCGAAAAGATCGAGGTCAAACCAGCCGGCCAAATCGAAGCGGGCAGCGGCCATCATCACATCATCATCGACACCGCCTCAGACCCCGAAGGCACGGTCGTGGCGAAGGACGAGCAGCACCAGCATTACGGACAAGGTCAGACTGAAGCCACGCTCAACCTCACGCCGGGTCAGCATACGATACACTTACAGTTCGCAGACGGTATCCACCGTTCATACGGGCCCAAGCTGGAGAGCACGATCAATCTGACCGTAGTCGAGGGCGTGCCCAACACTCCGGCGACACAGGCTGCAGCCTCTGAGAAGGCACGCGCCACCGATCCGCTCTCGGCAGCAGCCAAGACGCAGCAAGAAAAGAACGCGGCCTTTGGTAAGAAGAAGCCGCAGTATGAGCCACCACCACCGGGTGCGGCGCCCGCGGCTACAGCCCAAGGCCACGAACACTGAGCGGTCTTCGACGAGGTGGCATTAGTAATGGAGAACGGCAGAGATAACCAAATCCCTGCCGCCCTACTCCACCCGATGCAGCTGATAGCGGCGTCAACCGTGCGCCAAGCTCAGCACCGCTTCGAGCACGGCATCGGGTTCGCTGCGCGTACGCCAGCTCGCGACGACCGGAAAGCGCGTCCCTGGTCCACGCAGCGGAACGGCCTTGATCCCGCGCAGCACCGGCCCGCGCGCGCTCGGCCACGGGACGAGCGAGTAGCCGAGCCCTGCCGCGACGAACGCGAGGATGCTCGTCACGGACGGTACGTACGTCATGCTGCGTGGCTGCGCGCCCGCCATGCGCAGAGCTTCGAGCTGCAGCGCGTGATGCGGCTGCCCGGGCTCGAGCGCAACGAACAGCCGCGCGAGCAGTCGTGGGAGAGTCACTGCTTTGCTTAGCGACCATGAGAAGCGGAGCCCGACTCGAGGACCGTGGCATCAGCGATGTCCTGTGGCCTGCCGCTCGCTCGCTTGTTCTTGATCAGGGCGTCGAGCCCGATGACTGGAACTCGGCGACCATCGACGGTAAACACGCCGCAGTTCTCGGACGCATCGTCGAAGCTGACTCCAGGGATGGTTGTGAGCACGTCGATTCGAAAGGGCGGAGAGCCGAGCGTGAGGAATGGGCCGGGCTCGGCCAGATCCTCCGGTCGGATTTTGAATGCGTCGAGCGGTGCACCAAAGGCCGCCAGTGCGCGAAACACACGCGCTGCGTTATCGGCGCTAGGCTTCACCAGAATGTCGATGTCCTTGGTCGCTCGCACGTGACCGTGAAAAGCCACAGCATAGCCCCCGATGACGACGAATGCCGCGCCAGCATCGGCGAGTTCTACGAGCACGTCCCGAAAGTCTTGAGGCAGCTCGATCATGCGGGCGTGAATCTCGAGAGACGGATCGGGATGTCTTCGCGGCGATAGTCGGGAAGCGAGCGGCCGGCGAGCGTCCAGGCAGTGCGCGACAGCTCAACGGCCAGGGCAATGGCCGCAGCGCCTGAAACGGGGCTGAAGTCGTGCTCTCGCCCGGGATGCCGCGGCATCAGGCGCGGGTGAATGGTGCCGGCGCGCGCTTGCGCGCGCTCTGCGCGTGCACGGTCGTTGTCGTTCATCGGAGGCAATCTTATCACAGAGACCACTTGGTCGGCAGCCTGCTGGGGCGTTGGGTGGGACCCGCGTCTATCCGCCTCACGCGCTGGTATTTCAGCGTGGACAGCGCGAGACTGACCCCTCGATAGAACACGATGCCCGGCAGTCGCCCATGCGGTCGGGTACGAAGAGTGATGGAGAAGCAACCGCACCGCATCGTCTTGTTCGACGGCGTCTGCAGCGTTTGTGATGACCGCCAACCTCTTCGCGCTTGCACGCCGATACCCTGTCCACTCACGCACTCCGGTACAAGTCGAACGCACTCCGGTACAGGTCGAGCTCCGGAGAGGTCGAACCGAGCCGGGTGAGCCAAGGCCGCTCGAGCGGAGCCATAGCGACGCAACAGATTCGAATCTGCCGCGTTCGTGCGATGCCCTCCAACGCGTCCAGCACACGCTCTACCCGCTCTCCGCTAAACGGACAGTAGAGAAAAAATACGGTTCCGGTCGTGATGAATTGGATCAGGTCCACTGCGTCGCCGTGGAGAAAGCGCGTTCGGGTCAAGTTCAACCATTCGGCTCGACCAGCAGCCGACTTCACCAGCGAAGACTGAACTTCGATGCCGATGCCGCCGGCGCCGGTCAGCAGGTGCGCCAAAAACACGGTCCGCCCGGTGCCGGCCCCCACGTCGACGAACACGTCCGTGGATGTGACTCTCGCCTGATCGACGGCGTCCAGCACCGTCGCTACCGGGCAAGGCAGATACGGAACACAGCCACGCGGAAGGTCCGGCTCATCGTCGAGAATCCCCTCGACATCCAACATCAGATCCAACCACGCGTCCCGATCCTCCCCCGAAAGGCTACTCAATGTGCTTCGAATCAGCTCAGGAGACGACCGGTTGTTTACCAGCTGAGTGCGCATCAGCTTCGCGGCAGTTCGAGATGTGGGTTGCACGGGTGGAGTCTCACGCAAAACTCTGGTGCGTGGGAAGCCCCCGTATCCGCGCGCGCAAAATCACTCTGGGAGCGCAATGTCGTCGCGCAGCGAACAGGCAGTGGTCGAGCTCCGCGATCTTCTAGATTTCACGCAACACTATGAGGTTGCGGGAGAAACAATGAAGACACGGAGATCGCGACTCGGCTATTCGTTGCAGTCGTCTGACACAACTCCAACTGACCCGAATGAACTGTTGTTCACCTTAGCCAAACGCCTTTTCTTCAGACTAGGGTGTCCTCCATCGTCAGAAGTTGCAGGAGGCTAAACCAGCATCGTTCTCGTCGACACCCGCGTCATCCGATTGCTCGCAGTCGGCTCCGCTGCACGGATAGCACGATACGTCCCACCGCCACCCGAGCTGCAACGCCTCCGCCGCGCCACAAGAGTCGCCGACTCGAAGTCGCGCGGCCCGCGGCCCCTTTCGTCTTTGCTCACGCGACGTCCCTGCTCAGAAGTACGAGCATGCCCCTCGCGACAACAGGTTTGGCGCACCCTGGCACAGTCCAGCGGTCAGGTCACCGCCCCGCGTTCGCGAACCCGCGCATTACAACGCTCCTCGCGTCTTCTTTGCTCGCCTACGGTTGTTCGACCGCCGCCCGAGAAGGACCATCTCGCTCGTTTTGCAGATAAACGGCTGGAGCCCGCCTGACGGTCCGTGGCACGGGTTGTGCAGCGGTTGGCTGCGGAGTGAGCAGAATGTTATGCAGAATTTTTGTCAGCAGTTTGATCGTATTGTGTCAGAGCGCCTGCGGCTCGGTCGTTAAGCCAGTGCCTGTCCAGAGCTCTGACGCAGCCGATGCTGGAGGGCGCGCAGCTGCGAGCGGCGGCACTGCGGGGGCTGCTGGCGTTGCGGGCACGGGCATTGGGTTGAGTGGTGCAGGCGCTGTGGGAGTTCAAGTCGCTGCCGCCGGCCAGCCCGCTCGCAGCGACGCGCCGCAGGGTGGAAGTGTGGCCGCGGATGCGGGCCCGCCGACGGAGTGTATGAGGTCGCTCGACGCAAGCGGTTGCCCGGTGACCTACGATGAAGCGATCGCTCCCGAAGACTGCTCCCACGGGGGCAACCCATTCGCTCAGGCGTCGACGGCTGAATGCGCTGCGGGGCGAACGGTGTCAGCGTTTCAAGTCGATGTCGGGACAACTTGCGTGTACGACGCAAGCGATAGGCTGGTCTGGTTTTCTACCTGCTCAAAGCCGATCGGCAGGTGCAATTGCTTCTACGGCGGTTCTTCCAGCGACATCGGGCCATGCAAAGAAGCAACGCCGCTCGAAGTGTGTGAACAAGACGCGGGCGTGAATTGATCGGTGCGCGTGCGATTCGCCGGGCGCTCTGATCAGCGGTAGAATCGGCGGCATGGGCGCCATGTACTTGATCGCTCTCGCCGATCTACGAGCACGGCTGCGAGTGCGAGGGATTCGACGGCACCGAAGTCTGGTGGTCAGGAGTCTGGCGGACCGACTCCGTCGCTACTCTTGAACCTGGCCCACGCGGAACACGCGCCACCTATGCCATACCGGTTCCCGCCGAGCTTCCGCGCCCAGAAGAGCCTAACGGAGCGTTGGCTGATCGTCGTGGAGGGGACGGGTTTCGGGACCGGTACGAGTTGACGGTGCCGGTACGAGTTGACGGTAAAGGATCTGCCATTCGCGTGTGAAGTCGCCAGAACACTAGTCATTTTGTCTGATAGTCGTAGCCAGGATACTGGCAGATCCCCTCTTCGCATCGCCAGGCGTCGGCACCAGCATCGACTCTGGGAACGCCAGGCGGCACGCTTGCAGGGCAATCCATCCTATCAGTGCACGAGATCGGCTTACGCGTGCACGCAAAAATGTTTTGGCCCAGGGGCTGACACAAGCCGGCGTCGCCACAAGAGGAGACGTCCTCGTTCACCGATCTGCATAGCTCTTGGCATTCGGCAAAGCATGAGCCGGCGGAACAGTAAATCTCGTACCGGCATCGCACATTTTTGAACTGACGGTCGGCTGGCGAGCCGATGCACTCCACATTCGTTTTGCAAGCCCCGCCCGATACGGTTGAGCTGGGGTCGGACCTGCCGTTGTCGAACCCCTGAGGCTCGACAGTGTCGTCCGCGCAGGCAAAGCTAAACAGCGCGGCGGTGCCGATGAAGACGACCGATCTAAAAAGCGTAGTCAACTCTGCTGTCATGGATTGTTTGAGTATCCTCGCTGAGTGTCCATTCGCCGAGTTCGTCATGTGCGGTGTACGTTCGAACTCGGAGCCCGTCGTAGTGGATCATCTCGAACCGGACTTCAGCGGCATCTAAGGCTGTGATGACTTTGACCCCGCGAGTCTTCGGTATCTCGACCGTTCGCCCATCTTTCTCTTGTTTCGGCGTAGTCCAGTCGAATGTTACGGGACGCTCTGCGAGCAGTGAAGCCGTCGCGCAGTCCACAATCTTCCATAAACTGAGCTGCAACTTGCCATGTGCGCGATTCCCGATCGTGAGAGTTAGGGTGTCTCGCGTCAGCTGGCGCGTAACAGCTGCGAAGGCATGGACGTCGAGTTCATCGTCGACTTCGTGCGGAGTGTAGCTCCTGTCATTGAACCCCAACACTTGAAGATTGCGGGTGTCGATGCCAGCAGTATCCGGGAATAGTCCTTGGCCGATGTACACCGGGCCGCAGTCCGGTACGTCGATGCGGGTCAGACCATCAAATCCGGAGAACGGCTCGAGGTAGGGCCGCTGGACCTGCTGCTCGTACGATATCGGAACCACATTTGCGGCGGCCTTAACAGGAATTGAGAGTAGTTCACCATTCCCTTGCAGGATGGCGGTGCCATCGTCGCTCACGCCTGGAACGATAAAATGCGTTACAGATACTGGTAGGCGAGACGCGCGCCACTCCAGAGGCTCAGCTTCAGCGGGTTGAGGAAGAGTCAGCGTTTGACCGTTATATCCATTCGCGGCGAACACGACAATTTCGCTTTGAGGCATCGTGAGGATGCCTAGGTAAGGCGCAGGCTGCAGCTCCGGAAGGATGTCTTCCCAAACCACAGGATCGAATCCCGTGTGATCTTGGCGCCCAAGTGCGATCCAGTTCCCGCAGGCCGCGTCGAACACGAGAATATCGAGAGCACCATCGTTGTTAGCGTCTGCTACTGTGTTCGTAATTGGGAATGGGGAACACGCGTCAACCTGAGGACGCGTGATCAATGTCGACTGCCACTTTCCATCGGGACCGCGCTCGAGAACCTCAAGTGCAGACAAGCCGACAGTGATTGCTGCGAACTGGTCGCCGTCCGCGTCTAAAGCGCGTACGTCCTCGTTCCAATAGATAAGCGGCCCCTCACTACGCTGTGTCGGCGGAGTTCGCTCGTCTGAGCTGCACGCCGTCATAGTAAGAACGCATGCGGCCAGAACCGCGAGGATTCTGGCGACAGGTGCGTCAGCGTGGATCGCCAGTGGCATCGAGTTCGGCAATAGCTCAAATCGTTGCGTCAGCTGAACGTCCGACAGCGAACGATCCGTAGTGTGCTCTATTGTTGACAGGTCGCCCCTCGATCGTCGCTTGCAGGTGAGCTTGGAAGTCCCGCTAAACCAGCATCGTTATCGTCGACACCCGCGTCATCCGATTGCTCGCAGTCGGCTCCGCTGCACGGATAGCACGACACGTCCCACCGCCACCCGAGCTGCAACGCCTCCGCCGCGCCACAAGAGTCGCCGAAGAGCCAGACCGCGCCCTCGAGGTCACGAGCGCAGTATAGGCGTAACCCACACGTGCCCTTAAAACGGGCGGCGGCGCTGTCCGTCCGACTATCGCTGGCGTCGTCGCCTGGGAGTTGCTCTGGATGCGAACCCAAACAACCCGTGAGGACCAGGGCGCAAACTGCGGAGGATCTGAACTGCATGAGCGTCAGGGTGCATAAGCGCGCCGACGGCGAGTTGGCGCAATACATGGATGCTGTTCGGCAATGATTTCGCGTGCGCCGACACGCAATCGCACCGTAACGAAGCCGGTAGGAAGAACGAGCAAGGCTGGAGTGAGATCAGTTGCAAGGGCAACAATAGACCGCGACCCCCCCAGGATTCGCGATGTTGAAACGACAGCCCGGCGGCGGCTCCGGCACCGGCCCCGGTCCGATTCCACCGCAGAACGCAGCGTATTCATCGGCTTCGCAGTGGCTTCTGCAGTTGTTGACGGGTGATTCGAGAGCCTCCGCGTCGGCGCAGGTTCTCGCATCGTCGCTAGCGCAGTCGACCTTACTACTGCGGGCGTCGCAGCTGAGGAATGCGCGTGCCGCGGTGCAAACATCTCGTGTGTTGGCGTCGCGTGCCGCGAGACTCGAAGGCCACTGGCACGCCCGACCGCCCTCGCCCGAAACACTCAGTTCGGTGCCAGCGCCCGCACTCCCATTGACGACAGCGTGCGAACTGTCGCCCGGGGTCTCCTCCCTCGCATCGTGGTCTCTAGCGCAGGAATAGCCGAGGAACACCACTGCACAAATCAAACCTAGTGCTAGTTTGCTATCCACAAATGCCTACTTTTCTCGCGAGCTTCGGCGACGCAGGGCACAACCTGGCACAGTCGCCATACTCACAAGCCAAGAACGCAAGTTCTGTACCACTTGCAGATTGTCTGCCGCCACTGGCTGCAGCTGAAAGAGCTGCATTCCGAATCATGCAACTGCGTAGAGGTCGAGCAGGGCCAGACGAGAAATCGCGAACCCAGCATTGGATCAAGACGAGAGATCGCGGGCTACTTGCGCTACTGCGCGATCCGCGCTGGTGGTGCCATTCTTGTCTATGGCGACGATCTCGAGACGGTCGTCGGACACATGCTGCCCGGTCGGGGCTTCGTAGCGGGCGCCCTGCCCTAGCGGTCTAGTAAACTCAACAGATTGGCGAGCGTGCCGCCAAGAGCCGCGCCGTCAGTGCGCCCGCAACCGTCAACAGTAAGACCGGCACCACGTGGCCAAACAATGTGTGCGGCAAATCGAAGAGCGGACACCAAGCTGCCGCAAACACTGCGGCCCACGCGCCTGCGATCGCGCCGAACGCCGCGCCCAGGGAGCGCGGATGAATGGCATCGGATCGCCGATTCGCGACCGTCATCGCCGCGAGCAATGCCACCCCCATCAATAAGGCGAGCCCACCGCAACGCCAACCCGCAGGCACATCGGCGTGTGCCGCCGCTGGCTGCCAGAACGCTAGCCAGCCCAGCACTGCGAACGGAATCAGCGCCGTAGTCAGTGCGAGGGTGCTCTGGGACCGGCCGATCGGCGTGGCACCTCGCGCGAGTACCACCGCCGTGGTGGTCGCCGCCAACACGCACAGGCCGAGCGTGATCGCCGCCGTGACCAACGTGGGCCGCGACGCGCTATGGGCAAACGCGCCGACGCTCAAGAACACTCCACACATCCAAACGACCGCGGCGGAAAAGCTGAGCCGTCCCCGCGTTTGCACCTCTCGCCGAGTAGGCGAGTACACAGCCGACACAGCCGCCATCAGCTGCTCGCGCGCGTGATTGTTCACTTGGAACCTTCCGTGGCGTTGCGCAGGCTCTGGTAGGCTCGATGAATGCGCAGCTTAATCGCGTTCGCCGACGTACCGAGCACCCGCGCTGTCTCTTCGATCGAGAGCCCATCCATTTTGACTAAGTCGAACGCCTCGCGGTGCAGCGGAGGCAACTCATCGACAGTACGCGCGAGTCGCCGCGCAGTTTCATCGGCGATCAGCTCTTCTTCGGGTCCGGGCAAACTTGCCACTGCGTTGCGTTTTGGCCGGTCGCGTTCACGGCGATTTTGTCGCCATGCGTCGATCATCAAGCGGCGAGCGATCGCGAAAGCCCACGGAACGACGTCTTGGCCGCGGCAGTAGTGTCCGCGCGCGGCATGCATGCGTAGGAAAGTCTGCTGGATCAGGTCTTCAGTCAGCGGGTCCGCGCAATGCTGCCGATGCAGCATCGCGCGTAGCCGCGGTGCGAGGCCGTCGTACAGCACGTCGAAAGCCGCAGAATCACCGGTCGCGTAGCGATCCATCGCCGCGTTCAGCTCTGGCGCTTCGATTCGTCGCGTGCGGGGCAGCATTCGACCCTGCTGGACTTACGCACCGAGCGCGATCCGTCCATCGCAAAGAATCGGAAACTTCCCGGGGCTCGATTCGTATTCCCGGCTGCATGCCAATGCGAACCAGGAGAACGTCATGAATCGATTCATCGCAGCCACCCTTGCGCTCGGTCTCGGCTACGGGCCGACCGTGCACGCACACGATTCGGCGTCGCGAAGTGCAGCCGCTCATCGTTGCGAGTCCACCGATCCGATCGTGGATGCACTGGCTACTGCACTCGCAGTGTCGCGAAAGTACCAAGACGTCGCGGTCGCCGAAGCCGAAGGCTACGCTCCCGCGAGCCCGTGCGAATCGTCGCCCGACGGCACGATGGGCATTCACTACGCGCATTCCGATAAGCTCGCGGCCCCACCCGACGTTGCGAATCCACCGATCCTTGTGTACTTGCCGACACCCGAAGGGCAGAAACTCGTCGCCATCGAGTATTTCCAGCCGGTGATTCAGGACGGTGAACCCTACATGGGCTCTGCATCCGAACCGCCGCGCAGCGATTCACTTCCAGCGCGACCGCCCGAACTCTTCGAAGGGCAACCATTCGATGGTCCGATGGCAGGACACAACCCCGACATGCCGTGGCACTACGATCAACACGTTTGGTTGTATGAGCACAACCCCGATGGCTTATTCGCGATGTGGAATCCCTCGATCGAGTGTCCTGCAGCGGGCACGCAGGAGGGTGCGCCATGATCGCACGCATTGCTCACGGGTTCACGCGAGAGCGTGCGATGACAACCACGACGACAGCGACAACGACCTCCGCCGCTCGAATCATGGAAATCGGTATGGGGTTTTGGCCGGCCAAGGTTCTGCTGTCGGCGGTCGAGCTCCGGTTGTTCACCGCGCTCGGCTCGACGTCGATGACGGGCGATGAACTGCAAGCCGCGCTGAGACTGCATCGGCGAGCCAATCCCGACTTCTTCGACACGCTGGTCGCGTTGCGCCTGCTCGATCGCGACGGCGACGGCGCGACAAATAGAGCATCGAAGCGCGGCTAGGCCGGCGTGCCTTCTACGACGGCTCGTCGACTACCATCATCAACTGTCGCAGACCACCGCGTGGGGTGACGGCACGTTCTCGTCGTCGGACGCGCAACGTATTGCGATTGAGCG
>DASRXR010000401.1:0-4709 GCA_035687405.1 Polyangiales bacterium
GGAGAATGCGGAACTTGAATCCGTGAGGAGTCCCGGCTACATAGGCGGCTCTGCGCGATTAGCTCAGCTGGATAGAGCGTTGGCCTCCGGAGCCAAAGGTCGAGGGTTCGAATCCCCCATCGCGTGCTGAATGAATTCCACTACTTGCGCGACGTCCGCCGAAAAGCCCGTGGAAGGTTCGTGGAAGGTTTCGGCGGCCGCTCGAGCTTGTGCGCTGGGCAGTAAGCACGCGTAGCGCTCGGTCACCCAGGTCGAAGAGCGGCCGAGCATCGACGCCACCTCGGGGACGCTCCACTTTCTTCCCCAGGTGCCGCGAGCAGGTTGCTCGCGCAGGTGTCGCGAAGATGGTGGAACCAAACCTTGCGGCGGATGCCCGCGCGTTGCGGAGCGCCAAGCCAGCAGATGCCGCGCTTCTTGTCGATCTTGCGTGCCCAGCCCCAGTCGTACCCGCGGGCGTAGATGTGGCCCCAGAGGTTTTTCGAGACCGTGCCGTCGGTGTGTGCGAGCCACTCGCGTAGCACCTTCACAGCTGCAGGGATGAGCGCGACGCGGCGACTCTTGCCGGTCTTTGTTGAGGCGTCGTCCCAGCTCTTCGTGACAGCGAGGTGCGGATCGCCCCCGTCGAGATCGATGATGTCGGTGCGGAGCAGCGCGGCGAGCTCGCCCTCACGAAGACTCGTGTAGATGGCGAGCGAGAAGACAGTGCGTTGCTCGTAGGTGAGCTCCGGATTGGAGAGCAGGCGCTTGATCTCGCGAGGCTCGAGCGCGGTCCAGTCATCCTGTTGCTCGCCTTTCCGACGCTTCGGCGGCGTAACTCCCTCGGCGGGATTCGTCTGAATGAGCTCGTCTTCGATCGCGGCCGCGAAGACCCCTCGCACGAGATTGAGTGCGTGCTTGATCGATTGGTTGCCGTACAGTTTGCCGCGCGCGTGCTTTTGCGTCTTCAGTCGACCACTGCCGCACTTCGCCGCGCGTGATCTGGTCGAGTGGCAGCTGCGTCCACTCGGCGTGTGGCACGACCATCGTCGCGAGGCGAGACCGATCCTCGCGATAAGTCTGCTTGCCAGCGAGTTTCCAGCGGTCGATGACGCGTTCGGCGTAGTTCGCGAAGCACAGCGCGGACATCACCGGGCTGCTGGCGGCGACGATCAACGCAGCCTCGAGCATTCGACGCGCCTCGTTGTACGTGGCGTAGGTGCCAACCCTTCGATACCCTCCGCGGCCGTCGGGTGCGCGCACGCGGAAGCGACCCGAGGGTGACTCTTCGATCGACCCAGTGCCGTGTACGAGTTTCGACGTGCGTGCCGTCATCGAAGCGCTCTCCTCGCCCTTGCGATATCCAACTCAGTGGGTTGGTACAAGGGGTCGGGCTCGTGCTCGCGCGCGAGGCGTTCGCGGCGGATACGGACGCGCTTGGAGGCGCGTTGCTTGCGATGGCGGAGTTCGGACGTGAGGGCGGCGAGCTGCGCGCGTAGGGCGCGGAGCTCGTCGAGGACCCGGTCGTCGGTTGGCGGCGCCGATGGAGTTGGGTGCATTGATGCTCTTATCGAGACCAGGGGGCAGAAGTTGGGGTGCCAGTTACGTTCCGCGTTACAGGTCGCTCTCGTCGATGATGTGCGATCGAAGCGATGCCATGGATTGCGGGAGCCCCCGCGTCACAAGAAGTTCGACTAGCTCGGAAGGCGTCATCGGTGGCTTCTTCAACACTTGCGCTTGCTCCACGAGTGTACGGGCAACCCGAGCAGCATCCAGGTCGATCACGTTCAGAACGAAGTCATCGGGGTGCTGCGCCTCAAGGTCGTAGCGTTCGAGCACCGTCGCCGGGAAGTCCTTGAGGTTGAACGTCACGCTCACTTGAGCGCCACTCCTGATTGCCGCTGCGACGACGTGTCGATCATCGAGGTCCGGAAGCTCGATGCCGTCGACGAGCTTCGTAGCGCTCCACCATGCAATCGCGAATCGCCGCCGTCATGTTCCGGCGTGTGCGCGCGAGCTGCTCGGGCGTGATGTCGGGATACCTCTCGCGGACGTTCCGAAAGACCTCATCGAGAATCTGCTCGCTCCACTTGGCACGAAACAGCCCTGTCATGCCGAGACGGACCAGCAGATCGCGAAGCGCGTTCGGGAATAGAACACACGCGTCGTACACGACGGTGAAGGACACGCGCGGCTCCTAGTAGTCGCCGAGATCCTGAGCGTCGGCCGACAGCTCGTCCAAGACGCGTTTGCGCGCTGCGTCGTCGCGTTCGCGAAACGCCAGTACGTCTGCAAGTCGGATACGACGATGCGTGCCGACCTTCTTGCAGTGGATCCTGCCTTCGTCGAGAAGCCGCACGAGAAACGGTCGCGAGACGTTCAGGAGATCGGCAGCCTGCTGCGTCGTGAGCTCTGCGTGGAGCGGCATGACCGTGACCCCTTGGCCATTCGCCATCGCCGCCAGGATCTCGACGAACAGCTTGAACGCCGATTGGGGAACGACAATCTCATCGAGCTCGTTCCCGTCCGAGCGCAGCATGACCTTGCCGGCCCTGCGGCTGAGCTCGACGACCTTGGGTGCCGCTTTGCGAGCGCGCGGAGCGTAGAGTGGTTCAAGCGCGCGCAGGGCAGCCTTGGCGGCTGCGGTGCTTTCCTGGCTGAGGTCGGCTGCTTCGATGGCGCTCATTTGGACTCGATGGGTGGCTATCATTGAACATAACTGGCAAACGCAATATTCGCAACAGAAGCAATGTTTGAAGCGAGCGAAGTAGCCGAAATCAAACGAAGGCGCAATCGGGCACACCCTTGATCTCGCCGACGCGTAGCCCGGATTCACCAGCCAGACACACGGCAACGCTTGCTGCCTGGGGGGCGCCGCGTTGACATATGTGAACGTGCGGATCAGACATCGTCGACGGTCACGAGAATCCCTGGGCGACGACGGCAATGATGGTAAGGAGAGCCGCATGATCAAGGTCAACGTGATGTACCCGTATACCGAAGGCGCGCGCTTCGACCATGCCTACTACCGCGACCGGCACATGCCGATGGTGAAGGCCAGGCTGGGCAGTGCCTGCGCTTACTACACTGTCGAAAAAGGCCTGGCCGGCAGAGCGCCCGGTGCACCACCCGCCTTCGTGGCGATGTGCGCGTTCATCTGTGATTCGGCCGAAGGCTACCAGGCCGCCATGCAGGAGCACGGCGCCGAGATCCGGGGCGACATCGCCAACTACACCGACATCGCGCCAGTGCTCCAGGTCAGCGAGGTCGTCGTCGAGCGGTCGGATCGTTGAACGCACCGGATCGAGTTCTTCCGCACAACGGAGAACGATGCGAGCTCGACGTGCTAAGGCCGGTGCGGCTGTCCGACGCCGCGTGTAGGCTTCAAGCGTCTCCCGCACGTCGTCGACGTCAAGAAACATCTGCAGTCTGACCGAAGCGCGCCTCGTGCACTGGTCACATTCGGAGCGCTTTGCCTTCCGCGCCGCCTTCGATGGGTGTGCTTCCTGCAGCGATGCGCACGGCTACTGGAAGCACACTGAGGCTTGATTATGACCGGCAAGCTCATCGCTTGCGAATAGCTGCAATGACGTCGCTGGCCGGACGCCCTTGCCCAGCTACGACCGAGGCCCAGGCGCGGCCAATCGCAGAATTCAGGGCGGCGCGATCAGATTCGTCGAGGTCGTCCCCTTCGTCGTCGACGACGAGGTCGAGCACGGTGCCCTCTGGGAGGGAAGTCGCAGTATCCAGCTGAAGCCGGCCGTTGATGACTCGCGCGCGGAGGCTCGACATGAGCCGAACTCTAGCGCGAGTCCGGCGTAGCTCCATTCGCCGAAGCGCTCGCGCTTGATCGAAATCATGGGAAACTCGGTGTGACGCTCGCACTACGCGCGGAGTTGCGAGCGCGTGCGCGCTCTCGTGCGCGGTGTGGTCCGTAATTTCCTCCGCACTCATGCCGGCTTGCAGCAACGCAGGTCCACGCTTCTCGAGGGTGGTCCCAACAATTCCGCTGTCAGTTCCAGAACTAACGCCCCGGAGGGACCACCGCCTTTATCTTGCTCTTCCCTTCTTTGGTCTTTCACCTCGTTGCTGTCGCGCTGTTGGTGTGTTGCGCCGCTGCTGCTGACGCTCCATGAACACGTCGCAACGGGCACTCATTCGGCGGATGCAACGCGAACGATGATGTTCCGCAACGCACCGAATGCGACTTGTTGTTGCGTTTCATTGCGAGGGTTGTTCACCCGAAACGCACACGTCGACGTGCTCACAACGCCAACTCTGCAACGCTGCCTGCGATAGGAGAGGGTGGGAGTTGCGCGTTCAGTTGAGTGACGCAACCGCGGAGAGACCTCTTACTGGAGACCGGAGAGACAATGGAAGTCGAAGTATCGGCGCTTGAGACTCTGCGGGAGCAACTGGAGAACCTGCCAACCCGAACGACGGTGACCCCCCGGCGAGTTCGTCGAGAGGCTTGCGCCTGTCATCATCGCGGCGCGTGCTCGCGGGCAGAACTACGAGGCGATTGCAGCGTTGCTCGCTGGAATGGGAGTACGGATCAAGCCGTCCACGGTTCGCAACTATCTGTGGAGAGCCCGGCGAGTGAGTGCGACGCCAGGCCTCCTCCCACCTTCGAACGTGGCATCGATCACGACGAGCAACTGTATCCGTTCGACGAATCGCGTAGAGGTATCGCCCGCGATGGGGTCTGGTTTCTGCGCGCAGTGCGCAGCAGA
>DASRXR010000402.1:0-2820 GCA_035687405.1 Polyangiales bacterium
GGAGCGTCGGCGGAAGCAGATTGCTTGCGGCATTGATCGCGGCTTGTACGTCTTGCTCGGCCGAGTCGATCCCGCGCTCGAGATCGAACTGCAGCGTGATCTGCGAGCTTCCTTGGCTGCTGATGCTCGTCAGCTGCGCGAGCGCCGGGATTTGCCCGAGCTGGCGTTCGAGCGGCGTCGTAACGGAGCTCGCCATCGTATCTGCGCTCGCACCTGGTAACAGCGTGGAGACGACGATGGTCGGATAGTCGACTTCAGGGAGCGCTGCGACCGGCAGCTGGCGGTACGCCACGATGCCGGCGAGCAGTATGCCCAACGTCAACAGCGTGGTCGCGACCGGCCGCCGGATGAACGGCTCGGAGATGCTCATGGAGCGCCTTTACGCTGACCTTGGCCGCGAGGCCCTGCCGCGGACGGCTGCCCTCCCGCCGCCGCATCCCCTTTGCTGCGCGGGCCGGCGGGAATGGCGCCTGCACCGTTCGCACCGCGCGCGACCACGAGCCCGCCCGGCTTCACTTGATCTTGCCCGTCCACGATCACGCGGTCGCCGGCGTTCAGGCCCGAGACGAGCAACGCGCGCTCACCTTCGATCGACTCGACTTTGACCGATCGCTGCTCGGCTTTGTTGTCGCTGGTCACGACGTACACGAAGTCACCGGACGGCCCACGTGCGATCGCGGCTGCGGGCACGCTGAGGACGTTCTTTTTTACTTCGATCGCGACGCGCGACTTCACGAACTGGTTCGGCCACAGCGCGCGATTCGGGTTCGGCAGCTCGGCCTTCAAGCGCAACGTGCCGGTGTCGGCGTTCACTTGATTGTCGAGCACGGTGAGCTTGCCGGTTCCGAGTGAAGTGGTACCTGCCCGATCGAATACGTCCACCTGTGGGTTACCGATCGAGAGCGCTTTCGAAACTTTCGGCAATACGTCCTGCGGCAACGTAAACACGACGGCGATCGGATCGAGCTGGGTCAAAGTGACGATTCCGCTCGTGTCGCTCGCATGCACGAGATTGCCCGGATTCACCGTGCGAATGCCGGCCACGCCGCTGATCGGCGCGGTGATGCGCGCGTAGTCGAGCTGCAGCTTCGCGTTCGCGATCGCGGCTTCATCGAGCTTGATGCTCGCGTTCAAGGTCGCGACTTGTGAACGTTGCGTGTCGATCTGTTGCTGCGTCACCAGCTTGCCGAGTTGCATGTAGCGGTCGAGATCGCGCTGTGAGTTCTCGAGCGTTGCGCGATCGCGTTCGAGCGTCGCTTGCGCTTGTTGCACTTGAACTTGAAACGCTCGCGGATCGATCTGCGCGAGCACCTCGCCGCGTTTGACATTTGCGCCCTCGACGAACTTCACGCTCTCGAGCTGGCCGTCCACACGTGAACGCACGACCACGCTCGCGATCGGCGTCACGGTGCCGAGCCCTTCGAGCACCACCGGCACATCCGAGACCGTCGCTTCACCGACTAACACCGGCGTCGGCCGCTTGGCGGCCCCGCCCGGCCCGGCAGCCGACGATCCCGGCCCTCCACCAGAGTCAGCGCCTTGGGGCTCGTGGTTGCGCTTCCACACCACGAACCCACCGGCGGCGATCAGTGCGAGCACGATCAGCGTGATCCACGTGCCCCGGTGTTTTGCGGGCGGCTTCGATTCGACGGGAGCGTTTGGCATGGCGGAGTCGGGGGTCATGAGTCTTGTCCTAGCGCCGCCATCAGCTGCGCTCGTGCGCGGTACAAATTCAGCTGCGCTTGCACGAGCTGCGAAGCGGCGGAGGTCACGGCGAACTGCGCGTCACGCAGCTCGATGATCGTGGAGATGCCTTCGCGGTAGCGGCCTTGCGCCTGTTCGAGTTGCGAGCGCGCGAGACGCTGCGCTTCTTCCGCCGCTGACAGCGACGCTTGGGTATTTTCGATCGTCGACTTGGCTTGTTCGACGTCGTATTGGACTTGCAAGCGAATCGCGGAGAGCTGGCTGTCTTGCACGATGCTGAGCGCACGCGCCTCGTCGACTTGCCCCGACGTGAGTCCCCCTTGAAAGACTTGCCAGGTGAGCGACACGCCGAGGTTCCAGTTCGTGCTCAAGTCCTCGACCTCGCGGCCGACCTCGGCGATCCCCGCGTTGGCTGCGAGTGTCGGCAGATAACCTGCACGTGCCGCGGCGATCGACGCACGCGCAGCCGCCCGCGAACGCTCCAGGCTTTCGATCTCGGGCCGATGCGCCAGCGCGTCGTCGACGAGGATCGTCAGCGCGCGTGTCTCTTGCGGCATGTCGCCGAGCTTGTCGTCGGCGACCTCGAACCCGCTCGCGTCTTGCATCCCGATCGATTGCCGCAGCGCCGCCTTGGCCACCGCGTACGTATTTTGCGCCGACAGCAGCTGCACGCGCGCGTTCGCGAAGTCCGTTTGTGCCTGCAACAGGTCGATCTCCGGGCGCACTCCGACCTTCACGAACTGCCCCACTTCGTCCGAGTTCAAGCGCTGATTTTCGAGCAGCTCTTCCTGCACGTGAATGAGCGCTCGCGCAGCCATCGCTTCGAAGAAACGTGTTCGCACGTCGAGCTGCGTCTGCAACACCGTCGCGCGCTCGGTTGCGCGTTGCGCGTCGAAGCTCAAGCCCGACGCCCGCAAGGTCTCGATTGCGCCGTAATCCCACAGTACTTGCGTCACGGCCGCTCCGATCGAGAAGCGATTGTACGTGCCGAGTGCGTTGCCGGTGAGACCCGCCGTCGACGATGCGGGTGTCGCTCCCAGCTGTCCTGTGCCCGAGCCGTGTACACGCGCATACGAAGCCGTGCCGGTGACTTGTGGCAGCAGCACTGAGCGGGCT
>DASRXR010000403.1:0-14246 GCA_035687405.1 Polyangiales bacterium
GCGGTGGAGAAGCGACGCTCGAGAACATCTGCCTCATGTGTCGCGCGCTCAATGCGTTGATCGCGGAGCGCGACTACGGTCGCGAGTTCGTGAAGCGACGCATTGCGGATCGAGGTGCCGCGGCGCCACGCGTGCGAGCGCAAGCGAGAGGCGGGTCTCGCGACAGCGCGGATCGGTGCGAGAAAACCAAGCGCTTTCCTTCGGGAACACCGGTAAGCACGAGTACGATCGAACTGGGTCCAGAACCAGGGGGATCCGAACGGATCTGCTCGCACGACAATGTCGCTCGGTTGATTCGGCGCGTCGTTCTTGAACAAGTGTTCGATTGAATGCGAGAGGCGGGTCTCGCGAACAGCGCGGAGCGGTGCGAGAAAAACAAAGGCCTTTGCCCCGGGAACACCGGTAAGCACTCGTACGATTGGACTGGGTCTAGAACCAGGATGATGCATCCCCGTCGCCCGCCTCTCCCGCGCGATATCTGCAGCCAACAGCCTCGATCGCGCCGCTGAAACACCAGCCCAAGAGAGGCGGGAAGCGCCGCGGCTCTACGCGCCGGCCACCGAACCACGTGCTGCCGGAGAGCGCGCTACACGCCCATCCACCTTGACGAACGCGCCCAACCACGTGCTGGCGGAGAGCGCGCTCCACACCCATCCGCCCTTGACGAACGCGCCACCTCACAGTCCCTTTAGCCAGCTTCTCTCGGCTCGCAGCTGAGGGCGGCGCATGGATCGAGCCGCCGCAACTCCTCGCTACACGATACCGCACGATGTCGAACGGCGTCGCCCGAAACCCGCTACGCGTCTACCTGTCCGATCTCGATCGGCAGGCTTTCGCATTGCTGGCATCGAGCGACGCGAGGACCCAATCACCGGATCACTCCGACTCGGGATGTTTCGTCTGCGCGGACTCGTGCACGACGACCGACTTGATGTTCACAAACTCGCGAATGCCGACCGTTCCAAGCTCGCGCCCAAAACCGGACCGTTTCACGCCGCCAAACGGCAAGCGCGGATCCGACGCAACCATGGCATTCACGAAGGTGAGTCCCGCTTCGACCTCGTTCACGAAGCGCTCGCGCTCCACGTCATCGTGAGTCCAAACACTGCTCCCAAGCCCAAACGCACTGCTGTTCGCAAGGGCAATGGCCTCGTCAATGTTTTTCACCTTGAACAACAACGCAACCGGTCCAAAGACCTCGTCGCGATACGCCGGCGCCGACTCCGGAATGTCCGTGAGCGCCGTCGGCTCATAGAAGTAGCCAGGGCCATCGATCTTCTTTCCACCGACGAGGAGCTTCGCGCCAGCCTTGATCGAACGGTCGACCTGCTCCGCGACACCGTTGCGACCAGACTCGGTGGCGAGCGGACCCACATCGGTGTCGTCCTTCATGGGATCGCCGACCTTGAGCTCTCTCAGACGCGCGACCATGCGCTTCTCGAACTCGGGATAGACCTTCTCGTGGATGATGAAGCGCTTGGCCGCAATGCACGACTGGCCGTTGTTGATGTTGCGCGCAACGACCGCAGTCTTCGCCGCCTCTTCAATGTTCGCAGACGGCATCACGATGAACGGATCGCTGCCGCCGAGCTCCATGACCGCCTTCTTCAACTGCTTGCCAGCATGGCCCGCGACCGAAACACCCGCACCCTCACTACCTGTGAGCGTCACGGCTTTGATGCGCGGGTCGTCGATCACATGCGCAACACGCTTCGACTCGATGAGCACGGTCTGAAACGAACCTTCGATGAAGCCTGCTTTCAAGAACAACTCTTCCAGCGCGAGCGCCGAGCGCGGCACGTTCGAAGCGTGCTTCAACACGCCGACGTTGCCAGCCATCAACGCAGGCGCCGCAAAGCGGATCACCTGCCAGAACGGGAAGTTCCAAGGCATCACCGCGAGCACCGGGCCGATCGGCAAGTAGCGAATGTAACTCGCAGTCGCCTCGGTCTTGACCGGTTCGTCTCGCAGAAACGCCTCGGCGTTCTCCGCATAGTAGCGACACGCGACCGCACACTTCTCGGCTTCCGCGATCGCAGACTTGAACGTTTTTCCCATCTCCTCAGTCATCATCTGACCGTAGGCGCGCTTGTCTCGATCCAAAATCTCGGCCGCCTTACGCATCTTTTCAGCGCGTTCGGCAAAGCTCGTCTTGCGTTGAACTTGGAACGCAGACACGGCGCGGCTGAGCTTGATTTCAAGCTCGGCGTCCGTAGTGTCTTCGAACTTCTGAAGGGTCTTACCGGTTGCGGGATTGATGCTGGCAGTAGCCATGCGAGCTCTCCTCGGTTTTGAGCCCCGACACTGTAGAGCGTGGTTCGCCCAACGCCAGCGCGCCGGGCAACAACGCCAATCAGCCGCCGTTCTTCGTGGCCTTCAGGGACGGGGACTCTGCAGCGACCCGCTCGAGCTCACGCGTGAAGATTCTATTTTCGCTGTAGTCGATCGGCACGTCTAAAAGGTGAATACCACCCGCATCTAGCGCACTGCGCAGCGCCGGCAACAGCTCCCGCGCCTTCGTGATGCGCACGCCGGTCGCGCCGTAAGCTTCTGCATACTTCACGAAGTCGGGATTGTTGAACTTCAGGCCGTAGCTCTCGAGCCCCATCGCATCCTGTTTCCACTGGATCATGCCGTAGCCATCGTCGCGCAATATGACCACGACCAAGTTCAAACCGATGCGCACCGCGGTTTCGAGCTCCTGTGAGTTCATCAGGAACCCACCATCACCGCAGACCGCGACGACCTTACGCTTCGGAAAAAGCAGCGCGGCGCACATCGCTGACGGCAACCCCGCGCCCATGCTCGCGAGCGCGTTGTCGAGCAGCACCGTGTTGGGCTGATACGCCGGATAGTTTCGCGCGAACCAGATTTTGTACATGCCGTTGTCGAGCGCGATGATGCCGTCCTCCGGCACGCCCGCCCGCATGTCGCGCACGAGCCGCTGCGGCTTGATCGGAAACGCATCGGCGTCACTCTGCGCGGTCATCTCGTCCATCAGCGCGCGCTTCACGTCCAAGAAGCACTTCGACTCCCAGTGCTGCTGTTTGTGAATGGTCTCCCCGATCTGCCACACCGCGTTTGCGACATCGCCGATGATTTCGTATTGCGGGAAGTACACCGGGTCGACTTCGGCCGGCGAATAGTTGACGTGCAAGACCTCGGCGCCGTCGCGCGTCATGAAGAACGGCGGCTTTTCAACGACGTCGTGACCGACATTGATGATCAGATCGGCAGCATCGACCGCTTGATGCAAATAGTCGTGTTCAGATAACGCAGCCGTACCGAGAAACAACTCCTGACGCTCGTCCAACACGCCTTTGCCCATCTGCGTCGTGAAGAACGGAATGCCGGTCCGATCGACGAAGCGCTGCAGCATGTGACTCGTCATCGTGCGATTCGCACCAGCACCAATGAGTATCAGCGGCCGTCTCGCGCGCTCGATCACGGCGACACCACTCGCGACCGCTTTCGAATCGGCAGCAGGACGCCGAGTTTTCTCGATCGGGAACAAGAAGGGGTCGGGGCAGTCCTCGCGGGCGATGTCCTCGGGCAACTCGAGATGCACGGCGCCCGGCCGCTCCTGCTGCGCCACCCGAAACGCTTGACGCACGCGCGAAGGAATCGCGCTGCCGTTCACGATCTGCTGCGTGTACTTCGTGACCGGTCGCATCATCTCGACCACGTCGACGATTTGAAACAGTGCTTGTTTACTGGCCTTGATCGGCTTCTGACCCGTCAACATCAACATCGGCATCGCGCCGAGCTGAGCATACGCAGCGGGCGTCAGAAGATTCGTGGCACCTGGCCCGAGCGTCGATAGAGCAACCCCGGTACAGCCCGTGAGCCGCCCGTGTGTTGCGGCCATGAAACCTGCGCCCTGCTCATGCCGTGTGACAATCAAGCGAATGCTCGAGGCTCGCAGCGACTCGAGCACGTCGAGGTTTTCTTCCCCCGGCAATCCGAACACGTAACGGACACCTTCGTGCTCCAAGGCTTTGACGAGCAGGTCGGAAGCTTTCATGAGGTCCCTCGGTGCGTAAGAGGCTGCTTGCGTTTGAGGCTGCTATAGATAGCCCAAGGAGCTCACGCATGCCCTCGAAAATCACCGATTGGCCCGAACTCCCATATGCCGCGTGGCAAGGCACGTGCACTTCGCTGCACTTGTGGTCACAAATCGTCGGCAAGCTGCGGCTCGCGAAGACGCCATGGTTAAATCACTCGTGGCACGTGGCGTTGTACGTCACGCCGCGCGGGCTCGCGACGTCACCGATTACCGATGGCTCGCGCACCTTCGAGATCATTTTCGATTTCGATGCGCATCGGCTGCGGATCGAGACGAGCGATGGCGCTTCACGCGCGTTGCCGCTACAGCCGCAATCGGTTGCAGACTTTTACGCGAAGCTGCTCTCGACTCTGCGTGAACTCGGCATCGAAGCGCACATTCACGGAAAACCGAACGAGATTCCCGACGCCATCCCGTTCAAAGACGATCGAGCACCGCGTGAGTACGACCGCGAGTACGCAACCAGGTTCTGGCGAGTGCTGATGCAGGCCGATCGCGTGTTCAAGACGTTTCGTACCGGCTTCTTGGGCAAGGCCAGTCCCGTGCACTTCTTTTGGGGCAGCTTCGACATGGCTGTGACGCGATTTTCAGGTCGCACAGCGCCACCCCATCCCGGCGGCGTCCCAAATCTACCGGACCCGGTTACGCGCGAGGCGTACTCACACGAAGTCAGCAGCGCAGGTTTCTGGCCCGGCGGGGCGGGTAGCGATGCTGCGTTTTATTCGTACGCGTATCCGGAGCCGAAGGGTTTTCGCGACACGAAGGTGCGTCCGGCCGAGGCGTTCTTCGACCCGAAGATGGCTGAGTTCTTCCTGCCTTACGCGAGCCTGCGCGCCGCGAAAGATCCGGACGCGACGCTTCTCGAGTTCTTGCAGAGCACGTACGAGGCGGCTGCAAATGCGGCGAGCTGGGACCGCAAAGCGCTCGAGTGCTCGCTCGGCGTCCCCGGTGTTCCGCGCGCTGTGCCTGCGGGCTGACTCGACCCCCGGGCGCGCTCTCAGCGACACTCCCGCTTTCAGCTACACTCAGTCACATGGCGCGCAATACCGAGCCCCGCTCGAGTGAGATCACTCCTGAGGAGCTCTATCTGCGCCGCCGCGAGTTCATCAAGAACGCGGGGCTTACCGTCGCGACAGCAGGCGGCGTCGGGGCTGCACTCCTCGGACTGCTCGGTGACAGCACGCGTCCGCGAATCGACGAAGCGCCGCCGGCAGCGGCCGCCACGCCGCTCGCAGTTGAAAAACGTTCGGCCGAGACCGACCCGCGTGTCGATCCGCCGACTCCGTTCAAAGACATCACGACGTACAACAACTTCTACGAGCTCGGCCTCGACAAAGAAGACCCTGCTCAAAACGCCGGTACGCTCAAGCTTCGGCCGTGGTCGATCGCGGTGACGGGCGAGTGCAACAAACCACAAGTCATCGACCTCGACACGCTGCTGTCGTGGTTTCCGCTCGAGGAACGCATCTACCGCATGCGTTGTGTCGAAGCCTGGTCGATGGTGATCCCGTGGCTCGGCTTCCCGCTCGCGGACCTGGTGAAGAAGCTCGAGCCGACGTCGCGCGCGAAGTACCTCGCGTTCACGACGTTGCTCGATCCCGTGCAGCTGCCGGGCCAGCGGCGCTCGGTGCTCGACTGGCCGTACGTGGAAGGCCTGCGCATCGACGAAGCGACGCACCCCCTCGCGCTGCTGGCCGTAGGCTTGTACGGCAAGACGTTGCTCGGTCAAAACGGCGCGCCGATTCGCCTCGTCGTGCCGTGGAAGTACGGCTTCAAAGGCATCAAGTCGATCGTGAAGCTCGAGTTCACGGAGAAGCAGCCACCTGCGACGTGGAACTTGGCTGCGCCCTCGGAGTACGGCTTCTACGCCAACGTGAATCCCGAAGTCGATCACCCGCGCTGGAGTCAGCGGACGGAGCGCCGCATCGGAGAGCTCGAGCGTCGCATCACGCTGCCGTTCAACGGCTATGCCGATCAGGTCGCGAGCTTGTACACCGGCCTCGATCTGCGACGGAACTTCTGACGTGACCGCTGCCGCTCAAACTCGCGTTCGACCGTTCAAGCCTTACGGGTGGCTGAAGCCGGGCGTGTTCACCGGCTGTTTGATCCCGCTCGCATTGCTGATCTTCGAGGCCGCGAACAAGACGCTCGGCGCCGATCCGGTCGCAATCGCGCTGAACCGGTTGGGCCTCCTCGCACTGATCACGCTGCTCGCATCGCTTTCGGCGACCCCGCTGCGCCTGCTGTTCGGCTGGTCGTGGCCGCTGCGGCTGCGTCGCATGCTCGGGTTGTTCGCGTTCTTCTACGCGTCGCTACATTTCCTCGTCTACGCGGGGGTCGATCAGGGTTTCGCGTGGTCGGCGATCGTCACTGACATCGCGAAGCGCCCGTTCATCACGGTGGGTTTCGGCGCGCTCCTGATCCTGATCCCGCTCGCGGCGACCTCGCCGATGCGCATCCGGCGCCTGCTCGGCCCGCTGCGCTGGCAGCGCCTGCATCGGCTCGTGTACCTCGCGGGCATCCTCGCATCGGTACACTTCATTTGGCGCGTGAAGCGAGACTTGTCGCAGCCCTTGATGTACGCGGCGGTGCTCGCACTGCTGCTGTTCGTACGGCTGAAGCCAAAAGTGCCGAAAGGCTGAGGGCTACTCGCCGGCGTTCTGCGTTATAAGCAGGCGGGTATGGGGAGTACTCGGACAGCGTGTGCGGGCAGAGTGGGGCGGCTTAGCGTCGCAGTGCTCGTGGTGTGTAGCCTGTGCGTCAGCGCGGCCTGCGGCGACGACTCGCAGGCCGAGAGCCTGACTGCAGCGGATGGCGGCGTCGAGGTCGTGCTCACCGGCACCGAACATCCGTTCGTCGCGCTCGACGACGGTGTGATCGAGGGTCGCTGGTTCGTCGGAGGTCTGCGCGCATTTCTCGGCGTTCCGTTCGCAAAGCCGCCGCTCGGCGAGCTGCGCTGGAAAGCGCCGGCAAAGAATCAGCCCTGGTCCGGCACCCGCGACGCCGGCAAGTTCGGTCCGCGATGCCCGCAGCCGCCTTCGTCCGATCCGCTGAATGTCGAATCCGAAGACTGCTTGTACTTGAACGTGTGGACCCCGACCGACGCGAAGAAGCTGCCGGTGATGGTCTGGATTCACGGCGGTGGAAACGTCAACGGCTCAGGTTCCGAGTGGGTCTACGATGGCCAGCAGCTCGCGAGTCGCGGCGTGGTGCTCGTGTCGATCAACTATCGGCTCGGTGTGTTCGGATTCTTCGGGCACGAAGGGCTGAGCGATGGCGGTGCGAGCGCGGGCAATGCGGGTAATGCGGGTAATCAAGGCTTGTGGGATCAGCAGCGAGCGCTCCGCTGGGTGCACGACAACATCGCAAAGCTCGGCGGCGATCCCGACAACGTCACGATCTTCGGCGAGTCGGCAGGCTCGGTCGACGTGTGCATGCATATGGCGTCACCGGCGAGCCGCGGCTTGTTTCACCGTGCGATCAGTCAGAGTGGAGGTTGCACGACGGTGCGCGGAACGCTCACGAGCGCGCAGCGGACGGCTGCAAGGTTTGCGACGCAGCTGGGTTGCGCCGACGCCGATCCACTCGCGTGTCTGCGACAGAAGTCGATCGTCGAGCTCGTCGACAGCGCGTCGGCGTTCAGCGGCTCGTTCAACGTGATCGTCGATGGCAGCTTCATGCCGGAGCAGCCGCGTGCACTCTTCGACCGCGGTGAGGTCGCGAAGGTGCCGTACATGCTCGGCAGTACGACGGACGAGGGCAGCTACTGGACACTCGATGCGACCGGCATCACGAACGACGAACAGTACCTGGAAGCGCTCAAGCAGCGATTTTCGGAGCCGGTGCAACCGATCGCCGATCTGTATCCGGTCAGTCAGTTTGCCGAGGCGAAAGATCCGTACAAAGCGGCGATTACGCGGATCTGGGGTGACGCGCGGCTCGTGTGTCCGACCGTCGACGTGGCGCGGCGCGCGCTCGCATTGGATCTGCCGGTCTACCTGTACAACTGGGACATCCCAGTCGACGACGTGATCGGCGTCGCGCACGCATCGGAGTTGGTGTTCGTGTTTGGAACGAACCAGTTCTTCACACCCGAAACACTGCCGGTCAGCGAGCAGATGCAAAGCTACTGGACGAACTTTTCCAAAACTGGCGACCCGAACGGCGCGGACCTATTGGAGTGGCCGAAGTCGCCCGCAAACGGAAACCTGCGCATCAACTTCAATCTGGAATCGACGATCATTCCGGACTTCAGAGCTCGCGAGTGCGACTTCTGGATCGAGCGTTCGAACGCCGCGTTTGCGATGCCGTAAGCGTTTCAGCGCCCCGGCCGAAAAAAGATCCACGCGATTGTCGAACGGGCATGCGGCTCGCCGTCCTAGGTGTGAACCCTTGGAAAGGACCACGCCGATGTGCCCTGCCTGCCTTGCAGCCGCAGCCATCCTGGCCGCGAAAGCGGCTTCCGCGAGCGGAATCGCCGTGTTCAGCCTCCTCAAGCTCCGTTCGAAGCTGAAGCCGAAAACCGCCCATTCCTCGCCTCAAACAATTGGAGACTGCCGATGAATCCGAAGATCGTCTCGCCGAACGAGTGGCTCGAAGCACGAGTGAAGTTGCTCGCGAAGGAAAAGGAAATGACGCGCCTGCGCGAGGAGCTCACCAAAGCGCGCGGTGAGCTGCCCTGGGTCCGCGTCGACAAGGAATACGTGTTCGACGGAGCCAACGGGAAGCAGACGCTTTCAGACCTGTTCGCTGGCAAGAGTCAGCTCGTCGTCTGGCACTTCATGATGGGCCCGGGCTGGGAAGAAGGTTGCCCGAGTTGTTCGATGCTGTCCGATCACGTCGACGGCACGCTCGAGCACCTCGCCGCTCGCGATATCGAGTACATCGCCATCTCGCGCGCGCCCTACGCAGAGATCGCTCCGTTCAAAGCGCGGATGGGTTGGCGGTTCAACTGGGTTTCGTCGTTCGAGACCGAGTTCAACCGCGACTTCCACGTGTCGTTCACGAAGGACGAGCTGGCGAAGGGCCAGTTCTTCTACAACTACGGATTGAACGGATTCCCGAGCGAGGAAGCGCCCGGACTCAGCGTCTTCACCAAGGACGAGAGCGGCGCGATCTATCACACGTACTCGTCGTTCTCGCGCGGCGTCGAACCGTTGTTGGGCATCTACACGATTCTCGACTTGGTGCCGAAGGGCCGCAACGAAGCGGGTCTTCCGTGGCCGATGGCCTGGGTGCGTCACCACGATCGATATGGGAAAACGACCACGACTGCGTGATCCTCGAGCGATAGGCGACGACATGAAATACGCGATGTTGATCTACGAACCGGCAGCCAGCTTCGCCGCGCGCCAAAACCCCGCGGACGAGGAGTATTGGGCGCCTTGGCGCGCGTATCACAAGGCGCTCGTCGATGCGGGCGTGTACGCCGGGGGACGTCCGCTCGAGCCACCGGACACCACGGCGACGACGATTCGCGTCCGCGGTGGCGAGCGCCACGTGCAAGACGGACCGTTCGCGGATACGAAGGAACAACTCGGCGGATTCATCTTGTTCGAGTTGCCGAGTCTCGACGAGGCGATCGCGTGGGCAGCAAAGAGCCCGGCCGCGCAGCGTGGGGCCGTCGAGGTTCGGCCCGTCGCCGACCTCACTGCCATTTTTGGTGAAGAGCACGGACTCGGAAGCTGAAGGCCGGGCCTGACCATGGATGACACGCGCCGCGTCGTGGAGGGCGTCGCGCGAGCCTCGTACGCGCGGCTCGTGTCGTACCTCTCTGCGCGCTCGCGCGACGTCGCGAGCGCGGAGGATGCACTCTCCGACGCGTTTGCTGCGGCGTTGCGAACGTGGCCAAACGATGGCGTTCCTCACAAACCCGAAGCTTGGCTCTTGCACGCGGCGCGGCGTCGCCTCGTCGATCGCGCACGGCTCGATCAGACGCGGGATGCGAACGCTGAAGGGTTGCGCCAGCTCATGGCCGAAGCGGAGGACTTGAGCGTCGCGAGATCTTTTCCGGACGAACGCTTGAAGCTGTTGTTCGTGTGCGCGCATCCCGCGATCGATCCGCGCGTGCACACGCCGCTCATGCTGCAAGTCGTGCTCGGTCTCGAAGCGACCGAAATCGCAGCGACGTTTCTGACGCCGGCTTCGACGATGGGACAGCGACTCACCCGCGCAAAAGCGAAGATTCGAGACACGCACATCGCATTCGAAGTCCCGAGTGGTACCGAGCTTCCATCCCGGCTGTTTGCAGTGCTCGAAGCGATCTACGCCGCGTACGCGTTTGGCTGGGACGACGTCGACGGCGCAGATGAAAAACGGCGCGGCTTGTCCGAAGAGGCGGTGTGGCTCGCGCGCATGGTCGTCGAGCTCTCGCCGGCTGAGCCGGAAGCCTTGGGCTTGCTTGCGCTGCTGACCTATTGCGAAGCCCGGCGTCCGGCGCGGCGCACGGCCGCAGGCGACTACGTTCCAATCTCTGAGCAAGACACGACGAAGTGGAATCAGCCGCAGCTAGCAGATGCAGAGCGCTTGCTGGGCGCCGCGGCGAAGCTCAACCGGCCCGGTCGGTTTCAACTCGAAGCGGCAGTTCAATCGGCGCACGTCGAGCGTTTGCGAGGCGGGCGCGTGGATTGGGCTGCGATCGCCGTGTTGTACGAGGGCTTGGTCCGGATCGCGCCCACGTTCGGCGCGCTGCTGGGTCGCGCCGCAGCGGTCGCCGAAGCGCGCGGCCCGGCGGCGGGCTTGGCGTTGTTGGAAGCCTTGCCCGAGAGCGAAGTCGAAAACCATCAGCCGTATTGGGCCGTGCGCGCGCATCTGCTTCACGCGGTGGGCCGCGTCGTAGCTGCGAACGAAGCGCTCGACCAGGCGCTCCGCCTGACGGACGACACAACCGTACGGCGCTTCCTCGAGCAGAAGTTCGCCGCGCTGCGAGAGTAGGGCGGCCAGCTCCTGGCAGTTGGCCAGTGGGCGGCCAGTGGGTCGCCCTGATCCACGCGTGCGTTACTCCGCAGCTTCGCTCGACTCGAACGACCGCAACGAGGTCGGCCGGATGAAGACACCCTGGCCCTTCTCGAGCGCCAGATCTCGCAAGCGCTCTCGTGTCAGGTCCGCCTCGATCGTCCTCGCGTGCCCGCCCGCTGTGAGCTCCACGCGAATCACGGAGCCTCGCGTCACCACGTGTTCGACCGTAGCTGCGATCGAGTCGCTACCTTCCGGCTCGAGCGAGATCTCGATCTCGTACGGCCGCGCGTAGGACGTCTTGTGGCCGTCGAAGCGATTCACGTCGCCCAAGAACTCGTAGACGAAGGGCGTCGCTGGCGAGTGATAGACCTCGTCCGGCGAACCCACCTGCTCGATGTGGCCTTTGTTCATCACGACGACACGATCTGCGATCTCCATCGCCTCTTCTTGATCGTGCGTCACGAACACGCTCGTGACGTGCACCTCGTCATGCAAGCGGCGCAGCCAGCGGCGGAGCTCCTTGCGTACCTTCGCGTCGAGCGCGCCAAACGGCTCGTCCAGCAAGAGCACCTTAGGCTCGACCGCGAGCGCACGCGCGAGCGCGACACGCTGGCGCTGGCCGCCCGACAGCTGATTCGGATAACGCGTCGCGAACTGTCCGAGCTGCACCAACTCGATCAGCTCGGTCGCGCGCTTCTTGATCTCGGCATCCGGCAGCCGTGAGCGGCGCGGCCGAACGCGCAATCCGAACGCGACGTTTTGGAGGATCGTCATGTGATCGAACAGCGCGTAGTGCTGGAACACGAAGCCGACCTGGCGCTCGCGCACGTGTTTGTGCGACGTGTCTTCGCCGTGGAAGAGCACGCGGCCGGAGTCCTGGCCCTCCAAGCCCGCGATGATGCGCAAGAGCGTCGTCTTGCCGGAGCCCGAAGGCCCGAGCAGAGCGATGAGCTCACCCGGCGCCACGTCGAGACTCACGTCGTCGAGTGCGAGAAAACTACCAAAACGACGCGTGATGTGTTCGATCCGGATACTCATGGCACCACCACCTCTCGAGCGTGTTTCCATTCGATGTAGCTCTTGGCCGCGAGCGTCAGAAGCGCGAGCGATGCCAAGAGGGATGCCACGGCAAACGCCGCGCTGAACTGGTACTCGTTGTAGAGAATCTCGACGTGCAACGTCATCGTGTTGGTCATGCCGCGGATGTGGCCGGATACGACCGATACGGCGCCGAACTCGCCCATCGCGCGGGCGTTACACAGCACGATTCCGTAGAGTAGGCCCCACTTCACGCGCGGCAACGTCACGTGCCAAAACGTGCGAAAGCCGCTCGCCCCGAGCGTGGCCGCAGCTTCTTCTTCGGCCTTGCCCTGCGCTTCCATCAGCGGGATCAGCTCGCGCGCGACGAAGGGCACGGTGACGAAGATCGTCGCGAGCACGATGCCGGGCAGCGCGAACACGATCTTGATGTCGTGTTCGTTCAGCCACGGGCCGAACCAGCCCTGCGCACCGAACATCAGCATGTACACGAGGCCCGAAATCACGGGCGAGACCGAGAACGGCAGGTCGATCAGCGTGATCAAGACCTGCTTGCCCCTGAACTCGAACTTCGTGATCGACCAGGCTGCAGCCAAGCCGAACACCGCGTTGAGCGGCACCGCGATCGCAGCAGCCATCAGAGTCAGCCGGATCGCGACGAGCGCGTCCGACTCTGTGATCGCTTTGAAGTACGTGGCCCAGCCCTTCTTGAGCGCTTCGTAGAACACGGCGCCGAGCGGGACGAACAGAAACAAGGTCAAGAACGCGAGCGCGACGCCGATCAGCGAGAGCCGCACCCAGAGCGGTTCCCCACGCGCGTCCGCCTTCGCGCTCCAGTTCACGATCGGTTGATCTACCGTGACTGCGTTCGACATCAGGACACCGCCGAGCGAAAGCGGCTGAGCCGCCATTGCAAGTAGTTGATGAGTAGCAAGAGCGCGAACGAGATCAGCAGCATGATCACGGCGACCGCGGTCGCGCCGGCATAGTCGTATTGCTCGAGCTTCGTGATGATGATGAGCGGCGTGATCTCGGAGACGAGCGGGATGTTGCCCGCGATGAAGATGACCGAGCCGTATTCACCGACTGCGCGCGCAAACGCGAGCGCGAAACCCGTGATCAACGCGGGCCGCACGCTCGGAAAGATCACTCTCGTGAACGTGGCCCAGCGCCCGGCGCCGAGCGTCGCCGCAGCTTCCTCCTTGTCGATCTCGAGGTCTTCGAGCACCGGTTGCACCGTTCGCACGACAAACGGCAGCCCGATGAATACCAGCGCGACCAACACGCCCAGGCGCGTGAACGCGACTTTGATGCCGAGCGGTTCGAGGTGCGAGCCGATCAACCCGTTTGGCGCGTAAATCGCGGTGAGCGCGATGCCGGCGACCGATGTCGGAAGCGCAAACGGCAAGTCGACGAGCGCGTCGATGAACTTGCGGCCTGGAAACTTGTAGCGCACGAGCACCCAAGCCACGACGAAACCGAAGACGGCGTTGATCACTGCAGCTAGCAGCGACGCACCGAACGTCAGTTTATACGCCGCGACCACGCGCGGTGACGCGACCGCCGCCCAGAACTGCGCCCACGTCAGCGTGAACGTCTTGAAGAACGCCGCAGACAGTGGAATCAGAATCAGAAGCGAGAGATAGACGAGCGTGAACCCGAGTGAGAGCCGGAATCCCGGCAGTACTTGGGCTCTGCGCGGCCCGGTAAGCGTCAACGTGCTCATGGTCCCCCGGTTACTTCACGTAGATCTGATCGAAGATGCCGCCGTCGGCGAAGTGCGTCTTTTGCGCCTTCTGCCAGCCGCCGAACGTTTCGTCAATCTTGAGCAACGTCAGCTTCGGAAACTGGCTCGCGTACTTCGCAGCGACTTTCTCGTCGATCGGACGGTAGAAATTCTTGGCCGCGATCTCTTGTGCTTCGGGCGTGTACCAGAACTTCAGGTACTCCTCGGCAACTTTGCGCGTGCCCTTCTTGTCGACGACCTTGTCGACCACGCTGACCGGCGGCTCAGCCAAGATCGAGATCGAAGGCGCGACGATGTCGAACTTGCCCGGACCGAGCTCTTTGATCGCGAGCACGGCTTCGTTCTCCCACGAGATCAGCACATCGCCGATGCCGCGTTCCACGAACGTGGTGGTCGCACCGCGCGCACCGGAGTCGAGCACCGCGACGTTTTTGTAGA
>DASRXR010000404.1:0-4147 GCA_035687405.1 Polyangiales bacterium
CGGCGATGGGGCACTCAGCGCAGCGTATTTGTCGGGACGCGAGACGACGGTTCCGATCGCGGACACCGTATGCGTGAACGGCTCGATGCTGGCCTTCGCGGTGCTTGCCGCAACCACAGGCTTCGCCGGTTCAGCTTCGGCTGCCGTATCCGATCCCTTGCACGCGGACGCCGCGAGAAGAACGGCAAGGCCGCCGAGGGCGACGCGAGTGGATGATCTCATGGTACCGGTACGGTCTGAGTGAGCGCACGCAGCTCGGTGTTGATGGTCAACAGCGCCGCGAGATCGTCGATGTATTGCCCCAGCACTTCGCGGGCGCTGCGTCGCGCCTCGAGTACTGCCGGTAGGCCAGCGGCGCCCTCGCGATACGCCGTGAGCGAGCGATCGGCGACACGCTGCGCGCGTACGACGAGGTCGCGATCGCGCGCGACCTTGGCGATGAGCGCGCTTCGCTCGCGCACGCCTTCGATCAGCCGCTGGCGCACGGTGAGCCGTGTCGCGAGAAGTTGAATGCGCGCCCGCTCACGCTCGGCCGTCGCCTCGGCGATGGGACCTTGATTGCGATTGAAGAGCGGCAGTGGTATCGAGAGCCCGAAGATCGGCAGCAAACCCGGCTCGTCGCCCGAAGGATCTCCCCACTCTGCGCCGACGTTCACGGACGGCAGCGAGAACACGCTGCGCTTCTGGACGGAAACTGCCAGCTCGCTGGCCGTGAGCGTCGCTTCCGCCGCCGCAACACTCGGCGTGCCGATGCCGGTGTTGTCGAGCATGCGTCGCTCGATCAGCGTGTCCGCGGATGTGATGACGAGGGAATCGGACAACAGGATCGCAACGCTGTCCGCAGGAATGCCCATGAGCACCTGCACCGTGAGCAATGTGCTCATGTAGGTGAGCGAATCATCCGCCGCCACGTTGAGCTGCTGGCCGGCCACGACCGTCGCGAGGTCCACGTCGAGGTCACTCGCGTCGCCGGCATCGCGACGACTCACTGTCATCTTGCGGAGGCTGTCTGCGTCGCGAGCCGTCTGTCGCGACAAGCGAAAGCGCGCCTCGGCGGCGAGCGCTCGAGTGTACGTCGTGTCCACTTCCACCAGCGCGGCGAGTCGTTCGGACGCGAACAGCAGTCGCGACGCACGCGCCGACGCACTCGCCTGCCCGACGACGAGCCCGCGCTTCCACAGCACATCGAACACCGGGATGTCGAGCGTCAGGTGCTTTTGCGGTGGCGATTTTGTGTAGCTCGCCGCGAGCGTGGGATTCGGCATTGCTCGCGCCGTGAGCAACCGCGCGATGGCGGCAGCCGTGTCGGCGCGTGCGAGCGCCACGCGTGTGCCGGCAGAGAGCGCGGCGCGCTCCGCCTCTGCGCGAGTGACGGCGAGCTGCGCATGCGCGGCGGAGCTGCCGGTGAATGCGAGGACGACGATCACTCCCGCGCGTCGAAGCGGCTGCGAGATAGACTGAGTCACAGAGCGAACCTAGTGTGACAACCTGTCACCACTATGACACAGCGCCTTAGCTACGCAGTCGTACCCATCGGCTTGGGGAAGACGACCGTCGCGCGAGTGCCCGCACCCGCCTCGGAACTGAGCTCCACACGAGCGTCGTGCACGGCAGCAACCCACTGCGCGATGGACAGCCCGAGGCCGGCGCCACCCTCGCGCGGGCGCGATGCGTCGCCGCGATAGAATCGCTCGAAGACATGCGGGAGTTGGTCGGATGGAATGCCGCGTCCCGTGTCTTCGACGATCAGTGTTGGTTGTGGCTCCGGCATGACCGACACACGCACCGATCCACCAGGAGGGGTGAACTTCACCGCGTTGTCGAGCAGCACCACGACGAGCTCGCGCACGAGGTTCGCGTCGCCGATCACGGCCGTCTCTTCGAACTCGTCAACGATCATTTCGACATCGGCCGCCTGTGCGAGCGTGCGGATCGACATCGCCGCGTCGAGCACGACGTCATCGAGGAAGAATCGAGTGCGTTCGACGCGCCGCTCGCCGGCGTCGGCGCGTGCGAGCATGAGCAGGTCGTCCACCACGCGCCCCAATCGCTGCGCTTCGTGTCCCATGCCGCGCAGCGTCGTCTCGTATGACTCCGGTGTTCGCGCTTCTTGTAGCGCGACATCTGCCTTCGTGCGCAGCACCGCGATGGGCGTGCGAAGCTCGTGCGCCGCATCCGCCATGAAGCGTCGCGTATACGCCATCGACCGCTCGGCAGGCGCCGTGGCCTTCTGCACGAGGAAGTATCCACCCGCGGCGACCAGCACGATGGCCGCGAGTGCAGCGCCACTGAATGCGGCGATGAGCGCCGCGTATCGATCGGTGAGCTCGACTTGATCGGCCACCGCAACCGCCACCAACATCTGCCCAGAACCCAACCTGAACCGCTCGGCATATAGCGAAAGCGTGTGCTGGTTCGACGCGGCGATCTCCGCCTCGACCGCTGGACCAACTGCAGCACGCTGTGCTGCGGCGCGGATCCATGCACTTGCGGTGTCCGGCTTGATCGGCATTCCCGCGCTGTCGAGCAGAAAGAGCGCGCGATCGGGAATGCGTAGCTCGTCCACGGCGTCGACGACGTTGCCATGCGCCGTCGCGGCTTCCATCTCGCGAATGTGCGCCGCGCGAATGAGCTCCTTCGTCGCCCCGCGCAGTGAAACGTCGAGCTGCTGCGCGAGTTGCGAGTGAATGGCTCCGTAGAGGCCTCCACCGAGTAGCAGGAGAATGAGGCTCAGTGTGGCCGCATACCAGAACGTGAGGCGACGGCGGAGCAGTGCGAGCGGCTGGAGCGGCGCGGTCGTCGTCACACTCCGAGCCGGTATCCCGCACCGCGCAGGGTGTGGATCAGCTTCGGCTCGAAGCCGTCGTCGATCTTGCGACGCAGCCGACGCACCAGCACCTCGAGCACGTTCGTGAACGGATCGTGATTCTCGTCCCATACGTGCGCCGTGATGGCGGCACGATCGAGCACCGCGTCAGGATGCAGTGCGAAGCACTCGAGCAGCGCGAACTCCTTGGCCGTGAGCTCGATGACGCGATCGCCCCGCCGCGCACGACGCGCCGAGAGGTCGATCTCGAGGTCCGCGACGCGGACGATCCGTGGGGCGAGCGTCGGCCGTCGCCGGCTGAGCGCACGAACGCGCGCGATGAGTTCCTGCAGCGCAAATGGCTTCGTGAGGTAGTCGTCCGCGCCTGCGTCGAGACCGGTGACACGATCGTCCACGGCATCGCGCGCGGTGAGCATCAGGATCGGCGTATGGACGCCACGGTCGCGGAGCGTGCGACACAGCGTGAAACCGGATTCGCCCGGCAGCATCACGTCGAGAATGATGACGTCGAACTCTGCCGAATCGACGATCCGCTGTGCCTCGCGCGCGGTACCCGCGTACTCGACGCGTGCGCCGACGCCGCGAAGGCCCTTGGCTACTTCCTGTGCCAGCTCGGTGTCGTCCTCGACGAGAAGTACTCGCACGCGTCAGCGAATGGTGTATAGGTGAGACGAAAACGATGTTCGATCGATGAACTTGCGCACGTCCGGCGCGGGTCGGATAGTAGCTGCATTCCCTCACCCGCCAAACCCGCCATGCGTCTGCTTCGATTCCTGCTGCCTCTGTCCGCCATCGCCTTCCTGCCCGCCGCAGCGCAGCTTCGCACGCTCGACCAGCACCAGCGACTGGCGCGTGAAGTGTACAAGGAGCTCGTCGAGATCAACACGGTGGACTCCGTTGGCTCGGTGACGAAGGCGGCCCGGGCGATGGAGAAACGATTGCGCGCTGCAGGCTTCCCGGCGAAGGACATCCAGGTCATCATCCCGCCCGGCAAGCCGACGAAGGGCAACCTCATCGTGCGCTATCGCGGCCGCGGCCAGGGGAAGCCGATACTCCTGCTTGCCCACCTCGACGTCGTGGCTGCGCTGCGCAGCGACTGGACGATCGACCCATTCCTGCTCACCGAGAAGGATGGCTACTTCTACGGCCGCGGTTCGGGCGACGACAAGGCAATGGCGTCGATCTTCGTGGCGAACATGCTGCGCGACAAGAAGGAAGGCTGGGTTCCGGCGCGCGACGTGATCCTCGCCTTGACGGCGGACGAAGAGGGCGGAGACGCCAATGGCGTGGAGTGGCTGCTCGCCGGAACCCAGCCTTCCT
>DASRXR010000405.1:0-13810 GCA_035687405.1 Polyangiales bacterium
CGAGAATCGGCACGTCGCATGGGCGCTGCTCGTAGCGACGGTCGCTTGGGGAATGCTCGCGTACTCCGCGATGCCCAAGCGCAAGGATCCCGAGATTCCAGTGCGCGTCGCCGCTGCGATCGTAGCGTGGCCGGGAGCGCCAGCGGAAAAGCTCGAGCAGCTCGTCACGCGCAAGATCGAAGAGAAGATCGCGGAGAACTCGAGGATCGAGCACATCGATTCGACGACGCGAACCGGCGTCGCAGTCGTCACGTTCACCGTCCAAGAAGGTGTCTCGGACACCGGCAAGGAGTTCGACGACATCAAGCTTCGGCTCGACACGCTCACGGGCAGCCTGCCGCGCGGCACGCAGCCGATCCAGTTCTTGAAAGACTTCGGTGACACTACTGCGCTGATGCTCACAGTCGCGAGCCCGCGCGCTGGCGACGTCGAAGTGCAGCTGCGTGCGGAGCAGATCCAAAAAGGCATCGCGGCCGTTCGAGCGAATGCCGCGCCCGGGACGCGCCGCGGCTCGCTCGTCTACGCGTTTCCGGCGTCGGTCGATCCGCGTGCGCTGCGTCGCGTGCTCGAGCAGCTCGCGGTCTTCGCCGAGGCGCGGAAGCTCGCGAAAGACATTCGCTTCTTCGAAGGCGTCGGGTTCTTCGGGTTGGACGCCGAGTCGACGCAGAGCGACCGCGAGATTCGCGCCGGTGCACTGCAGTTTTTACAGAATCGGATGAACACGTCGGAGCTGCATCCGGACGTGTGGCGCGCGATCGTGGTCTTCGATCCGGCCGAAACCGAAGCGAAGCTCCGCGAAGTGGCCGAGGCGCGCTATTCGTATCGCGACCTCGACGAGTTCAGCGATGCGCTGAAAAAGCGGCTGCAGAGCGTGCCCGAGGTCGCGAAGGTCACGCGCACCGGGGTGCTGCCCGAGGCGGTCTACCTCGACTATTCGCAAGAGCGATTGTCCGCCTACGACTTGGGTGGTGGGCAGCTCGCGAATTTGATCGCCGCGCGCAACATCACTGCGCCCGGCGGTGTGATCGAGTCGCAAGGTAAGAAGCTGACAGTCGATGCATCGGGCGAGCTCCAAAACGAGCAAGAGATCGGCGAGATCTTGATGACGACGTCGGCGCAAGGCTCGCCGGTCTACTTGCGCGACTTGTTCGAGATTTCGCGTGGCTACGAGAGCCCGCCGCGCTTCTTGAACAAGTACACGTTTCGCGACAAGGAAGGGCAGTGGTCGCGCACGCGTGCGGTGACGCTCGCGGTCTACATGCGGACGGGCATGCAGATCGGTGCGTTCGGAGAAGCCGTCGATGCAGCGCTCACGGAAGCACGGCAACTGCTGCCGGAGGACGTCGTGGTCGCGCGGACGAGCGACCAGCCGCGCCAGGTCACGGAGAACGTCGACCTGTTCATGTCGAGCTTGTACGAAGCAGTCGGGCTGGTCGTGCTGGTGGCGTTGATCGGCTTTTGGGAGTGGCGCAGTGCAGCTGTGTTGGCGCTGTCGATCCCGATCACGTTGTTCATGACGTACGGGTTCATGCACTTGCTCGGGATCGACTTGCAGCAGATCTCGATCGCGTCGCTGATCATCGCGCTCGGATTGTTGGTCGATGACCCCGTGGTCGCAGGCGATGCGATCAAACGCGAACTCGCCCTCGGGCATCCGCCGATCGTCGCGTCGTGGCTCGGGCCGACGAAGCTCGCGACTGCGATCCTGTTTGCGACGATCACGAACATCGTCGCGTACCTGCCATTTCTCACGCTGCCCGGCGACGTCGGTAAGTTCATTTTCACGTTGCCGATCGTCCTCACCTGTTCGCTCGTCGCATCGCGGCTCGTGTCGATGACGTTCATTCCGTTGCTCGGCTACTACCTTTTGCGGCCAGCGAAGCGCGAGCTCACGCTCGAGGAGCGCAGGACGCAAGGCTTCGGCAAGTACTATCAACGCGTCGTCGGGTTCGCGATCGATCACCGCTGGGTCGTGCTGGCGGCGTCCGTCGTGTTGTTGGTCGGTGCATTCGGCTTTGCGGGAAGGCTCAAGCAGGCCTTCTTCCCGAAGGACTATTCGTACCTGTCGTACGTGAACGTGTGGTTGCCGGAAGACGCGCCGCTCGGAGCGACTGCCGAGATCGCGCGCGAGGCGGACGACGTGATTCGCCGCACGGTCGAACAGTGGTCGCAACTCCGGCCGGAGCTCAAAGGCCAACCGGTGCTGAAGTCGATCACGACCTTCGTCGGGGGTGGCGGACCGCGCTTTTGGTTTTCGGTGACACCCGAGGTGCAGCAAGCGAACTACGCGCAGCTCGTGGTGGAGACGAACGACAAGCACATCACGAACGAGATCATCGAACCGCTCCAGCAAGCGTTGTCGCGCGACATCGCCGGTGCGCGGATCGACGTCCGGCAGCTCGAAAATGGCAAGCCGATCGGCATTCCGGTCGCGTTTCGCATTCAGGGCGAAGACGTGCCGACGCTGCGCGACATCGCGGAAAAGGCGAAGGACATCTTGCGCGCGAGCCCGATGGCCGAGCGCGTGCGCGACTCTTGGGGCGCCGACAGCTTTTCGGTGAGGCTGGCGGTCGAGCCGGACCGGGCAAACCTCGCAGGCATTACGAACTTGGATGTCGCAACTTCCGCTGCGATCAGCTTTAGCGGTGATCGCGTCGGACAGCTGCGCGAGGCAGACCGATTGATTCCGATCGTGTCGCGGCTGCGAAGCGCCGAGCGTTCTCAGCTATCGGACTTGCAGAACTTGTACGTGCGCTCCAGTCAAACCGGAATACCGGTGCCGCTGCGGCAAGTCTCACAAATGTCGTACGCGATGACGACCGAGAAGATCGTGCGGCGTGATCACTATCGAACGATCACGGTCAGCGCGTTTCCGACGCACGGTGTGCTCGCGTCGCAAGTCGTCGGATCGGTGCGCAAGCAGATGGACGAACTCGGCACCACGCTTCCGCCTGGCTATCGAATGTCGATTGCGGGTGAAGAGGAAGAGCAAAAGAAGGGCTTTGCGAGCTTGGTCGTCGTGCTCCTGATCAGCATCGCTGCGATCTACATGGCGCTGGTCATCCAGCTGAAGAGCACGATCAAACCGGTGATCGTGTTTGCCGCGATCCCGTACGGAGTCGCCGGTGCGCTCGTGTGTTTGGCGCTGACGAATAGTCCATTCGGCTTCATGGCATTTTTGGGCATCATCAGTTTGATCGGCGTGATCGTGAGTCACATCATCGTGCTCTTCGACTTCATCGAAGAGAAACACGAAGAGGGTGAGCCATTGCGCGAGGCACTGCTCGATGCCGGGATTTTGCGCTTGCGGCCCGTCATGATCACGGTTGCGGCGACGGTATTCGCCCTGTTTCCACTCGCGTCGCACGGCGGACCGTTGTGGGAGCCGCTGTGTTACGCCCAGATCGGTGGCCTCACGATTGCGACGTTTCTCACGTTGTTGTTGGTGCCAGTGATCTACGCAATCTTCGTGTTGGATCTGAAGCTCGTGAAGTGGGAGCTGCGCAAGCCGCCGGAGGTGCCGAAACCTGCGGCGCAGTCGAGCGCTGCCGCCGAATGAGCGCGGTGCTAGGATTGCGCCCATGACATCGCGTCCGTTTGGTTCGAGTGGCGTGTCCGTGCCGGTGTTTGGGCAGGGCACGTGGCAAATGGAAGGGGACGATCGACGGGGAGCGATCGCCGCGCTGCGTGCTGGCATCGATCTCGGTCTGACGCACATCGACACGGCGGAGCTGTACGGTTCAGGTCGAGTCGAAGAGATGGTAGCCGAGGCGATCGACGGTCGTCGCGATGACCTGTTCCTCGTGAGTAAGGTGATGCCGAGTCACGCGACTCGCGCTGGAACGATTCGCGCGTGCGAGCAGAGTCTGAAGCGTCTGCGCACGGACCGCCTCGATTGTTACCTGCTGCATTGGCCCGGCAGTCATCCGCTCGAGGAAACGATCGGCGCATTCGAGGCGCTGCGCGAAGGCGGGAAGATCCGTGCGTGGGGCGTCAGCAACTTCGACGCCCGCGAGCTCGAACGCGCGCTTGCGATCGCGGGTCCGGGAAAGATCACCTGCAACCAGGTGCTTTATCACTTGGCTCAGCGCGACATCGAAAACGAAGTCATTCCGTGGTGCGAGAAGCAGAACGTTGCAGTCGTCGGCTACACACCGTTTGGTCGTTCCAGCTTTCCGCCGCGCGGTGACGGTGGGAAGGTACTCGAGCAAGTCGCGAAGCGTCGCAATGCCAGCACGCGGCAGGTGGCGCTCGCATTTCTGACGCGCTTGCCGAGCTTGTTCGGGATTCCGAAAGCCTCGAATGCGGAACACGTGCGCGACAACGCGGCCGCACAGAACCTCACGCTCGATGCGAACGACATCGCGGAGATCGACGCTGCGTTTCCCCGGCCGCGACGCCGGTCCGGCATCCCGATGTTGTGAGTCAGGCGCCGGTAGAGCCGGTGACGTCCCAGCGCTCGAATCGCCAGGGCCCACTCTCTTCCGTGCGTTCCGAGCAAGCGACGCGCGACCGGCCGGTGAAGAGTTGCGCCGGCTCGACGAGTGCGCCGCCGACCGCGGCAGGGTCGAACAAGCCTTGGAAGCGTGAGATCAACAGGTGATCGACGCCGGGACTCGAACCGTAGAGCAGGTTCACCGTGCTCGGCCCGGCCTCGATCAAAATGTTAGTCGCGCCTTGTTCGCGTAGCCACGCAACGGCGGTCGTGACATCGAGTTCCGGCAGCCCGACGACTTCTGCGCGAGTGGCGAGCTCCGCCTGCATCGTGCTCGCGCGCTCCGGTGAGGTCAGCACACGATATGGCAGCTTGTCATTCCAGAGGTCGTGCGCGAGCGGCACGTCTCCCGTGCGCGTGAGGATCGCGCACAGGGGTCCTTCGAGCTTGTTGAGTCGCAGCTTGCGAAACATGGCGAGCTCGCTCGCCTGCGGGCCTTGCAGCTCATGGCTGAGCGCGGGTTCGGCGCGAACGATCGCGGCGGTGGTGAGAATCGCGTCTGCGTGCGCGCGCCAGTAGTTCAGCACGAAGAAGTCAGTCGAGCTTTTGGGCGCGTGGGGCCCAATCTTGATCACGTGCAGCCGCCCGTCGGCTGTCTCGACGGCGGATAGGCAATGCAGCACCCCCGACACGGTTCGGGTCGCGGCCGAACCGTACAAGGTTCGAGCGCGCCGTTCGATCTCGGCGACTGCGCGCGCCTCGGCATCCATCACCGCTATTTACCACGAGCCGGGGTGCGCCAGTCCGTAGCGATATGCCGCGCGGCCCGAGGTACGACTAAAGATTGGGTTTGCGCGCCCACAGACCATCGAACAAACTAAGGCCATTCAACTAGGAGGGTGCGCGAGACCAAACAACCAGCATGAGGGCGAATGTGACGAGCGCCAGGTCCGTTCCGGGCAGAAAACGGAACGGATGACGAGGTAGGAACCCATCGAACAATTCGGCGGATGGTTCCTCGGCAGCACGGTCGAAATGGTTGGAGCAAACCAGCGTGGTGACACGCTGACAAAGACCAACCAGCGTGCGAGCGGGTCATCGAACCCGTTCTGGTAGTTCCCTCGAGATCCGTAGTACCGAAGGTGGCTGCAGCAGCTGTCAGCGGCGAGTCGTGTGCTCGCTGCCGTCCGCTGCGGGCGAACGGATCTCGGCTGCGCGTTGCATCGCGTTTCCTCCGCAAGGAGGCAGCGACATGTGTGGAATCTTTGGTTACGTCGGCGAGCGCAACGATGCGGCTCAACTCATCGTGCGCGGTTTGAAGCTGCTCGAGTACCGGGGCTACGACTCGTGGGGTGTCGCGGTGGGCGCCGGAATGCGGATCGCGGTCGAACGGCACGTCGGCCGGATCGGAACGGCCGACACGAGCTTACCTGACAGTCAGATCGGCCTCGGTCATACGCGCTGGGCGACGCAAGGCGGCATCACCACCGAAAATGCGCATCCGCAGCTCGATTGCGGTGCGCAGCTGGCGTTGGTGCACAACGGTATCGTCGCGAACGAGGATGAGTTGCGCGTGGCACTGGCACGGGCAGGGCACTGCATCCGCTCGCAGACGGACACCGAGCTGATCGCACACTTGATCGAGGACTTGCTCGAGCAGACGCCGGAAGGTCCCGAGCGTTTGCTCCGAGCGACCATTGCTGCATTCGGAAAGCTGCGCGGCCTCAACGCCATCGTCGTGCTCGATCTGCGTTCGGGAGAACTGGCCGCAGCGAAGAATGGCTCGCCGCTCGTTTTGGGGTTCGATGCGACGGGTCACTTCATCGCGTCCGACCCGGCCGCGTTGATCGAGCACACACGGCAGGTGGCGTTCGTGAACGACGGTGAGGCCTTGCTGCTCCACCGCGGCGCCGCGCGACTGTTCGACATGGCTTCGGGTGAAGAGCTGCAGCTCGAATCGACGACGTTGGAGTGGCAGCCGGAACCCGATACGCGCGGCGATCATCCGGACTTCATGAGCAAGGAAACGAGCGAGCAGCCGGAGTTGTTGCGAACGCTCGCGGAGCGAACCCGGGGCGGTGTGCTCGAGCTCGCGGGGCGGATCGAGCAGGCGGACGAGGTGTTCATGATCGGTTGTGGAAGCGCGCTCCACGCGGCGATCGCCGCGCAACACTTGTTCGCGAAGGTTGCGCGACGGCGCGTCACGGCGGCGTCCGCGTCCGAGTTCCAGTGTCTGTTGCCGTTCGTCGGCAAGCGTTCGTTGGTCGTGGCGCTGTCGCAGAGCGGTGAAACGATGGACGTGCTCGATGCGGTCAAGAAGGCGAGGGCGCAAGGCGCACAGATCGCCGCGGTCACGAACGTGCGCGGCTCGACCCTGTGGCGGCATGCAGACTTGCGAATCGGGTTAGGCGCAGGGCCGGAGCGATGCGTTCTTGCCACGAAGAGTCTGACTGCGAAGTTGGCGCTGGTGGTGTTGGCCGCATATGCAGCCAAGGGCGAGCTCGAAACGGCTGAGGCGCTGTTGCAGCGGGCAGCGGCGGATGTCGCGGACATGCTGCAAGGCGAACGGCGTGGCCACATCCACGCGATCGCGCGAGAGCTCGCCGCGAAGGAGCACTTGTACGTGCTCGGGCGCGGGCCGAGTTACGCGCTGGCGCTCGAGACAGCACTGAAAATCAAAGAGGTCAGCTACCTGCACGCCGAAGGTTTCGCGAGCGGTGATCTAAAGCACGGCGTGATCGCGTTGATCGAACCGGGTACGCCGTGCATCGCGTTAGTGTCCGAGGACGACACGAAAGAGGATGTGCTGGCGGGAGCGCTACAGGTCAAAGCGAGAGGTGCGACTGTGATCGGCATCGCGCCGAAGGCGCACCCTGCGTTCGACTATCACATCCCCGTCGCCGACCTCGACCTGGCCACGTTAGTTGTGAGCGCAGTTCCGGCCCAGTTACTCGGCTATGACTTGGCGTGTTTGCGCGGACACGACCCAGATATGCCGCGCAATCTGGCCAAAAGCGTGACCGTGAAATAAGTAAAATTCCGCTCGGTTCAGGCTGTTTCCAGCGTCGCAGCCTGAGGTTCGTGCACTGTACACGCTGACACTTCGCGCAAGACGGACTAGGGCGCTAGCGTCGCGTGTACGTCGCATCGCACCTTCGCGCTGACACAGTGGCGACGCAGTCGAGACCGTACGCTGAGCCGTTTGGCTCATCGCCGAGCACCAACCGAGCGATGATCAACGCACGCCATTCCACAACCCGACTCCAATCTGCGCCGCGCCGTGCTTTGCTCAGTTGCGTCGCAGCATTGCTCTGTTCCGCCACGTTGAGCTGTGGAGATGACTCTGGTGAAAAGGAGCCGGTCGCAGGCTCATCCGGAGGCGGCACTGGCGGAACCAGCGGCAGCAGCGCAGCGGGAACGCCTGCACCGCCGCCGCCCGTCGCGTGCGGAAGCTCGATGTGCACTCCGCTGCCGAGCCCGCTGACTGGGTTACTAGCAACGTTCGGCATGGGCGCAGCAGCTCCTGGCTTGCCTGTGGCGGTCGCATGTTGCTTCGATGAAGCCAAGGGCACATGCGGTTCGGCGGCGGCCACGGGTGCGACGTGCGAAGTCCCTTCGACCCCCGACACGCGCTGCCCCGGCGTCGATCTCGGCGCGTTGGGTGCAGCTGCTGGCGGCGCGGCGGCCGGTTTGGGAAACCTGATGACGGGGTGCTGCACCCCGACGGGCGCGTGCGGTTTGGATGGGTCGATCTTCGGTCGAGGCTGCGTCGAAAACAGCGAAGCGAAGGCGATGATCGGCGCGATTCCATTCGTCGGAACGCTGTTGAACTTGCCACCCGCACTTCAGTGCGATCGCCCGCAGGACTTGAACGACGCGGGAACCGACGACGCGGGCATCTGAGCGACTCGCTGAGCCGCGGTCAGCCTGGATCAGTCAGGTGACCGACGAACAAGATCTGTCCAGTCGGGTCGTCGTAGATCAGGAACATGAACGGGCGGTCGAACGTCAGCGTGACCGGGAGCGACGCGCTCTCATCACGCGCTACGACCGCCGTCGCTGCCGCAGCTTCTGTTCCTTCTTCGTCCACGGCCACGAAAGCCTTGTGGTAGACGGCGTCGATCCAGAGGTTCATCGAGCCGTCCATTCCGGAGAAGTCTGCGGCGCCGTCGTCGAACGCAGCCCGCATTCCCAGTGCTTGCAGCGGCGCCTTCAACTTCTTCTCCGACTCGAACTTCCACTTCGGCAAGCTCAAGGTCACAGTCGCTTCTTGCAGCTGCGACAGCAAACCGTCGAATAGCGTCGCATCGAAGCCGCTCGTCGCATCGCCGAACGAGCCCTCCGGCGGTAGCACCATCAACATCTTTACGTCTTTCGAGATGTACGGCAGCGCGATCGCGCGGTAGCCGTCGACCTCTGCGTAACCCGTCTCGCTGAACGCGTGCATCATGTCGACGTTGCGAGTGCCGGCTTCGGCTGTGAACGTTCCCGGTTTCGTCGCGGCCGGGTCGAACTCTTCGAACCAACTCGCTTTGAAGTAGATCGCGTTAGTCAGCACGAGCGCCGTGTCGCCGGTGATCGATCCATCAGGCAGCAGATCCTTGATGCGCTGCTCGGTTTGATCCGCGACCCAGTCATTGATCACGACGCGTGGCTCATCGGGCTTCCCGCTGAAGTCGAGCAAGTACAGCCCTGCACCGTAGTTCACTGCAAGCACGTCGAGATAGCTGTCGAGGAACGTGTAGCCCTGGCGACCCCAAGCTTGGTTCACGATATGCAGCTCGAAGCCGTCGCCCTTGGTCGGGACGGGTCCATCGCTCTTTGCCAGCTGATCCTTGCGCTTCGCGAGCGCGAGATCGGTCGCGTTGAACGCGGCGTGCAAGTCAGACTGCGGCAGCGTGAAGTGCAGAGCTGTGGCCATCTCCGTTTCCGTCGTCCCCCGCGCGCCGGCGTACGTCATCGCGAGCGCCGTCGAGATGCTGTACGGCGAGAAGAACAGGTTGCCGGGTTCCTTCGAGAGCTCTCGGTAGAGCGCAAACGCGAACGCACGGTTGTCAGTCCCTAACGTTTCGGCGTTCGCGCTCGAGAGTGCGGGGTGGTCCTCTCGCGCCAGCTCCGACTGAGCGACGACTACGCCCGAGGGCAAGTCGCCGTTGTGTCCCGGGTTGCCGGTACGAGTTCCAGTGCAAGCACACGCGAGGCTCAGTAATAGTCCGATCAGTGTACGCATCTCACCCCTCATCGATCGTCAGAGGAAACATCTGAATGTTCAGTTGCACGACGCGGCGGCTGTCCGCGTCCGCCTGATATTCCTGCAACACCTCGTCGCAAAAACTCTCGACGCGTGCTTTGAGGTCGCGCATACGCGATTCGCTCAAGCACAGCGTGATCGATTCGATCTGACGCTGTTGGTGCGGCACCTCGTGCATCGCATCGGCCGCACGCTCCATCATCGCGCGGTGATAACGCTGGATGTGGTGGCTGAGCGGCGTCTCCGGCGTTTGCACGAGTGCATCGACTTGTTCGAGTTGGCCTTCGGCATTGCGCGTCAGCAAGCCGAGCTCGAGCAAGACTTGCAGCGCCCGCTCGGCTTCGCGCGGCGTGATCGCAGGCCTGAGCTGCTGCGCGAGCCACGACGAGTCTTCGCGAAAATCCCGCCGCACGACTAGCTCGCGAATCGCCGGCATGTACCAGTGGGCGTGATAGGCGTCTTGCGCGCGATCGAGTCGATGCACGGCGCGATACCGCTTGAACTTCGAGACGCGCGCGTACGCACGGTCGCGATCCTTGGCGGTGTCCGCTTGGTCGAACGCGACGAGCGCGCAAAAGTACTCGGCCGACTGACCGCGCAGCGAGCACGCTTCCGCGAAGCGCGCGGCCATCTCCTGCGTCAGGTTGCGTTCTCCATCCATCACGAGTTTCAGGTAGTTCGACGAACGCAGCTGCGCGCGCTTCGAGAACGCGCGCAATGAAAAGCCGTACTCACCGGCTTTGTTGAGCGCGTAGAACGCGCGCAAGAATGCTCGGTAGTCGCGAAACCGGAACACATCGGGTGCCGTCCACGCCACGTGATCAGACTGACGAGAACGCCTGCAGGGCGCCAGTTACTGGCGCCATTATCTGCATACTCGAGTATGCAGTGTGCTCAGGTAAGTCATTGAAAATGCAGTGCATCCGACACGTGACGAACCAACATTCTCGGCCTTCGAGTATGCGACCGAGCGCCGCCGTGAGCGGCGAGCGTGGCCGAACCTGCAAGCACCCAGGGCACCCGAGCCAAAACCGGACAAGCCTTCAGCGTGCGCGCGACCTCGGTTGACTCTGTACGACCGGTCGTGCATTCATGGTCGGACTCAGGTGCACGACCGGTCGTGCATGCCACCAAACTCACGGTAAGCACAAGTGATTATCCGAAAGTGCAGCCGCGCACCGGCACCGAACGCGATTCCGTGGAGCGGCGCCATCGCGGCGTTCGCTAGCGCGCTCACGCTGTGCGCTGCGCTCAGCGCGTGTAACGAGAGTGCCCGCGAGTCCCTCGTGCCGGAGTCCCCGGACCCGCTCGGCGCGGCAGGTACAGCCGCGCCCGCGCCGCCGCCATCAGCGGCAGCGGTTCGCCCGGCTTTCTGCGATCGCGGCGGCAATGACGGGGTCCGCGACGCGTTCTGCGGTTCGTCGTTCGCGCCGATCCGCAGCTTGCACGACCTGCAGACTTTGCTGGACGTCGAACCCGCGCCGGCGGACATGCAGCCGAACATCGCCAATCCGTACGGCGTAAAGTTCTCGATCGTGGTCGGGCACTCGACTGCGCTGTCGGGTCACTACGTCTCGCCGATCAATCCGCGCGCGCTCGTGATCGGCAAAGAAACCGTCACTGCTTTCACGCGCGGCGTGCAGCACGTCGAGCTCGCGAGTCGCGATCGCAACCGCACCGACGGCTCTTACATCTTTTATCTCGTGAGCTTCAAACAAGCCTGCAACCTAGCCGCTGCCGGTTGTTCGAATGCGGATCTGTTCACGCCGCGGATCGAGGCCGACTGGACCCAGTTCGAGATCCAGGACGACGAGGAGCTCAAGAACACGACCTCCGATTGCCGGCAGTGTCATCAGCGTGCGAGCAACGTCGGCGTTCTACTGATGCGCGAGCTGAGGTCGCCGTGGGCGCATTGGTTCGAGACCATCCCGCTGGGTGACACCGGCCTCCAGCTGCCGGGTGCACGCGGGTTCGACCTGATGCGGGACTACCTCAGTGCGAAGGGCGACGAGTTGTATGGCCACGTTGCCGTGCACGCGATTCCACCGACGTCCGCGTTAGTCTTACAGTCGATAGTCGCCAACGTTCAGCCGCTGCTCTTCGACTCACGCACGATCGAAGACGAGCGCTGGCCGTATGGTCCCGATGGGTACTCCGCGGTTCCGAATCCGAGCCCGACTTGGCAAGCCGCCTACGATGCGTTCAAGCGCGGTGAGCAGCTCGCGCTGCCGTATTTCGAGCAGCGCGCAACCGATCCGGACAAACAAGCGCAGTTGACCGAGGCGTACGTCAAGTACCGAGCGGGGGAGTTGAGTCCGGACGAACTTCCGAACCTGGCCGACATCTTTCCGGACGATCCGCACGTGCGCGCGCAGATCGGCCTGCAAACAGAGCCGGATGCGACCGCGCCCGAAGTGCTGATTCAAGCCTGCGGGAGCTGTCACAACGACGTGCTCGACCAGAGCATCTCGCGCGCGCGATTCAACATCGATCTCTCGAAGCTCGAGGCTGGCGAGCTCGAGGTTGCGATCGATCGGATTCGCCGGCCGAGCAGCCTGCGCGGCGCGATGCCACCACCCGAGGGTCGCCAGCTCGACGCGGAAGCCCGCGCTCGCCTTCTCAGCTACCTCGAGCAGTACGCGCGCGAGCGGCGCCAAGAGCCAATGCTCGAGCACGCGGCGAAGGTCGGCATGACCGGTGGCGCATCTTCGGCCTACATTCGCTGAACGCCGCCGCTAGCTGCTACGGCGGGATCGGCTGAAACGCGTAGCTCGCGATCTGCCAGCTGTCGGCCTCGCGTGACAACGTCATCCGCTCGAGAATGCGAGGCCGGCCCGGGCCCGTGCACTCGTAGACTAACAACACGTCCGCGCCGGCGGGCCGCGGCTTGTCGGTGACACGCTGCTGCGTCCGATACAGCTCGCGTCGCGATCCGGGCAACCCTGCAGCCTTTCGCTGCGCGAGCAGCGTGCGAAGCTGCTCATCGCTCTCGATCTGAGCCTGAAACGCAGGTGTGACTCGCGCGCGAATCGGAGCCAAGTCGCTACGGTTCAAGAGCCCGAGCCAGCTGACGCCCGCAGCGGCAGCCGCCGCCAGCTGCTGTGACTCCAGCGGGAACGTCGGGTCGTCCGATTGGTCGCTCCCCGTGAGCGCAGGCGGAGTCCGCGGATTGTCGACGCGCTGAAACCCGGAAGAAGTCAGTCGATACTCGACGTCGTAGGTCGACTTGTCGGAGTCGAGCGCGACCGAAACCGGCCCGATCCTCGCCCGCACAGTGAGCGTCTTGTCGCCCACGAGTTGCATCTCTGGACCGAGCGAACCCACGAGCGCATCCGCGTGGGCGAACAGCTCCGCTTTCGTCAACGCGCGCGCGACGTACGTGATGCGCAACCCGAGTCGTGTGTTCGCGCCGCGAAGGATCGGCCCGGCGCCGATCAAGCGAAACGAGTGGCCCGCCGGCGTGACCAAGTAGTCGTAGGTCTCGCGTGCATCGGCCGTTTTCTCGCTCGAACAAGCGAGTAGGCATGCACAGACGAGCGCGATCCGTCCACGCATCCCGAAAGGTTACACCCTGCGTAGGGACTGCCGAGTCCTTGGTTTGCGCGCAGGTACCAGCGCAGGCCGCCCAAAGTCAGGCGATCGGTATTGACTCCTCACGACCGGTCGTGCACTCATTTCGAAAGCGAGCTTCACGACCGGTCGTTCAGCGGGCGTAAGTGTTTGCAACTAGAGCCAAATCTAGGACACGCGCCGCAGCGGTTACCGCGATTCTCAGCACCCGGGCCTGAAGGAGACCAGCGAATGAGCGAGCGCATAACCGTCGAGATCGCGAAGTTCGCGGTTCCCAGCACCGAGCATCCTGCGCGAGAACCTCGTCTCGGACAGAAGCTGTTTCCCGCGATGCACAACCAACGTCGGCCCGAAGTCGCAATGCTGTTGTACCCCGGCATGACGCTTCTCGACACGCTCGGTCCGCAAGCCGTGCTCGCCGACTCCGCTGACGTGCATCTGGTGTGGAAGACGCGCGACCTCATCGTGTCGGACAACGGTGTCGGCATCTTGCCGACGACCACGTTCGACGAGTGTCCGAAAGATCTCGACGTGCTCTTCGTCGGCGGCGGTCC
>DASRXR010000406.1:0-8389 GCA_035687405.1 Polyangiales bacterium
CCAAGACTTCGATGAAGCTTCCGGCGTAGAGCGCGAGGTTGCGATCGAGCAAGTGCTCCGCAAGCAACGTGAACACGACCGATTGTGGACGGAGCCAACTCTGCGGCTCGTCATCCGCACGGGTTCGCAATGGGTACTCGGTCCTCGCCATCCGAGTCCGCGAACGTAGCTGTGCACACCCTGACTTGGCCAGACCCGAGCCCCTAATTCGCTCGACGTCGTTTGGCATCTGATTGACGGCCGACCATGAAAGCCATAGCTTCCGGGCGTGCGTGCAGCTGTCGCAATGCGTGCGGATGCGCAGGATCCGCTGGCTGGTCTCGAGCTCCAGGGGAACTGGCCTGAGCCCAAGCCCGGGCCGGGCCAAGTACTCGTTCGTCTGGCGGCCAGCACAGTTAACCAGCACGATTTGTGGACGTTGCGGGGCACGGGATCGGCGGCCCGCGAGATATTTCCGAAGATCCTCGGTTGCGACATCGTCGGCTGGGATCCGGAGGGTCGCGAGGTCATGGTCACCGGTGCGTTCGGCGATCCGGATGCGGGTGGTGGCGACGAGACATTCGATCCGAAGCGCGTGTTGATCTCGGAGGATCTGCCGGGCGCGTTTGGCGAGTACACGATCGTGCCGGCGCGCAACGTCATCCCGAAGCCGGCGTGGCTGAGTTTTCAAGAAGCCGCGTGTTTGAACGTCGCGTGGTCGACCACGTTCCGGATGCTGTTCACGCGCGCGCGTGCGCAACCGGGTGAACGCGTCCTGATTCAAGGCGCGGGCGGTGGCGTGTCGACGGCCACGATCAGCATGGCGCGCGCGGCCGGCCTGTACGTGATCGTGACGAGTCGCTCGGAAGCGAAACGCAAGCGCGCCCTCGAACTCGGCGCGCACGAAGCGGTTCCGACCGGTCAAAGGCTCGCTGAACCGGTGGATTTGGTCGTCGACACCGTCGGCGCGGCGACTTGGCAGCACAGTCTGCGAACGGTGCGTCCGGGCGGGCGAATCGTGACTGCGGGAGCGACCACGGGTTCGGACATCCCGCTCGATCTACCGCGCATCTTCTACCGGCAAGTGTCGATCATCGGCTCGACTGCGGCCACGCGAAGCGAGACGCTTCAGATGCTTCGCTTCATGCAAGCGGCGTCACTTCGGCCGGTCATCGATTCCGTGTTTCCGCTCGAGCGGATTCACGATGCGTTTCGGCGAACTGAGGCACCTGACTTGTTCGGTAACGTCGTGGTCGAAATCACCAGCCGCTGAGCGCGGCGCGTTCACTCACGCGTGACACGCGACACGTGACACGAGAAAGGAGGTTCCGGTGCTCACCCTCGCTGATCCCATCGAGCACGCGCGGCGCGTTCACGCCCGGCGAGTGGCCGTGATCGACGGCGACCGCCAGCTCAGCTTCGCGGAGCTCTACGAGCGTAGTCACCGGCTGGCGTGTGGCTTGCTTGCGCTCGGCTTGAAACCGGGGGATCGCGTCGCCCTACTCTCGGTCAACAGCCATCGCTACATCGAGGCTTTTTTTGGTCTGCCGGCTCACGGATTAATCCTCGTGCCGCTCAACACGCGGCTCGCGATGCCGGAGCTGCAGTCGATCGTTCGCGACTGCCAGCCGCGCGTGCTGCTCACCGACCGCGATCCAGGCGCGCTCGGCGCGATGTTCGAACGCGTGATCTCGATCCCGGGTGACTACGAAACCGTGCTGGAGACCGCGCAGCTGTCAGCTGCACCCGAAATCGCCGAAGAATCGGTTGCGACGCTGTTTTACACCGGGGGGACGACCGGTCTTCCCAAGGGCGTGATGCTCACGCATCGCAACCTGATCGCGAACGCGTTTCACAAGACGATCGCGTGCTCACTGTCCGAGAGCGAGGTCTTTCTCGCGGCGCCGGCGATGTTTCACGTCGCGGGTGTCGCGCCGCTCGTCGGCCTCGTCTGGCTCGGCGCGACCAGCGTGGTGCTGCCCAGTTTCGATCCCGAGCGCTGCCTCGACGTGATCGCGCAGCATCACATCACGTTGATGATCCCGGTCCCGACGATGCTGGGCGCGATGATCGCAGCGCAGCGGCAAAAGCCGCGCGACGTCAGCTCGCTGCGCCTCGTCGGTCACGCCGGTTCGCCGATCGCGACCGATACGATTCAAGCGGCCGAACGCGCGTTTCCAGGCGCGGAGCTCGCACAGTTTTACGGCGCGACCGAGACCGCCTCGGTCGTGACAGCGTTTCGCAACGAAGAGCGCGCGATCGGAACGCCGCTGCTTGGCTCATGTGGCCGCGCGACGCCCGGTGTCGCCGTGCGCATCGTGCGTCCGGACGGCGTCGAGTGCGAGGACGGCGAAGTCGGCGAGATCGCGGTGCGCGGCCCAAACGTGACGCCGGGCTATTGGCAAAATCCGGCGGCCACGGCTGCAGCTCTGAGCGGCGGTTGGTATCGCACGGGCGATGCCGGGCTGATTCGCGAAGGCGGCTATCTGTTCGTCGTCGATCGCTTGAAGGACATGATCGTGTCCGGCGCCGAGAACGTCTACTCGATCGAAGTCGAAGATGTCTTGCACCGGCATCCGGCCGTGCTCGAGTGCGCGGTGTTCGGCATTCCCGATCCGATTTGGGGAGAAGCCGTGCATGCCGTCGTCGTCACCCTGGCGACGGAGGCATCGGAACACGAGCTCCTCGCGGAAGCGCTGCGGCAGCACTGCCGCACGCTGATCGCCGGCTACAAAGTTCCCAAACGCATCGAGATCCAGCTCGAGCCGCTCCCGAAGTCTGGCCCGGGCAAGATTCTGAAGCGGGTGCTTCGCGATCGATTCTGGCGCGATGCCGATCAATCTCAGCGCGAACGGAGGCCGTGATGGGCGCACGTCGAGGTCAAGAGTATCTGGAAGGTTTGCGCGACGGTCGCGAGGTCTGGTTCGGCGGCAAACGCGTCGACGTCGCGGAGCACCCTGCGTTTGCAGGGACGCGAGCGGGGTTGGCCGGCTACTTCGATTGGCAACATCGCTACGCGGACGAGTGCTTGATGGCCGATCCCGAGTCGGGCGAGCGCATCGGTGTCAGTCATCTGATTCCGAAGGGCGCGGAAGACTTGCGGCGTCGCGCGGTCGCGCTCGAGCGGCTCGCTCGTTATTCGGCGGGATACCTCGGTCGAACACCGGACTACGTGAACGTGACGACCGCGGGTTTCGCCGGGCGCCTCGACGTGTTCGGCAAAAACGGCAACACGCGTGCGGTGACCGCGCTCACGCGCTTTCAACGTGAAATCGCGCTGAAAGATCTCGCGCTCACGCACACGATCGTGCATCCGGTCGTGGACAAGTCCGTCGACGACATCTCGGGTGTGAACGGCGAGCTCGCGCTGAAGATCGTCGATAAAAGCGCACGCGGCATTACGGTGCGCGGCGCGCGCCTGCTCGCGACGCTCGGACCATTCGCGGACGAGCTGTTCGTATATCCGGGGCAGCCGCTGCCGAAGAACGCCGACCCCGCATACGCGCTCGCGTTCTCGGTGCCGATGTCGACGCGCGGCGTGGTCACGATCTGTCGCGACCACTACGGCATGAGCGGCCCGACGGTCGATCGCCCGTTCTCGAGCCGCTTCGACGAGCAAGACGCGTTCATCGTGTTCGACGACGTCGTCGTCCCCTGGGACCGCGTGTTTATCGACGGCGATACCGACATCTACAACAAGATCATGGGCAGCGGCTGGACCGGCAACGTCATGCAGCAGACTTCGATCCGCGCCGCGGTGAAGCTCGAGTTTGCGTACGAGCTTGCGAGCCGCATGGTCGAAGCACAAAACGCCGGGGCCCGCAGCGACAACCAACAGCTGCTCGGCGAGCTTTGGTGCTACTCGGCGCTCGTGCGCGCTGCGGTGAAGGCCGCGGAAGCGGGTGCTCACGAGTATGGCGACGGTACGTGGTTCTGTGACGATCGGCCGTTCCGTGCACTACGGTCGATGGTTCCCGGTTGGATGGCACGCGCGAACGAGATCTTGAAGTTGGTCGGCGCGCACAACTTGATCGCGACGCCCGAAGCCGCGGCGTTCGAACAGCCAGAGCTTGCCCCCAGGCTCGAGAAGTACTTGCGCGGTGCGCGCTCGGTGACCGCGCAGGATCGAGCGAAGTTGTTTCGAACGGCGTGGGACTTCGTCGGTTCCGCGCTCGGTGGACGCAACGAGCTGTACGAGCGGTTCTACCTCGCGAGCGTGTCGCGGACGTTGAGCTTGAACCATCTGCTCGCGCAGCGCGAACAGGATTGGAACGCAGTCCCCGAGTTCATCGAGCGGAGTGAGGCATGACCACTACGACCCGCATTCGGATCCCGAACAGCGAAGTCAGCGTCGAAAGTCGGCATTGGATCGGAGGCGCGCCCGTCGCCATGGGTTCGCGCACGTTCCAGGTGTTCTCGCCGATCGATGGGCAGAACCTCGGTGAAGTCGCCGCGGGTGGCGCTGCCGAGGTCGACCAGGCGGTGCACGCGGCCCGCGATGCGTTTCCGGCCTGGGCCGCACTCGGCCCGGAAGGCCGCGGCGCGATCCTCGATCGCTTCGCGTCAGCCATCCTCGAGCACAAAGGGCAGCTGTCGGCGGCCGAGACCGCCGACAACGGGTCGCTGCTGATCGCGAATCAGAAGCGCATCGTCGACCGCGCGGCGCACAACATCAGCTACTTCGCGAAGGCTGCGCGTACGCTGGAGCATCCGCCGATCTCGAGCCCGGAGATCGACAATCGCGTCCGCTACGAGCCCGCCGGCGTGGCGGCGCTCATCACGCCTTGGAACGCGCCGCTCATGTTGTCGACCTGGAAGATCGGGCCTGCGCTCGCGGCCGGCAATACCGTCGTGCTCAAGCCACCGGAGTGGGCACCGCTGTCGTGCTCGTTGCTCGCGCAGCTCGCGGCGGCAGCAGGCGTTCCTGCCGGCGTGTTCAACGTCGTGCAAGGGCTCGGCTCCGAAGCGGGGCAAGCGCTCGTCGAGCATCCAGACGTCGATCGGATCAGCTTCACCGGTTCGAGCGCGACGGGCCGCCGCGTCGCTGCTGCTGCGGCGAACAACATCACGCCGGTGAGCCTCGAGCTCGGCGGGAAGTCTCCGTTTCTCGTGTTCGCGGATGCAGACTTGGACGACGCAGCCGCAAACGTCGCCGCGCAGTTCAACAACGCCGGTCAAGTCTGTCTCGCCGGCACGCGCATCTTGGTCGAAGCTTCGATCGAAGAAGATTTTCGCGCGCGCGTCTTGAAAGCTGCCCAGCCGTACACGGTCGGTGATCCGCGCCAAAAAGGCGTGCGCGTCGGCCCCCTGATTCATCCGCGGCAACTCGAGCGCGTGTCCGGATTCGTGTCGCGCGCGCTCGAAGCAGGCGCAAAAGCGTTGCTCGGAGGCGGGCCGCACTCGCTCGGAGGTTTGTACTACCAACCGACAATCCTCAGCGGCGTCGCACCCGATGCCGAGATCGTTCGCAACGAAGTGTTCGGACCGGTGCTGACCTGGCAACCATTCGAGCGCGAAGCCGATGCGATCGAGTTGGCGAATGCGACTGACTACGGGCTCGCCGCGATGGTCTACACGCGCGATGCGGCCAAGGCAGAGCGCGTTGCAGCGAGTGTCGTCGCGGGAACGGTCTGGGTGAACTGTTATTTCGTGCGCGAGCTCGGCGCACCGTTCGGCGGCGCACGTGACTCTGGAATCGGCCGTGAAGGTGGCACGTGGAGTTTCGACTTTTACTGCGACTTGAAGAATGTCGCGGTGAAACCCGGCACATTCAGCGAGACGAGCGCGAGGCCGAGCCATGGCTGAGATCGTCGCAGCGGCAGTAGTCGCCCATCAACCGATGGTGATGGTGCCGGAGAAGGTGCGCGTCGCGCTCGGAGGGACGGGCCGCGACACGACCTTGATCGAACCCGGCTACCGTCTGATCCGCGAGAAGCTCGCAGCGCTCGAGGTGGATACCCTCGTGATCTTCGACACGCATTGGTTCACGACGACCGAACACGTGATCGCAGGCGCCCCGCATTTCAAAGGGCTGTACACGAGCGACGAGATGCCGCGAAACATCTGCGATCTGCCGTACGACTATCCGGGCGCACCGGAGCTGGCTGCGGCTTGGCACGCAGTCGGCAAAGAGCGCGAGCTCTTCACGGTCAACGTCTCGACGCCCTCGCTGCCGCGGCACTACCCGACGATCAACCTCGTGCATCACTTGCGCACCCGCGAGAAGGTGTTGTCGTGCGGCATCGTTCAGACCGCGTCGGCTGGCTACTACCTCGCGGTCGGCGAAGCGCTCGCAGAGGCTGCACGGCGTCTACCGACGGGGCGCATTGCACTGCTCGGCAGCGGCGGCATGAGTCACACGTTCTGGCCGCTCGACTCGATCCGCGAGCACTTCGCGTACGATCCCTCGCACGTGATCTCGAGCGACGCGCGTGAGATCGACGCGCGTATTCTGCAGCTCTGGGAGCGTGGCGAGCACGCGACAGTTCTCGAGCTCTACCCGGACTATCGCGAGCGCTTTCACCCGGAAGGCCGCTTCGCGCACTACTTGATGGCACTCGGCGCGATCGGCGGGGCGGCGTGCCGCAGGCGCGGCGAGCAGCTGTCCGCCTACGAAAACGCAGTCGGCACCGGCCAAGTGCACATGTGGTTCGACTGCAAAGACGCCACTGTTTCGGTCGAGGAGATTCGCACATGACATTGCAAGGTTGGACACTTCCGCAAACTGCGACTGGCCGTTCATCGATCGTCGCGCCACCGCCTTGGCACTACTCGGGCGAGATCATCGCGGTGGATTTCAACGCACCCCCGGATGCGGTCGCAGCGCTGTTACCGAAGGGTCTCGAGCCAGCACCGGACGGCGCAGCGAGCGTCGTGTTCGCGGATTGGTGCTCCGCGAGCGACAACGACGACCGCGTGGTCGCGGATCCTGCGGTCGGCCAATACCACGAAGCCTTTGTGGTGTTGCACGCGGTGCGCGGCGACAAGAAGGTTGGACGTGTGCCGTTCATTTGGGTCGATAGCGAGCTCTCGCTGCTGCGCGGACAGATTCAGGGCTTTCCAAAGAAGCTCGGACAAATTGCGATGACGCGGCCGATCGAGCTCGGTCGCGGCGGTGTTCGCAAAGAAGAGGGCTCGCTCTTCACGGCGCATACGACCAGCCATGGGCGGCGCGTGCTGACAGCCTCGGTGCGGCTCGAGACGAAGACTGAACGTTTGCCGAAATCAGCGACGTTGCCACTCGTGCACACGCGCTTGTTTCCGTCGATCGATCGCAGCGAGCCGTCGGTGCACGAGTTGCAGCTCGGCACGATCGCAAACTTCGAGTGCGGCACGATCTACACCGGTTCAGCGAGCCTCGAGCTCGGCGCGACCGAATACGAGGAGCTCTCGCCGCTCGGGCCGGTGAAAGTCGGCGCGGGTTACGTGTTCTCGATGGCGTTCTCCGTACTCGGCGGAAAGGTCGAGCCGCTGTGAGCGGCAACGTTCTCGAGGGTCCACGCGAAGAGCTTCGGCGCGTGGTCGTCGCAGGGCGCACGCACTACGCGCAGCTCGAAGGCGAGCAGCTCGTGCTCGGGGACGGGCGAACGGTTCCTGAAGCGACGGCGACCTACGCACCGGCGGTGGAGCCGCGCACGATCGTGTGCGTGCACCTCAACTATCGGTCGCGCGCAGTCGAGTTCGGGCGCGAGCTCGGCAACGATCAGCCGACGTACTTCCTGAAGCCAGCGGCGGCGATCAACGCGCATCGCGGCGAGCTCGTGCGGCCGGCAGACTGCAAGCTACTCAACTACGAGGGCGAAATCGCGGCGGTCGTCGGGCGGCCGATGCGGTGCGTGCGCGCGGACGACGTCTGGGATCACTTGGCCGGGTTCGCCTGCGCGAATGACGTGGGCGCGCACGACTTTCGCGACACCGACTCGGGCTCGATGCTGCGCGTCAAAGGCCAAGACGGTTTCTGTCCGATCGGCCCCGGTCTCGTTCGCGGTTTCGACATCCGTAAGTCGGTCCTTCGCACGTATCTGAACGGCGTGAAAGTTCAGGAAGGCGCGGTCGCCGAGATGGTGTGGGGAATCGATCTGCTGTTCGAAGATCTCACGCGGCATCTCACGCTCGCGCCAGGAGACGTCGTGCTGACCGGAACACCGTGGCACTCGCGCCCGATGTTTCCCGGCGACCGGGTCGAGGTCGAAGTCGATGGCATCGGCCGGCTCAGCAATACGGTCGTCGAAGGCCCCGCGACGGTCGGTCGGGGCTTCGCAGCGAACGTCACGAAGGTGAGCTTGGGCGTCGCGCTCGGCTCCGACTACCACGCACTCAAGCAACCCGGCCAAGCGCCGACGCCCGAGCAGTACCAGCAAGCACGCACCGATCTGATCGCGCGAAACATGCAGCGCGGACCGCAACCTCC
>DASRXR010000407.1:0-6473 GCA_035687405.1 Polyangiales bacterium
TGAGGCATGCTCGACCACCGTCGCCGACTACTACCCCGACCTGGACGGCGATGGGCACGGCGATCCGAGCCTGAAGCGATCGGTGTGTGGAACTCCACCGGTTGGCTTCGTGAGTGCGGGCGACGATTGCTGCGACAGCGATAACCGCGCGTTCCCTGGTCAGAAAAAGGGCGATGCAAGCCCCTCGACCTGCGCGGATGTTGGGTTCGACTTCGACTGCGATGGCACCGAGGAGCTCGGTTGGCCGTTTCTCGCCAGCGGGACGTGCTGCCTCAATACCGAGCAGGAGGGCTGGGAAGGTGCCGTGCCTGACTGTGGCGAAACAGCGCAATTCACGCAGTGCGATGACCTTTGCGAACCCGTGAGCTCGGCGGCGAAGCAGCGCTGTTTTTGAGCAGTTTCTTTTGCGTCGCAAGTGACGGCCGCGCGGCGGGAAGTAGCTATACTGGCCTCGGTTGTCGCCCCAGGGCGTCGCTTCGATGGCGGAGTCTTCTACGAGCGCTGAGAGTCTGACTCCTGACGTGGGGACCACGATCGGGCGCAGGTATCGCGTGATCCGTCGGATCGGCGAAGGCGGGATGGGCGTCGTCGTCGAGGCTGAGAACGTCGTCACCGGCAAACGCGTGGCGATCAAGTGGATGCATCCGCAAGTCGCGGCGCAGCCTGAAGCGGCGGAACGGTTTCTGCGTGAGGCGCGGGCGTCGGCACGCGTGCGGCATCCGAATGTCGTCGATGTCTATGACGCCGTGCATGAAGGCGACACGTGTTTTCTGGTGATGGAGTTGCTCGAAGGTGAGCCGCTCAGTTTTCTGCTCGAGCGGGGCGGGATGCCGGCGCACGAGTTGATCGCCCTCTTGCTCGATGCGATGCGCGGGGTCGTCGCTGCGCACAAGCAAGGTGTGATTCATCGCGACATCAAGCCGGACAATATCTTCCTGGCGATCGAGTCGGATCGTGCGTCGAAGGTGCCGAAGGTGTTGGACTTCGGGATCTCGAAGCTGGTCGGTGCGGAGGGGATGTCGTTGACGCGTACCGGCGCGACGATCGGAACGCCGATGTACATGTCGTACGAGCAGTTGTGCGGCGTGAAGGACATCGATCTTCGGACGGATATCTACGCGTTTGGCGTCGTGTTGTACGAGGCGTTGACGGGGCGGCCGCCCTACCAGGCCGCGAATCTGCCGCAGCTCGTCGCGAAGATGGCGCATACGCATCCGGCGGCGCCGCGTGCGGTGCGGCCCGACATTCCGGATGCGCTCGATCGAGTGATTCAGCGGGCGATGGCCAAGGATCGGGAGTTGCGATTCAGTTCGCTCGTGGAGTTGATCGAGCAGCTGCAGCCGTTTGCGAGTCCGGGAGCGTTTCAAGCGCAGATGACTGCGGCGAGTGCGGTGTTGCCGGTGGTGATGCGGGCGCAGCAAGCAAAGCCGCACTCATCGTTGATGGTCGCCGGGCGCGAGTCTTCGCCGGTCGTAACGCCGATGGAAGCAAACGTGCCGATCCCTGCGGCGCCGAGGAAGCGCGAAGCGTTGCGGTGGTTGGTCGCAGCGGGCGTGTTCGTGACGGTGGTGGGTGTGTTGACGGCGTACGGGTCGTTGCAGCCAGTGCCGGACGAAGCCGTAGCTGCAGCTGACGGCGGTGACAAACCTGCGGAGGCAGCGGCGCCGCTGGTGCAGGCGGCGGCGAAGCCGGCAACGCCTGCGGCGGTCGAGGCAGCGAAGCAGACTGCGAGCGGCGCGAAGGTTGGAGTGAAGCCCGGCGAGGTGCGGTCCGGTGCAGCAAACGACGATGCAGCCGCGAAGACGGTGGGAGCACCCGCGAGTGCAACCGTGGTGCGTCCGGGTGTGGGTGCGACTGCAGCGCAGGAGCGTGTGGCGGTAACGGGTGTCGCTGAACAGACTGCCAAGTCGGACGCCGCGGCATCGTGGAACTTGCACGGGACTCCACTGCGCGGGCCGCTGGCTGTGCAGACGGGTCTCACGGGTCCGAGCGGAGCGGTGCCAGTCAACGGAGTGCCAGCGCGTGCGAGCGCAACACCGGCGGCGGTGACGAGCACGTCGGACGCGAAAACGTCAGACTCGAATGGAGTGTCGGGTCCAACCGGCGAGCCGAATGTAGCGGAGCGACCGATCACATTGCCGAGCGCGCGCCCAAGGAAGCCAGCAGCCGCGAGCGGCAGTGTGATGCGTGCGGCCGCGGCGCCAAGCCAAGTGCCGCCAAACTCCGAAGCAAGTCGAAGCGCAGAGGCGAGTGGAAGCGCACGTCCAACGGCGGCGCAGCCATCAGCGGCTTCGAGTGGTGGAGCAGCAACGCATCCGGCGACGGAAGCACAGAAGCCATCGGATGCAAAGCGCTTCAGAGCCGGCCGCCCAAGAACCGAAGATTTCTGACGACACGAGTGCGCGCACGAACGGCGCGCGCACAGGACACGAACGTGCTTCGGCGTCGCGTTTCGATGCCGGCCAGACACCTACACGCCCACGACCTCTGCGCCGCGCCGCACGATGTCGGAACCACGAGCGCGGTCTTCCGCTCGCACGAGATATCGCGGTGGCCAGCCGAGCCAGTCGCCACCGGCGTCGACGCCAAAGCCCCCAACACACCCCTCCTACGTGCGCGCCTCCCAGCACACCTGACACTTTCGGAGCATGTCTGCGTAGAATCGGAAGCGCGCCACGCGCCGGTCTCGGCGCTCTGCTGCACTCATGACGAAAGCCCCAACCGACCAACGCGTCTCCGCGCCGATCGAGCTCTTCGTGGCGCGACAGCCGATCTTCGAACGCGACAAAACCCTCGCCGGCTACGAGCTCCTGTTCCGCACCGGCGCAGGCAACTTCTTCCCCGCCGGCGTCGACCCCGACACCGCATCCAAAGAAATCATCGGCCAAACACTCAGCGTGTTCGGCCTCGACGCACTCGTCGGCGACAAACTCGCGTACGTCAACGTCACGCGACGCATCCTGCTCGAAGGCACCTACGCATTCCTTCCACCAGGCCGCCTCGTGCTCGAACTGCTCGAAAACCTCCGCCCCGATCCCGAAACCCTCGCGGCGTGCCAAGCAGCCAAGAACGCGGGCTACGCGATCGCACTCGACGACTTCAGCGGCCAACCCGAGCTCGACGCATTTATCCCACTGTGCGACGTGATCAAGGTCGACTTCCGCGTAGCCGGACCCGACAAGCGCCGCGAGATCGCCGAACGCTACGCAGACAGCCCCGTGCGCTTGCTCGCTGAAAAAGTCGAGACGATCGAAGACTTCAGCGAAGCACTCGACCTCGGTTACACCTATTACCAAGGCTACTTCTTCTGCCGCCCGGAAGTGCTGAGCCGCCACGACATCCCGGTTTCCAAGCTCGTGTACCTGCAGTTTCTGAGCGAGATCAACCGACCTGCACTCGACTTCAGGCGGCTCGAGCAAGTGATCAAACAAGACGTCGCGCTCTCGGTAAAACTGCTGCGCTACCTCAAAGCCGCCGCCTTCGGCTTCCGCGGCGAGATCACCTCGATCAAACACGGACTCGCACTGCTCGGCGAGCGCCCGTTCCGGCGCTGGGCTTCTGTGCTCGCGATGGCTCAATTGTCCTCCGATCGCCCGGCCGAGCTGCTCTCGACCTGCCTCGTACGCGCGCGCTTCTGCGAGCAACTCGCGAGGGACGTGGGCTTCGCCGCACGCGAGCTCGACCTGTTCGTCGTAGGGTTGTTCAGCCTCATGGATGCAGTAGTCGGCCGCCCCTTGCGCGAGTTGCTGAGCGACGTCGCATTGCCGGGCGATTTGACCGAAGCATTGTTGCCGACCGGCAAACCGAGTCGCCTCGGTGACGTGCTCGAGCTCGTGGTCGCGTACGAACGCGCCGATTGGCTCGCCGTAGAATTCGGCAGCAACAAGCTCGGGCTCGTCGATTCGATCCGCACGCTGCCGCGCTACTACCAAGACGCGCTCAGTTGGGCGATGACGACCACGCTCACCGGCCGCAGCTAACGGCTGCAACGAGTATTCCGGCGCGCCGCCCACCGGCAGCAGCGGTGGAACTAAATCACACATCGTCGGATGGTTGGACATCCAAGCGTTGTGTGCCAGATTGTTCGCCGATGCGCCGGCTCGCTTACTTTTTTGTAATGTTGCTATTCGGCCTCGCGGCGCTCGCGGCGATCGGATTCGTGTTCGTCGATGCGAACGCGCGTACTCCGTGGGTCTTCGCAGCGCTGTTCTTCGTCGCACTCGGTGCGTCGGTCGTGACTTTGGTCGTAGCGCGGTTGGCGTGGCACGGTTGGACGAACGAGCTAGAGCGCGCGCTCGCCGGCGATGGCGATGGCGCAGGTGAATTCCAGCCACTTTTACGCGATTTGCGCTCGTTGCTCGACAGCGTCGGCGTGCGCGAACGCGATACGAGCGCATCGAGGCGTTGGGATCCACAGCGTCTGCGATCCGCATTGACGAAGCACTTGCGCGGCGAGCGCGTGATCATTCTCGCGAATCGCGAGCCGTACGTGCACGAGAAGACCGAGACGGGCGTGAAGGTTCTACATCCGGCAAGCGGCCTCGTGACCGCGCTCGAGCCCGTGATGCGAGCGTGCTCGGGGGTGTGGGTTGCGCACGGCAGCGGCTCTGCGGATCGCGACACGGTCGATGCACAGGGTCGCATTCGTGTCCCGCCTGGCGAAGAGTCGTATTGGTTGCGGCGCGTGTGGCTCACGGAAGAAGAGGAGAACGGCTACTACTACGGCTTCTCGAACGAAGGCTTGTGGCCGTTGTGTCACGTCGCGCATACGCGTCCGGTCTTTCGTGCCTCGGACTGGCAGCACTATGTGAACTGCAATCAGAAGTTCGCGGACGCGGTCTGTGACGAGGTCGATTCGGCTGACCCGATCGTGCTCGTGCAGGACTATCACTTCGCGCTCGCGCCGCGGATGATCCGCAAGCGTTTGCCGCGGGCGACGATTCTCACGTTCTGGCACATCCCCTGGCCAAACCCGGAGCGCATCGGCATTTGCCCGTGGCGAGAAGAGCTGATCGCAGGGCTGCTCGGCTCGAGCATCGTTGGCTTTCACACGCAGCAGCACTGCAATCACTTCCTCGAGTCCGTCGATGCGTACATGGAGAGCCGGATCGATCGCGAGACGAATGCGGTGATCCAGGCACCGCAGCGAACGCTCGTTCGGCCCTACCCGATCTCGATCGAGTGGCCGGTGCACTGGCTCGCCGATCTGCCGGGGCGCGACGAATGCCGCAGCTCAGTGAGGCAAGAGCTCGGGCTTGCGCCCGACATTCTGCTCGGGGTCGGGATCGATCGGCTCGACTACACCAAAGGCATCGAAGAACGATTGTCCGCAGTCGACGAGCTGCTGACGCAGCATCCCGAGTTTCGCGGTCGATTCACGTTCGCGCAGCTCGCCGCACCGAGCCGCACGAAGATCGGCCACTATCGCGAGCTCGCAGAGCGGGTGGACGCGCTGGCCGCCCGCGTGAACGAAAAGTGGAGCACCGGCGACTATCGCCCGATCGTGTTGCTCCGCTCGCACTACGAGCCGCCGACAGTGTTCCGCTACTACCGTGCCGCGGACTTGTGTTACGTGAGCAGCCTGCACGATGGCATGAACCTGGTCGCGAAAGAGTTCGTCGCGGCGCGAGACGACGAGCTCGGTGTGCTCGTGCTCAGTCAGTTCACCGGTGCTGCGCGCGACTTGACGGAAGCGCTGATCGTGAACCCGTACGACTTGCGCGAGGCGAGTGACGCGCTCGCAGCAGCACTGCGGATGCCGGTGGCGGAGCAGCGCGAGCGCATGCGATCGATGCGGCGGACCGTGTCGGAGTTCAACGTGTACCGTTGGGCAGGCCGAATGTTGGTCGATGCAGCCGACGTTCGCCGGCGCGATCGCATGTCGGGACGGCTCGCCAAGTCGAGCGTGCTCAGGCGGTTCAAGTCGGCATGAAGCACATCTTGTCGCGTACGAACGTCGAGTTGCTGGCGCAGCTGGCTAGGTCGCGAGTGCTACTCGCGTTCGACTTCGATGGAACGCTCGCGCCGATCGTCTCGACTCGCCAGTCCGCGTCGATGCGCGCCAAGACGCAAACCCTGTTCGAGCAAGTGTGTGAGCAGTATCCGTGTGCGGTCATCTCGGGACGCAGCCGCAAGGACGTGCGCGAACGCCTCTCCAATGCACGCGTGAAGTACGTCGTGGGAAACCATGGCCTCGAGCCGTTATACGTCGGCGACGACATCACGGACGAAGACGTCTTCGAGCTGGATCCGCCGGGACGTTTGTTGAGCATTCGCATCGGGCAGACGCGGCGTTCGGCTGCGGGCTATTACTTGCGCGATCAGCGCGAGATCGATCGGTTGTTGGCCAAGCTGCACCAACTCCGAGCGAGTGTGGGCCCATGAGTCAACCGAGCTCGGCGCAGGAACGGGACGAAGATCGGAACTGGCAGTTTTGGCTGGATCGTGGCGGCACGTTCACGGACGTCGTAGGT
>DASRXR010000408.1:0-8470 GCA_035687405.1 Polyangiales bacterium
TGCACGTCGGCCTTCACCACGAGCTTGAGCTCTTGGAGATCGCCTTCCTGCATCTTCTGGAACAACGCGTCGAGGCCGATCTTCGCACCCGGCAGCGAAGTCACACGACCGGTCGACTTGCGGCGACGTTCGCTGAGCTGCTGCGCGATCTTGATGTCGGTCACGACGTTGAAGTGGTCGCCCGCTTCGGGGACCTCGGATAAACCGAGCACTTCGACCGGAGTGGACGGGCCCGCCTTCGAGGTGGGCTTGCCATTGTCGTCGGTCATCGCGCGGATCTTGCCGAACGATGCACCCGCCACGACGAAGCCACCCGTTACGAGTGTGCCGTCCTGAATGAGCAGGTTTGCGACCGGACCGCGGCCCTTGTCGAGGTAAGCCTCGAGCACGACGCCTTCAGCCGGCACGTTCGGGTTTGCCTTGAGCTCGAGCACTTCGGCTTGGAGCACGACTGCATCGAGCAGTGCGTCGATACCGTCGCCGGTCTGCGCGGAGACTTTGACGAAGATCGTCTCGCCGCCCCACTCTTCCGACTGCAGGCCATCGCTCGCGAGATCGCGCATGACTGCATCCGGGCGCGCATCCGGCTTGTCCATCTTGTTGACCGCGACGACGATCGGCACTTTCGCCGCCTTCGCGTGGCTGATGGCTTCCTTGGTCTGCGGCATGACGCCGTCGTCGGCCGCGACCACGAGGATCACGATGTCGGTCGCGTTGGCACCGCGCGAACGCATGGACGTAAACGCGGCGTGACCTGGCGTGTCGATGAAGACCACCGGGCCGCGCCTGGTGTCGACGCGGTACGCGCCGATGTGCTGGGTGATGCCGCCGGACTCCTGCGCCGCGACGTTCGTGCGGCGGATCCGATCGAGCAGCGACGTCTTACCGTGGTCGACGTGGCCCATGACCGTGACGACCGGCGCACGCATGACGCGTTCGCTCGCTTCGTCCGTGTACGTACCGCGCGCTTCCGAGACGAGATCGTCTTCGGTGACCGCGACGTTCTCGACCTCGAACCCGAACTCGGCCGCGAGGATGTTCGCAGTCTCGGCGTCCAGCGTGGAGTTGATCATGACGCCCGTCATGCCGAGCTCCATGAGCTTCGCGAGCACGTCGGTCGCCTTGAGCGACATGCGTGCTGCGAGGACCTGCAACCCGATCTCATCCTCGATCCGGATGACGCGCTTGGCTGCGCTCGGCGTCGTGATCTCGGTCTTCGCGCCTTTCTTGCCCGGGGCGAGCTTGCGCGCGCGACCGGGTCGGCCGCGTTGTTGCTGCTGTTGGCGGCCGGTCGGACCGAGCGCCGAACGCACGAGCTCGCGCCGGCGTGGAGGCGTGGCCGTGCCGGGGGCACCACCAGGGCCGCCGCCTTGCAGCTGAGCGGTCTTCGCGGCGTGCTCGGCGATGATGCGTGAACGCGCTGCCGCGGAGAGGGGCGCGGCCGAGTTACCGACCATGCTGCCGCGCGCGACGACGCCCGGCGGCAAGTCGCTCATGCCGAGGCGCTGCTCGACCGAGAGCGCGCCAGCGCGACGCGGTGCCATGCTCTGCACCGTCTGTTCGGATTTGCGCGGGGGATGGTGGGGGGCATGCGGCGCGCGAGGAGGAGGCGCGTGCGGCGCGTGCGGCGCGGACTCGGCCTGCCGAGGCTGCTCAGGAGCCTCGCGCGGTTCGCGCATGACCTGCTCACCGCCGGCCGGCCGAGCTTCGGGCTCGGGGCGCGGTGGCGGCGCCTTCACGACTGGCTGAGGCTGGGGCTGCGGCGCCGGGGAGGCGGCTTCGACCGCGCGCGGCTCAGGCCGTGTGACCGGCTGAGGCGACGCGGGCTGGGCCTGTGGAGCGCGCGCGACGGCTGCTGCCGCCGAGCCGCCACGTGCAGCCGGTGCGCCTGCCGAAGCCGGGCTGGCTTCGATGCGATCGCGCTCGCGCTGCTGGGACGGCATACTCGCGATGCGGGGAGACGCAGCGACTTGCGACGCTGGCGCCGAAACCCGCTCCCGTTCGCGCTCGACCGGAGCTTCGCGCTCGCCGCGATCGCGTGTCGCGGGCGCAACCTGAGACGGCCGTGCTTCGACCTCCTCGGGTTCACCCTCTCGCTTGACCGCACGTCGCCGCACGACCGTCGGGCGGATGCGCTCCTCGACGACGTTGTGCTGCTTCTCTTTGTCTAGAGCGCGTTTGACGCGCTCGATGTCTACCGGTTCCAGCGAGCTCATGTGATTTCGTACCTGAATCCCAAGCGTGGCGAGCTTGGCCATGAGATCTCGGTGTTCGAGTCCCATTTCCCGTGCCACTTCATACACGCGGGTCTTGATCATGCGTCCTCCGCAAGCTCGGCGGCCGCACGAACCACGCTGAGCAACTCATCCGCGATCCCGATATCGAGGACCGCCAGGATGGACAGCGTGGGCCGGCTGAACAATCGCCCGAGCCCCTGTTTAGTGTTCCAGACGAGGCACGCTCGACCCAGCCGTTCGATGGCCCGTTCGAGTTCCTCGCGACTACCTTCTGCATCGGCTGCTACGAGCAGCAGCCGTGCGCGACGTTCCGTGATCGCATCGCGCACCGCTTCGGTACCGACGGCGAGTTTTCGCGCGCGCCGAGCTGCGATGATCAGCCCTTGCGCCCGACGATCGTAACCATTGCGAGCGCTCGTCGCTAGCTCGCGCGCAGAGGATGCGACCGGGCTGCTGAACGCGCGCTTGAACGCGCCGCTCGTGACAGCCCCTTCCAGGCAGCGATATCGAGCGTGTACCGACACGCCGCGTCCGGGTTCGCGCTTGCGAATGTCCGGGACGAGCGTGACGGGCTCGCCGTGCTCCGCCGGCATGGCGACGAGGCGCAAGAGCGCGCCGCGTTCAGCCTGCTGCCGGCAACCCACGCAGGTGCGCGTGGTATCTGGGGTCGCTTCGATCATGCGTTAGTTCCGAACCTCGCCCTCGCCGCCGCCAACGGCGTCGGTTTCAGTCGGTGCAGTTGGTGCCGGGGCAGCCGCCGCCGCAACACGAGCATCGTGCGCGGCCTGTTGTTCTGCGTCGTGACGCTCCCGTGCCTGGCGCTGCCCATCGGCGATGCGCTCGGCGTCGTTCACTGCGTAGTGCTCTACGCCCTCGCGGATCATCTGCGCGCGCTTGCTACCGAGTCCGGTGCGAATCGCAAGACGATCGACGTCTTCTTCTGCAGTGAGGTCGCGCAAATTCCGGTAACCGGCGTGCAACAAAAGATCGGCGATGCGGGGGGTGACGCCCTGGATGAGCAGCAACTCGTCGCGCTCGCCCAGCAAATCTTCGCCACTCGCGAAGCGCTTGATGCGACCGAGGCGCAACTTCTCCATGGCATTTTCGGCGCGGCGCTTGAGCGACGCGGCGTTCGCCGGGCCGCCCAGGCCTTCGATCGCGCCGAGCTCTTCCTCGGCGGCCTCAGCCACCTCGTCCAAGCTGCGGAAGCCCTGCTTGTAGAGCGTGAGCGCCAGGTTGCGGTCGAGGTTCTCGATCGACGCGAGCGCTGCGATCGCTTGCTCCTCGAGGACCTTGAACTTCGACTCGCCGATGACGTCCAAGCGCCAGCCGGTGAGTTGCGATGCCAAGCGGACGTTCTGACCGCGGCGGCCGATCGCAAGCGAGAGCTTGTCGTCCGGAACCACGAGCTCCATCGCGCTGTTTGCCTCGTCGATGATCACGCGGGCCACGTCGGCCGGCGCGATCGCATTGCACACGAAGCGCGCGGGGTCGCGATCGTACGGGACGATGTCGATCTTCTCGCCACGCAGCTCTTGCACGACGGCTTGGACGCGCGATCCCTTCATGCCGACGCACGCGCCCACCGGATCGACATCCGGGTCGCGGCTGCTGACGGCGATCTTCGAGCGGGCACCCGGCTCGCGCGCGGCGGCGACGATCCGGACGATGCCTTCGTAAATCTCGGGCACCTCCATCTCGAACAGCTTCACGAGCAAACCGACGTCGGTCCGCGAGAGGATGATCTGCGGGCCGCGGGCTTCGCGATCGATGTCGGCGAGGAACGCCACGATCCGGTCGCCGGGGCGATAGGTCTCGCGCGGGGTCTGGAACTTCTGCGGCAAGATGCCTTCAGTGCGGCCGAGGTCGACGATGATGTTGCTGCCGCGCTCGAACCGGCGGACGACGCCGGTGATGATCTCACCGCGGCGGTCCTTGTACTCGTTGAAGATGTTCTCGCGCTCGGCATCGCGAACGCGCTGAATGATCACCTGCTTGGCGGTCTGTGCGGCGATGCGCCCGAAGCCGTGACGCGCTTGCGTGATCTTGAGCAGGTCGCCGAACTCTTTGTCCTGCAGCCGAGCTTTCTCCGTATCTTCCTTCAAGTAGAAGATTTGGAAGCCCAGCTCTTCGCCGAGATCGGCTTCGAGGCCGTAGCGCTTCGCGTCGGTCGCGGAGATCTCGCGCTCGGCGTCGCTGACGTCGTCCACGACGGTCATGTACTGGAACAGATCGACCTGGCCGATCTCTTCGTTGTACCGAGCCTCGAGCTCGCGGTTGGGACCGAAGGTGCGCTTGGCGGCGGTCAGGATCGCCTGCTCCATAGTCTCGACCAGGATCTTCGCGTCGATGCCTTTCTCGCGACTGACCTGATCGATGATGTGCTGAAGCGATAACGTGCCGTCTTGCATGGCCACCTCACCGCGCCCTTTGCGCCCACTCGTTGTCGTTTGTGTTGGCATCTGTCCCATCAAAATCGGTAAACGAGATTCGCTTTGGCGATCTCCGTGTGCTGCACAGTGAGGACCTGACCATCCTGGTCGAGTTTGACGTCGTCTCCGTCTACGCCGAGCAGCGTGCCGGAAAAGCGTCGACGCCCAGCTACGGGATGGTGCGTCTGAAGCCGCACCTTTTCCCCTGCGAAGCGTGCGAAATCCGAAAGCGAAAACAGTGGGCGATCTAGGCCGGGTGAGCCTACTTCGAGCCGATAAGCACCTTCTGGGGTAATGTCCTCCGCTACGTCAAGCGCAGTCGAGAGATCGCGGCTCACGCCTTGGCAGTGCTCGAGAGTCACGCCGGCGCCGGTTTTCGGATCGGAACCTGGGACCTCGATGAGGACCTTGAGCACGAAGCCGTGCTCGGTCGTGAAGCGGGCGTCGACGAGGGAGACGCCATGCGCAGCGCATACGGGTTCGGCCACTCGACGGAGATCCGCCAAGTGTTCGGAGCTGTTCAATTTTAGATGAAGCGCCGCTGCCATTCGTAGCACGCTGAGACGAGCCAAACCGACCGGCCAATACCGGTAAAACCGCACCCAAAAGAGACAAAAAAAGGCGGGACCCAAACGGGAGGCCCACCGAGGCACAATCCCAAAACTTCGGCCGCCCATGTACCACAACCGCAACCCCCCAGCAATCTAAGGGCGATTTCCTTCGGCTTTTCCCCTGAGAGCGGCTTTCGTCCTCGGGCCTTCGCTGCGCCGTACAGGAAGTACGGCTCGCTCGGCCCTCCGGGCGCGCACGCTCTCGGGGCAAAATCCTCGGAAATCCGGCATGCATTAGCGCCGCATGCACTTTTCGAAGATCTTTTTATTGGGCGCCGTAGGTTCAGCAGCCGCGCCGATTACTCGGCCGCTGGGATCGCTGGCAGATCTACCGCTGTGATTCGGAACGGCATTGGACGCAACGCTGAACCGTAGCTGCTCAACAGGGCTACCGCGTGCGCCCTCGCCAACGGCGTGTCGACGTCCACCCAGGCCGCGTCTTCCACGTCGACCACTCGCATCTTGCCCACGCTCGCAAGCTCACCCATGCCCTGCGAGAGCGAGCAACCGTTCGGGCCATCGACCCGCTCCAACGCTTCGATCACCGCCGGGGTAATACAGAACACGCCGGTGTCGAGGCAGTCGTAACGCGGCAACTCCTTGCCGATGCTCACCACGCGGTCGCCTGAGATCTCGACCTTCGTCGCGTCATCCAAGTCGACGCAATCACCGATCTTGAAGTCGACGCCGAGCACGACCTCGTCCGACGCAAGCGGGTACGACGCGACTCGGTGAATCAAGTCCGGCGACCAGATGTGATCGCTCATCATCAGAAACGTCGGTCCGGTCACGAACGACTTCGCCTTCAGCAGCGACGTGCCGTTCGGCTTGTTGAACTCCGTGTTCCAGAAGAACTTGAGCGTTAGGTCGAAATCGTACCGTTGTAGGCCTTTGATCAGAACGTCGCCCATGTAACCGACGACGATCGCGACCTCGTCGACACCCGCGCGCTCGAGGTTGCGCAACACTCGAACAATGAGTGGCACGCCGTTCACGGGTTCGAGCGGCTTCGGATAGGGTTTTCCATTCACCAACCGCTCGCCACGGCCAGCCGCCAAGATAATCGCTCGTTCCATCGTCATGCCCTCGACCGTGGCATTTGCGTCACGGCACCGTTGCGAATCGACCACACCGTGATTGCACGGCACACCGTTTCGCTTGGCAAAGAATCTCCATCGCTGCGATGGAGGGCGTGCAGCCGTCGCCGGCCATACGCCTGCTAGGTTGAGCAAGTAGCGGGCCACAGGTGCACGACTTTCGGACAACGCGCGCTACGACAAAGCTCTGAAATTTGATCGGCGATCGTTTACATCCGCGCGCGGGCTGCGCGGGTTCACTGATGGCGCGATGCTTGCGCTTACGCCGGCTCCAACCACCGAGGCGAGTTCGATGAAGAAGCCAACGCAAATTGCTCCAGCTCAAGGAAAGCTGGGCGTGTTGATCCCCGGCATGGGCGCAGTCGCGACCACGTTCATCGCGGGCACGATGCTCGCGCGACGCGGCCTTGCTCAACCTTTCGGATCGCTCACGCAGCTCGGGCATATCCGACTCGGCAAGCGAACCGACGCGCGTCAGCCGCTGATTCGCGACTTTGTTCCGCTCGCAGGACTCGACGATATCGTGTTCGGCGGGTGGGACTTGTTCCACGACGACGCGTTCGCGGCGGCGAGCAACGCCGAAGTCTTGACTCCGGCGCATCTCGATCTCGTCAAGCCAGAGCTGTCTGCCGTCAAGCCTATGCCTGCGGTGTTTTTTCCAGAGTTCGTGAAGCGGCTGCGCGGCGAGAACGTCAAGCGCGAGACTAACAAGTTCGAGCTGGCGGAAGCGGTGCGCGAAGACATCCGTCGCTTCAAGAAAGACAACGGCTGTGATCGCTGTGTTGCTGTCTGGTGCGGTTCGACTGAAGTGCATCACGAGCCGGCCGAAGTGCACAGCACGGTGAAGAAGTTCGAAGAGGGCTTGCGAAAGAACGATCCGGCGATCAGCCCGTCGATGGTCTACGCGTACGCCTTGCTCAAAGAACACGTCGGTTATGCGAACGGTGCGCCGAACCTGACGACTGACATTCCGGCGTTGATCGAGCTGTCGAAAGAGTGCGGCGTTCCGATCAGCGGCAAAGACTTCAAGACGGGCCAGACGTTGATGAAGACGATCCTCGCGCCCGGTTTGAAGTCGCGGATGATCGGCATTCGCGGTTGGTTCTCGACGAACATCCTCGGCAACCGCGACGGCGAAGTGCTCGACGATCCCGACAGCTTCAGGACGAAAGAAGTGTCGAAGCTCGGAGTGCTCGAGACGGTGTTACAGCCCGAGCTCTATCCGCACTTGTACGGGCAGATGTACCACAAGGTTCGCATCGAATATTACCCGCCGCGCGGCGATCAGAAGGAAGGCTGGGACAACATCGATATCTTCGGATGGCTCGGCTATCCGATGCAGATCAAGATCGATTTCTTGTGCCGCGATTCGATCCTGGCTGCGCCGCTCGTGCTGGACTTGGCGCTCCTGATGGATCTCGCGCAGCGCGCCGGTTGGAGCGGCATCCAGGAGTGGTTGTCGTTCTATTACAAGAGCCCGATGACTGCGCCGGGGCTCTATCCCGAAAACGATCTGTTCATTCAGCTGATGAAGTTGAAGAACATGTTGCGCTGGATGAAAAACGAAGACCTGATCACGCACGTCGGTCACGAGTACTACGATTGACGGCGACCGCTGGCGTCGAAGCAGTTCCTCGCGATCTCGGGCGACCGCGACATCGGCAACCCGACGGTTGCGAGCTACATGTCCGGCACCAACGGATCGTCGCTCGGGTCCGCGTACTCGTTCTACCACATGGTGCCCGGCACCGGTTCCGCGAGCGTCCACCTCACCCTGATGACGCAACCGGAACGAGTGACCGAACCGTCCGCAGCGTGGTTCAAGTACACGTTGAACGCCGACGCGGACGCGAAGACGTACCTCGTCGGCACCGACTGCAAGCTGTGCAACATGGCACCGCAGTTCGACTTCGGACAAAAGGGCCTGATGTAGAGCAGGTCGTCAGGGGGGAACGATTCCGTTCCCCCCGCCCTCGCCCCAGCCGCGCTACGGTGCCTCCATGCAGGCAGCCGTTTACGATCGATATGGAGCCGCTGACGTCGTTAGCTTCCGCGACATCCCGACGCCGCGACTTCGCGGTGGGGAAGTGCTC
>DASRXR010000409.1:0-8239 GCA_035687405.1 Polyangiales bacterium
GAGCCAATGCAGCGCACAACGGCGCGCGCAGTGCGCGGCCGGCGGTCGCGCCCACCCGCGTTCCGAACGAGGGCGATTTGAACGGCGTTGCTGCTGTGAGCGGCGAGCACGATGCGACCGACGCGGCCGGCGCGACCGGTAATAAGTCGGACGACGTCGGTTCGAGCACGCGCAGCGCGGCGAAAGAAACGCGGGTAACTCTGCAGCCGGAATCGAAGGCCGCGCAGCGGCGTGAAGCGGCCCAAGAGGCGGCCGAAGCGGTGCAGCCGCAGCCCACGGGCAGTAAGGAAGCAGCTGCGAAGCCGGCCCCGCCCGTCATCGACGAGGCACGGCTCGAGCGCGAGATGCAGATGCTCGCGGTCACACAGCGTGTGCTGTCATCGGATCCCGAGCGGGCGCTGCGTTTGTCCGAGCAGGGCGAGCGCGAGTTTGCGGGAAGCATGTTTTCGGCGGAGCGCCGTCAGTTGGGTTTGTTGGCGCTCGTGAAGCTGGGTCGAGTGGACGAAGCCCGTCGTGCGGGTCGTCCGTTCTTGGCGCACTATCCGAAGGCTCCGTGGAGTGAGCGTCTGCGTCGCGCGTTGGCGACCGGCGTACTCGAGTAGCGAGCACGTAGTGCGACCTGGGGTTGCGTCGTCGAGTCGCATCGCGTCGAGTCCACCCCGTGTCGGATTGAGTCGCATCGCGTCGAGTCCACCCGCGTCGGTCGAGTCGCATCGCGTCGAGTCCACTCGCGTCGGGTCGAGTCGCATCCACTCGGCAAGCTCGTAAGGTGCCGCGTGCAAGCTCTCGAGCTCTCAGTATCCGAGCCCTCACTCGCGCGCTGCGTCCAACGAAAAAAAATCGTGCATCGAGTAACGGATGCCCGACGCCCCCGCATTAACCGAGATGTAAGCCGTCTGCGGCACGAACCGCGTTCCCCTCGTGTCCGTAGGCGGCTTGTATTTACCTTCTTCCTCGTGTGCGCCCGCGCGTAGTTCGCTATTCAGCACCGCGCAGCCAATCCGAGGCATAACGAACCGGCGATGAGCGCGGCAGCCCACGGCTGCAGCGGGCTCGGCTCAGTTCAGGCTTCCGCCGTCGTCGCTGCCCGCGTCGTCGCCGCTACCAGCGTCGCACTCCACGCAGCAAGGCTTGTTCGCCTCGCAGCCCGTCTCCGGCAGTCCGTCGCAGTGGTACCAGCCCGGATCGCAAGTCACGCGAGACGGGATGAACAGACACAACCCACCGTGGTTGCACGGAATCGTCGCGTGATATCGCCGCGAGCAGTCCAGCCCCGCCGGGCCTTCGTTGTCGACGGTGCCATCGCAGTCGTCGTCTTTCTCGTTGCAGACCTCGTCACTCGGAACACTCGGAACGCAGGGTTCCGATGTCGATGCGTCGCCGGCTTCCCCCGCGGTCCCGCCGCCGTGACCGCCGCGCCCCGAGGAGGGCATCGGCTCGAGCATCGCCGGATCGTAAACCTTGCACGACGACAGACAGGCGAGCAGCCCCACTGTGGCCAGAACGCGAAGCCAACGCTTTGTCATGCCGGCCGCAAACATACACGTGTCACACCAACTTTGGGCAAACTCGTGCGAGTGCGTCAACCATCAAGCTACCCACACTGAAAACGCAACGGCCCCGCGTGCAAGGAATTGGAGCACACGAGGCCGTTAGACTGTGCGCTCTCGGAGCGCAGTTGAATCAAAACAGATAGCCGATACGTAACAAGTTCAGCTGGAAGAAGACCGGCATCGCGTCCACGACCTTCTTGAGCTCCGACTGTACCTCGCCACGTGCGTCGTCGATCTCGGACTGCGGGATCGACATGCCCTGGAAGTCGCGGTGCACCTGCATGTTCGTGATTTGGACGCTGCTCGAGCCGAGCGGGAACATCACGCCGAGGTCCATGCCCATCACGAAGCCGTCTTTACCCATGAAGCCGATGCTCGCCATCGCAGCCGGGAAGCTGGCGTTCGCCGCTACAGTGACATCAGAGTTCGAGAGCGCACCGCGAATCGACTGGTAGCCGAAGCCGCCGCCGAGGAAGAACGCGTTCGCGAACGGATACACGCGAGCGTTGACTGAGAACAACGACGACGACACCTTCACCGGGTCGAACGAGATGCTCGGGGTCGCCTGGTAGTCGACGCCGGCACCGAAGTAGTTACCGAGCCGGAAGTGGAGACCGCCACCGAAGAGGTTCGGAGGACCGATCAACGACAACACCGGACCGAAGCAAACGTTGTTGAGCACGCAGTTCAAGCCGTGCGACTTCTCCGGCTCATCCGCCGAATCAGCATCCGAGTCTGGCTTGTTCGCGTTCGTGTCTTCCACTGCCAATGCGACGGGTGCTGCGCTCACCGGTGTGAGCGTCACGTCGAGTGCGAAACGGCCGGGAGCCACTGCCATCACCTGGTCGTAGGTGACGAAACCTTCAGCCCACATCACGAAATGGCGCTGCCCCGGAGCGACGATCACTTCGCCGTTGACGGGTGAGAGCATCTGACCATCGAGCTGAATCGCTGCGTTGGCCGGAGTCGCGTGCACGACGACGACGCCGTTGCTCGAGCGAATGCGCTCGATCTCGGCCTTCACTGCCGCGATCGTTTCAGCGTCGCGGTACTCGTTCGCAGTCTCGGTGTAACGCGTGAGTGATTCGACCGCGCTATGGAGCTGGCCGGCGTTCGTGAACGCGATTCCGAGGTTCATCAACGCGGCGGGATTGTGGTCGACCAAGTAAGCGGCATTAAATAAGTCGACTGCATCCTTATATTGGCCCGCGTTCAGCGCGGCCAAACCACGATCGAACTCCACGTTCGCCGGGGCGACGTTGCCGCTGACGGCGGCAGTCCCCGTAACAGTCGGTTCCGCAGGTGCAGCTTGCCCGTACGCGGTCCCCGCCCAGATGGATGCGGCAGCGACGTAACGGACGAACGGACAAAAACCGAACTGCTTGAACATGAACCTCCCTGCGGCCCGCAATTGCGTACCGGCTGCCCTTCAATACGCACGTCAGCTGTAAAAGTTGAGGCGGACTGAAAAAATAAAGGGCAGAGGGGGCGCAAAGTAGGAGGCACTCCCACTCCCGCAACCGGTCCATCCCGCGATCTCGCGCGCAAACGCGGGTGCGTCTGCGCGTACGGCTAGAAGCAATCAGCGCGTCGAGAAACGATTAGAGGACAGCCCCTAATGCGTCGGCATCACTGAAACGGAGGGGTTCCGTTCGGACGGCTCGTACACGTGCGGCTGATTGTACGATCGGCTGTGTCGTTCACACCAGAATGTTTGGTTGTGACTTTGCTGGCGAACGACGATGCAGTCGGCGCAGGGCGGTTCGATGATCTCCGACTTCGCCGCACCACCGTAGTTCTTCGGAACGGCGACGAGCACCGGACAGTGTGCGTCGCGCAGCACACGTTCTGCGACAGAACCGTTGAGCATCACTCCGAGTCGCGAGCGCTGATGTGTACCGACCACGATGAGGTCGGCATCGATGTCGATTGCGGTTTGAAGGATCGAACGCGAGGGTTGACCTGCTCGTACGTGAGCAGTCACACGCGCAGGCAGGAACGCTTGTAGGCGTTGGATCTGCTGGTCGAGCGCGGCCGGCGCATGCGCGAGCTCACGCTCGAGCGAGATTAGGTCGCTCGATTCAGTCGTATCGTCTGCGTTTGCGACATACACGACGTGCAGATCGCTCTGAGGTCTGGCAGCCGCAACTCGCGCTGCTTCGAACAGTGCGGACTCGGCGGTTTCATCCGTCGAGAGCGCAGCAAGGATCACGTACGGCTTCGCACGGTCTTCGAAGCTTGCGGTCGTCATGGTTTTTAGCTCCTCGACTTCCAATCGGAGCAACCACCGTGCCGATCGCGCGATTCCAGACTCGACACAGGTCCCTTCGTGCGCCAGTGAGTCGGCCCGGATACCTGACGAGCATTCTCACCCCAGGTGGCGTTGTTGCGCGTGGCGAGAGTGCGCGAAGTGGCTCCGCATCCCCGCTACGAGGCATAAGCACGCGATTCACGACTGGCATACCCAGTGCTTGGGAGGCAGGAGAGCGCGCAAGAGCCCTGGTGTAGGAGGTCGACGTGCGGACCCGTGAATCGACACTGATTGGAACGAAAGCTTTATTGAGAGCAGCTCGCCACGCACCGCTCGTCGGTGCGGAGGAAGAGGTTCGCCTGGCGCGACTCGCGCAGCTCGGTTCGAAGCCTGCGTTCGAGGCTCTGGTGCGTGCGCACCTTCGCCTCGTCCTGAGCATGGCCCACGAGTTTGCGAGTTACTCGCTGCCCCTCGACGAGCTCGTAAGCGAGGGCTTGCTCGGGCTAGTCGAAGCGACGCGTCGCTACGACGCGGAAAGGGGGGTGCGGCTCGCCGCCTACGCCACCTGGTGGATTCGGGCGTACATGCGGCGCTTTACGATCGCCAATCGGCGCATCGTTCGTACGCCGTCGTCGCGCCACGGCCGCAAGCTTCTGGCGAACCTGCGCAAGACGCAGCGCGCGCTGCAGCAGGAGACCGGCGAGGCGCCGACTCGCGAGACTGTTGCAACCGTCCTCGGCGTTGGTGTTCGCGACGTCGATGAAATGGAAGCAGCGCTCTCTGGTCGCGACGTTCCGTGCGGCCCGGAAGAGCCCTGCGCAGACGGCGACATCGATTCGCCGGAGGCGATGGTGGCTGCGGCCGAAGAGCAGCATGCGTCCGGCACCGCCCTACACGGTGCGCTCTCACTGCTCAACCAGCGTGAACGGCGCATCGTCGAAGAGCGTTACCTCACCGAGAGCTCGGCGAGTTTGGCGTCTCTCGGTCGCGAGCTCGGCTTGTCGCGCGAACGCGTTCGGCAGATCGAGCACCGCGCGCAGGACAAGATGCGCGACGCGATGTTGGCGGCCGTCGCGTTCTGAACGCGCTGGCGCCGAATATCACGACGCTTCGAACGGGGTCTCGCGGTTCGCCCAGAGGGCAGCCAGCAGACCCCGTTTGCATTTTAAACAGCGAGACCGGGGATCACTTGTTGCTCTAGCGACGCGCGAAAGTCCGGTGGAATCTCCATCGCCTTTCGCGTGGTGAGATCGAACGACACTGTCACTGCTTCGGAGCTCGCGAGGCATTCGCCCGATTCGACGTCGAAGATGAAGTGACAGATCTGATAAGTCTTCGCGCCCAAGCCCTTCAAGCCGGAACGCACCTCGACGAAGTCGCCGAGTCGAGGCCATTTCCGGAACACGAAGCGATATTCGAGTGCGGCGCCGCCGACCCCATCCGCACGCGGCCGCTCGCGCAACGCGAGAAAGAAGTGCGACATGCCATCGGCGACTTTCGCCATCATGCCCGACTCGCGCATCAAGCCGTTCGGGTCGCACTCTTCCGCGCGTACCGGGCCGAGGAACGCGCCCACGAGCCCGCGTTCGATCGCTTCTGTGCGTGTCATCGGAGCTCGCGGCTGATCGCGCGTGATGCCCCGCGCTGCGCCGTGCGGCGGGACCTCCGCCTGAATCGAATCAGACAGCGCGGCAAGCTGCGCCGGGAACGGGCGGCGGATGCCAGTCGATGCCTGATACAAACCCAAGTCACTCAAGAACGTGGCCGAGAGCTCCGCTTGCGGTCGGACGTCGATCTCCTGGTACGTGTGGAGCACATCCGATGTCGCGGATACGACGCCGGCGCGCACACAGTACGCAGTGCCGGGCCGCATCTCGCGCTGAAACCTGACGTGTTGATCCAGCGCCCGCACCGCCAAACCTTCTTGCCGAAGTCGCGATGGCCCGAGGCCGAGCTCTGCGAGCAAGAGCGCGAGGCCTTCGTTTGCGCGCCCGAAGTAGTGACGCACGTTCAAGTGGCCCATCTGATCGCACTCCCACTCGTTTACTGAAGAGCGGAGAACTTCCATCATCACCATCGCGACATGCCTCGGTTCGCGACTCTAATGATCTGGGAGCGTCCGCACCACCAAGAAGCAGCCCGGCGCTCGCTCGCTCGGCGTGCTACACGAAACCGTTCTGGAGAGAGGTGACCATGCGCGAAATGCTGGTCGTATGTGTGCTGGCAGGTCAGGTCCTCGCGGCGTGTTCGGGAGGCGGAGAAAAGGCGTCCGTAGTCGAGGCGCAGCCAGTGACCGCGCCGGCCACCGTCACGACGCCGGCGCAGAAGCTGATCGCCGCGTACCTCGGCGTGCAGAAGAAGCTCGCTGCCGATGACGCAAAGGGTGCGCAGGCCGCCTTCGGGCAGCTGAAAGCGGCAGCCGATCTGAAGGAGCTCGCCGGTGATGCGGCGCTCAAGCAGAAGATCGCGACGAGCGCTGCGGCCGGTGCCTCGGCAAAAGACATCTCGGCGGCGCGGGCTGCATTCGTGAAGGCGAGCGACGGTATGCTCGAGTGGCTCAAGCGCGAGGGCAATCCGCTCGCCAACAATCTGCGAGTCGCGCACTGCCCGATGGCGCAAGACGGCAAGGGCGCGCGCTGGTTGCAGACTGAAAACAAAGTCGCGAACCCGTACTTCGGGTCCGAGATGCTCGAGTGTGGCTCGCTCGAGAAAGAGCTCAAGCCCGGTGCGAAGTTGAACTGAGTCGATGCCCGGCGATTGGAAAAAGCTCGGCGCGGAAACGGTCGGCAACTTCAAGATCTTCGAGCTTCAGCGCGAGCGCTACCTTTCGCCGCGAACGGGCGAGGAAGTGAATGCGACGATCGTCGCGGCTCCCGACTGGGTCAACATCGTCCCACTGACGCGCGCGGGCGAGTGCGTGATGATCCGGCAGTTTCGCTTCGGAACGGAGCGAATGACGCTGGAGATTCCGGGCGGAATGATCGACCCGGGCGAATCGCCGCTCGTCGCTGCACAGCGCGAGCTGCGAGAGGAAACCGGCTATGTGGCCGAACGCTGGACTGCGATCGGAAGGTTCGCCCCGAACCCGGCGTTCCAGCGGAACTACCTGCACACGTTCTTGGCCGAGGGCTGCGAGCTCGAAGGTGAGCTTGCACTGGACCCGGGTGAAGACATCGAGGTCTTGCAGCTGACGGAGGCGGCGATCGCCGCTGCGATCGCCGACGGATCGATCGATCACGCGCTCGTCGTGATCGCCTTCCATGCGCTCGAAGTGCATCGGCGCACACATGCGCGCTGACACGTGAGCGACTTCACGATGGATCACGCGGCTGGTCGTATCGGCTAGCGCTGCAGACCCGCAGTTGTCGTCACACGTTACAGACTGTGCAATCCGCCATACGACCGCGGCCTGTGCACCCTGTACAACCTTCGCACCCTGCGAAACGGGCCGCGGAATCATTCAAGAATTTAGTTGGTACGAAGGCTGCATTAGGGACCCTGGCAGAGGGCGCCGCAAGGCGAAAACGAAATGCTTGGTATCGACGTTGGTGCGTGGATCACGGCAGTGCTGGCCATGGGTGCTCGCACTCCTGCTGAGCTCGCAGGTCACGTTCCGCTCTTAGACCCCGGACCCGTCGCGAGTGTTCTCGCGATCGCGTTCGCGTCGGCTCTCGTGTGGCACGGACATCGAAAGACTGTCTGAGCGTTTAGAGAACTTCGAAGACTTCGAATTACGTAGCTTGGCTTCACAGGGGATTGGCTTTGTCTGCTTGGTTTAGCTTCGGTTTTTCTTGGCTTTGGGTGGCACCCCCCGGCGCGACTGTCGCGACTGTCGATCGAGGGAACGAGACGGTCAAAAGAGGGTGTAGATGAACGGCGCTGCGGCGCTGGTGCTGAGTAAAGCGAATAGACACAACACCAGCAGCGCGATCACGACTGGAGTCAGCCACCACTTCTTGTGATCGCGGAGTAGCTGCCAGAACTCACGAATTAACAACGGCCTTCGGCGTCGCGCTTGCTCGAGAAACGGATCGCCTGGGTCGTTCGCCATGAACTAACGCTTCGCTCGACTTGAAATAACTTCTGCTTCGCTTCGCACTTTGCTTCGGTTTCGCTTCGCTTTGAATGTTAGCTTCGCTTCGAACTTCAGCTTCTACTTCTGACTTCGCTTCGCACTTGCTTCGTAACTAGCTTCGCTTCTGACTTCAGCTTTTAGCTTCTTAGTGCCCGTGCCGCGTAACCGCGGCACGTTGCTGCTTCGCTTCGTTCAGCTTTGATTGAAGTAACTTGGCTTATCGCGCGGCCTTCGTCGCCGCCAATAACTGTCGCGCCTGCTCGCCGGACGAATCCATAGCGGATCGTGTCCGGCGAGCCGTGCTGCGACTCCGACCGGAGTGATCACTCCGTAAAAGAACACGACGAGCGTGAGAAACGC
>DASRXR010000410.1:0-10987 GCA_035687405.1 Polyangiales bacterium
GCGTCCCGATGACGGCGATCCAATCGGTGACCTGTGAGCCTGCAGCTCCGGGCCGCCAGCGAACAGAGCCCTCACTCGCAACCATCGACACTTCGACGATGTGACGCCGCTCGCGGCTGCGTACCGCCAAAGTTATCGGCACACCCGGTTGCAAGTAGTCATCGGTGCAATGCGCGCGCGCCATTGAGGCGCCGTGGAAGGTGCTATCGGCTACATCTAAAATCTGGTTGTATTTCGGTGTGGGCATCGCGAGCGGTCGCAGACAATTCCTGTGCGCCTCGGCCGCGGCTCTCGCCACGGGCTGTCTCCCGAAGCCATTGTCATCGCTCACCGACGCGCGCGATCGACGTTCAGTGATCGTGATCGGTGGCGGCCTCGCCGGGCTTGCGATCGCCCTCGAGCTCGTCGAACGCGGCTACGCCGTAAAACTTCTCGAAGCCAAATCACGCGTCGGCGGCCGCATCCTCACGATTCGCGCACCCTGGCGCGATGGCCTCTTCGTCGAAGCGGGTGCGACGCACGTCGTCGCCGATCCTGATCTTCTCGCGTTGTTCAACAAGGTCAACGTCGAGGTCGAGCGGCGCTCACGGACGCCGGCCCTCTCGGAGGTGCGTTACTACTCCGGCAAACGAAGCGTCTGGAACGAGAATCAAATGCCCCCTCGCGCGCAAGCCTGGAGCGCCGAAGAGGAAAAACTCGGCCGAGAGGGCTGCCTCGACAAGTATTTTTCGGCTGCGAATACACTCGACCCAGAAGTGCCGCTCACAGCTGCATCCGCGCCGCTCGACCAGCTGAGCGGTTCGGAGTACCTGCGGCAACGAGGCGCGTCGCCCGGCTTCATCGCCAGCATCGACGACATGATCGCAGTCGGCGACGACGCCACCGCCGGCATGAGTGCGCTCTACCTCGTGCAGATCTGGGCTCACATCTTGCGTGAGACCTCGCTCGGTCGCGGCGCAGCTAAAGTTCGCGGAGGCACCGATCGCCTGACCAACGCGATCGCATCGCGACTCACGTCACAGATCGTGCGCGAAGCCGTGGTCGATCGCATCGAGCAACGCTGGGGTGCAGTACGCGTGAGCTTCACGCGTCGCGGTGAACGTACGTCGCTCGACGTGGACCGCGTCGTGGTGGCGATTCCATCCCCGATCGTGCGAGAGCTATCGATCGTACCGGGGCTCTCTCAGGAAAAAGCGACTGCGCTGCGCGAGATTCGGCTGGAAAGCGTCACGCGGGCATGGCTCGCCACCGATGAACGCTTTTGGATCGCACGCGGAGAGTCAGGAAGCGTCGAGTCCGATCTGCCGTACGGAGGTCTGCGCGACGAGTCGGACGGTTTGCCGGGAACGAGCGGGATTTTAGGCGTGTATGCGACGCGCGCCGCGGCGAGGGAGCTCGCGCGCTTGAGCGATGACGAACGAGAAGCACGCATCTTGGACCATGCGAAAGCGTTGCAGCCGGGGATCGAGCATCACGTCGTCGGTATGGAGAGCAAGTGCTGGGACACCGACCCGTTTCAGCGCGGCGCATACGCGTGGTGGCAGCCCGGCCAGATCACGAAGTTTGGCGATGCGTTGGCGCGACCCGAAGGGCGGCTGCATTTTGCGGGAGATCATACCTCCCAGCGCCCCGGTTTCATGCACGGTGCGCTCGCGTCAGCACGCCGCGTCGTCCTGGAGATCGAGGCTGCGGACCGTTAGACTCTTCGGATGGCCCTGCCTCCGACGTTTCCGTTGCCAGCACCGATTCAGAGTCTGTTTTGGATCCGCCGCCCTACCACTTTCATGAAGCTGGCGCAGCGGCGCTTTGGGTCTGCGTTTACCGTCGATTTGATGCCGTTTTCGATCTCGATGTTCAGCGACCCGGATTCGATCCGAACGATCTTCGCGTCGAAGTCGTCCGACATGCACGCGGGCGAAGTCAATCGAATCTTGCGCACGCTCGTGGGCGATTCTTCGGTGTTGCTGCTCGACGACGAGGAGCACATGCGTCATCGCAAGTTGCTCTTGCCGTCGTTTCACGGGGAACGCATGCGGCTCTACGGCGAGACGATGGCGGAGCTCACGCGTAAGGTCATCTCGCGTTGGCGGGAGGATCGTGCGTTCTCGCTGCATCCGTCGACGCAAGAGATCACGTTGCAGATCATTTTGCGTACGGTGTTCGGCGCAGCCGAAGGCGCGCAACTGACCGACCTGCGGCGACAGATCAAACGCATGCTGGCGGCGGCGGAGTACCGGTTGTCGTTTGCGACGATGATCTATTTGTCGACGCGGCCGGAGCTCGAGACCAAACGGCCGTGGAAGTGGCTCTTGAGTGCGCGCAACCAAACTGACGCGTTGTTATATCGTCAGATCTCACAGCGGCGAACGGATCCCAACGCGCACTCGAAAACGGACGTGCTCGCGATGCTGATGCAAGCGCGCGACGAAGAAGGTCAGCCGATGACCGATCGCGAGCTGCGCGACGAGCTCATCACTGCGCTCGCAGCCGGCCACGAGACGACTGCAACTGCGCTCGCGTGGGGCTTCGAGCGGATCTTGTTGCATCCGCCCGTGTACCAAAAGCTGCGTGAGGAGCTCGATGCTGCCGGTGGTGTGGACGCGACGCCGGAGAAGATCGCGTCGTTGCCGTACCTCGATGCCACGATCAAAGAGGTCATGCGATTGCGGCCGGTCGTTCCCGCGGTCGGTCGCGTGCTTCAGCGGCCGATGACGATCGGTGGATTCGACATGCCGAAAGGCACGGCCGTCGGTGCGTGCATCTACCTCGCGCATCGCAATCCAGACGTGTATCCGGAACCCGAAGCCTTTCGTCCGGAGCGTTTTCTCGGTGTCGCGACCGATCCCGTGTCTTGGTTGCCGTTCGGCGGTGGGATTCGCCGCTGCATCGATGCTCAGTTTGCGCTCTACGAGATGAAGATCGTGCTTGCGACGATCCTCGCTGCGTGTGATTGCGAGCTCGCGCAGCGCGGACCGGCGCGGACCGGGAGGCGTGCCGTCACGTTGTGGCCCATCGGTGGAACGCGCATCAAGATTCGGCGTAGGCAGCGCAGCGTCGCGGTCGCGGCCGAATAAAACTCTCAGAAGCCGCTGCCGGCGCCGCCCGTGCCACCACCGGTGTAGAGGCCGCCAGTTGCGCCGACTCCGCCAGTTGCACCGACTCCGCCGGTTGCGCCGAAATCATCGAGTCCGCCGGTCGCTCCTACGCCGCCGTTACCACCACCGCCGTAGAGTCCACCCGTCGCACCAACGCCACCGGTCGCGCCGACTGCGCCCGAACCGCCACTGGCGCTCGGGCTACCCGTGCCTGCGAGATCAGAGTCGCGCCCTGCGCCGCCGGAGCCCGCGAAGTATACGCCACTGCCTGCACTGGAACCTGCAGCGGACGGCTGCGACTCATCCTCGCGCGGGACTCCGCCGCCTTGCACGGTCGGCGTGTTGACGCTTCCAAGCTCATCTACGCTGCCGTCGATCGCCTCGCCGCGGCAGTTGGCGCTGCAACGATCCCCATCTGCGACGCAAACGCTTTTGCATGCGTCGTCGGCGCAGTCGTCGTTGCAGCCACTTTGCGTGTCGTTGCAATCCGCGACGCAGCTCGCGATCGAGACGGCCGAGGACGCCTTCTTGCGAGGCGCATCGTCCGCGCAAGAGCAAACCAAGATCAGCCCAACGAGTAGAACTGCGCGCGGCATCATGCAGGCAACAGTATCAAGGGCTGTGCCATACCGGCCCGGCTGACTCGAGGTTGGGTGGCGGCAAAACTCGTTTAGTTCCGGGGCGCGAGCCGGTCCGCTGGGTATCGCGAAGAAACGAGTTCGCCCCAGCGTGGCGCCTTTGCAAGCGCGACGGACGCGCGACATCGAGCGCACGCAGCCATTGGCGGCCACTTCGCCGGGACACGGATAGACCTGTCCGACTCGTCACGCTGTGCACCTACAAGTCGAAACACGCTGAATGGCGCGAGGCCCTGCGGACGCCGCTCACAGCTGCAGCGGCAACTCGAAGTGTCTCGCCACCACTCGATCTCGGTGCGCGATCAGCTCCGGCGCCAATGCATCCCCCAACTCTGCTGCCATGTACTCGAATGCACTTCGAAAGGCTGGACGCGTCGGGCACTGTTCGGCCGGGAGTTGCAAGACCGTGTTGATCGCCGCGGCAGAATAGATGTCGAGCGCCGTCGGCGTGCTGCCGAGGTAGTAGTCGTGCCCGGCTTGCTTCGCCTTCAGCAGCTGCTTGCGCAGCACACCCAAGATCGCGATCGCCCGCGCCTTCGCCGCCGGGCCGCAACCCGGTGTGTAGCCGTAACGCGCGCCCAAAAACTTCGCGGCCGGCAGCGAGAAGCCTCGTTTGCCTTCGCTCGCGAGTGAATCCTCGATCGTGAACAGTCGGGCCGACCAAATCAAACCGCCGGGTCCGAGCAGCTCGTGACTCAAGCCATACATTGCGACGCGCAGCTCCGCATCACTCGGAACGAGCGACACGTCTGGTTGCAATCGCTCCGACAGCTCCAGAATGTCCGCCCAACCCGAGCGCGGAGGCTCGTCGTCGTAGATCGCGACGGGGGCATTCGGAACGCCGGTCCACGCCTGCACCGTCTGATCTCGAGCCGATTTGCGCACCAGTAGCGCGGGAATCTGCTTGAGCTCGAGGATCGCCTTCGCGGCTTGCGACCACGGGCTCGGCACATCCGTGAGGATCACCAATCGCAGGCCACGCGCGGCACGGGCAGTCTCGACGTCGACGATCTGGAGCGATGTCATGTGACCCTCTTGCAGCTGGACGAATTGGTTCGGAATATCGCATCCAAATTGCCACGGTCAAACCAGCCCGAGGATTTATCAGCTGCGCGATCGACCGTGCGAAATCGCAGCTTGCGTTCGGAACGCGCCTGCACAGCTTGAGTGTGTTGTCGCGCCCGCATCCGGCCGGGTTCGTAGCCGCGCTGAAGAGTGACGCTGCGCAGTCGGATCGCTCGAAGCATCACCGTGGCTTCAACGATCCGAACACCGCAACGAGGCTCCTCGAAGACAACGCCGCTCGCTTGCGCCGCATGTTCTCCGAGCAAGGCGTTGCCCAACCCGACATCGACGCGTATCTCGATCGGTTGCGCGAACCCGCTGCGCTGGAGTCCGCGCTGAACTGGTATCGTGCAGCCAGCAGCGGCAACAAAGGTTTGGCGGTGACCATCCCGGCCTTGACGGTCCCGACGCTATACATCTGGGGCGATAAGGACGCGACGGTTGGACGCGCAGCTGCAGAGGGCACTGCACAGTACGTGACAGGGCCCTATCAGTTCGAGGTGATCCCGGGGGCGGGCCACTTCCTGACCGATCGAGTCGAGTCTCAAGTCACGAGTCTCCTCGTGCGGCAAATTCGCAAGTACAGCCCGTAACTCGGGGTCGAACCATCGCGACGACTGCGGTATCGTCCTCTACCGATGGCCAACCTCAGCGAACAACGCAAACTCGTCGAGCGCTACGTTGCGGCGTATGCGACCGGCGACACGTCGAAGCTCGATGAAATCATCGCACCGAGCTTCGTGGACCACACACACCCAGACTTTAGCGGCCCGCAGGGCGTAGCTGCAGGCATCCGTTACGTGCACGAGGGGTTGAGTGACGTCCAGATCGTGCTTGATCAGATCGTGTGTGAAGCGAATTCCGTGGCGTTCATGGTCACCGCATCGGGCACTCACACGGGTGAATTCGGTGGCAAGCCGCCGACCGGAAACCGCGTCGTGTGGAAGCTGGTCGACTTCGTGCGGATCGAAGGCGGTAAGTTCGCGGAGCTGCACAACGTCTCGGACAACGTCTCGCTGATGCTCGGAATTGGCGCGCAGATCGTCTAACACCCGCGGCTTCAGCGCATGCCGTAGATGCTCGCGATCGCGAGGCGTTCGTGCGTCGACGGATCGGCGCCGATGCCTGCGGTCCACTCCGGCTGAGCGCGTCGATCCGAATCCGCGCGTTCGGGCCGCGGAGGTGGCTCGCTCGGGCCGCGCGAGCTCGGCGGTGTGCTGCGCCTCGGGGGCGCCGCGATTCCCGCCGGCTCATCGCGACGAGCTTCGCGACGCAGAAGCCCGCGCAACGCGAATGGGAGCGCCAGGATCGAAAATTCTGTCAGCATGTCTAACCTTGGTGTCGAACCGGTAAGGGTGTGCGTGATGAACGTCACAACTCCGCGGAACTTCCGTTGCAGCGCTACGCATTCGCACTGCGACTCGGCGCGAACGGCGCGAGTGCTGCTTGAAATTCTCGCACGGTCGGACGCGCATTTGGATCTTTCGACAGCGCGCGATCGATTAATCCATTGAGCGACTCGGGAGCATCCGGGCGCAGGTCTCGCAACCGCGGCGCAGGATCGCTCCAGACGCGGATCAGTAGCTCGGGTAACGAGCTAGCTTCGAAGGGGCAACGCCCTGTAAGCATGAAGAACAGGATGCCACCCAACGCATACAAGTCCACGCGCGCGTCGGCGTCTGGTCGCGCTTCGAGCTGCTCCGGTGCCATGAAACGCGGCGTTCCGAGCGCGATTCCCGCACCGGTGACCGATCGACCCGACGTGAGCTTACAGATGCCGAAATCGACAAGCTTCACGAAGTCGGAAGTGTCACCGCGCGCGATCAAGAACACGTGCTCTGGCTTGAGATCGCGGTGTACGACGCCAGCACAGTGAACGGCATCGAGCGCCGAACAGATCTGCAATCCGATCTCGGCGACACGCGGCACACACACCGCACCCTCTGCCGCTACCAGCTGCGCGGCGTCGGTCCCTTCGAGGTATTCCATCACGAGATAGGGCGGACCGCCGTCGAGGCGTCCGATGTCGCTCACGTCGACGATGTGCGGATTGCGAACGAGCCTCGACACTTGAGCTTCGCGGTAGAAGCGCAAGCCAGCCTCGTCCGCAGTCCACAGCTGCGGCAGCATGATCTTGACTGCGACCATGCGGCGTCGTTGCAGATGTTCCGCGAGGTACACGACACCTGCACCACCCTGTCCGATCCGGCGCAGCAGCCGATAGCGGCCGTGCAGGCGCTCACCCACGAACGGATCGCGCGCCTCGTCGCCGCAGCTATTGGCTGCAGTCGGACGCCGACTGGTTTTCCAGAGCACGATGCGCTCGGTGTCGAGATGCAATCGATCGAGGCCCAAGTTGCCCATCACCAACTCCAACGCAAGGGACGAGCGCGCCCGATGTGGCGCGCGTCACAGTTCCGCGGACGAGCTGCTGACACCGGCGTGCAAATGCCAGGTAGGTCAGCAGCAGCTCGAGTTACTTTGCGGGTAGCTCGAACCTCGACAGCGGAGGCGCGTTGGTGTTCCGTGCACGAGTCAGCGCGTGGCCGATTCGTAGGACGTTAGCGCGAGCTGTCGGAGGAGCGAGCGATTCGCTTCGTCATGATTCGCCACGGCGGTGATGTCTGCGTCATTCGATACCTCCAGCTCTGGAGGCAGCCTGACTGCAGTCGCCCGAGTCGACTATGGAGTGGCTCACACCTTCGTTAGGTTAATCGGGCTCGTTGGCATGAGCGTTGCTGAGCGTGGTCCCGGCGCGTCCTCCATTTCGTGCGCCGCCTGGAATCTCGGTGCCGAACTCCTCTGTCGAGCAGACTGGTTTGTGTCTGCGCGGCGTCGCCAAGACGTTTGCGAATGGGCCCGGCGCGGGCGTTTCAGCGCTCGCCCGCGTCGATCTCTCGATTGCGCCAGGTGAAATTGTGGCCGTCGTCGGCACGAGCGGCTGCGGTAAAAGCACGCTGCTTCGCATCGCGGCCGGCCTCGAACGCGATCACGAAGGTGCCGTGGAGCTAGACGGCGCAACCGTGACCGGCCAAGGCCCCGGGCTGGAACGCGGCTTGTTGTTTCAAGAGCACCGCTTGATGCCTTGGCTCACAGTCGAGGAAAACGTGGCATTCGGCGTGCGCCCACTCGCGCCGGATGCGCGGCAAAAGACCGTTTCGAAGCACATTGCGCTCGTCGGCCTCGCTGGGTTCGAGCGGCTATATCCTCACCAGCTTTCCGGTGGCATGGCGCAGCGCGCGGCCCTTGCGCGTGCGCTCGCACACGAGCCGCGCGTGTTGCTGCTGGACGAACCGTTTGGTGCGCTCGACGCGCTGACGAAGATGCAGATGCAAGACGAGATCTTGCGGATCTGGGATCGCGAGCGGACGACGCTGCTTCTCGTGACGCACGACATCGAAGAAGCGGTGTACCTCGCGGACCGCGCGATCGTGATGACGGGGCGGCCCGGTGCGATCACTGACGCGATACCGATCACGCTGCCGCGCCCGCGTGATCGCACCAGCGCAGCGTTTGCGGCCGTTCGACGCGAGGTCTACGACGCTTTGTTCGCTCGGCGCTCTGCAGCTCACAGCAGCAGCGGCTCGTTGCATTTTTGACAGTCAGGCTCCGCAACTCGAGGACACATGAAACCACTTTGCTCGTCTTTGGCTTTAGTCGTATCGATCTTCGCGCTTCTCGGCTGTGACAAGGGAGACAAACCCGCCGACAAGGTCGACAAGCCCAGCGCGATCCGGCTCGACTACGCCACTTACAATCCGGTTGGGCTGCTCCTCAAAGACAAACACTACCTCGAAGACGCGCTGCAAGACGACGCAATCAAAGTCGAGTGGACCAAGAGCCTCGGCTCGAACAAAGCGCTCGAGTTCTTGAGCTCGGGCAGCATCGACTTCGGTTCGACCGCCGGCGCAGCCGCGCTTCTCGCGAAAGCGAACGGCAATCCGATTCGCTCGGTCTACGTGTACTCGAAGCCGGAGTGGACGGCGCTCGTCACGCGCCCGGACAGTGGCATCTCGACTGTCGCGGATCTCAAAGGCAAGAAGGTTGCGGTCACGCGCGGCACCGACCCCTTCGTGTTCTTGCTGCGTGCGCTCGATTCCGTCGGGCTCAGCGAGAAAGACGTCGAGCTGGTCGCGTTACAACATCCGGATGGAAAAGCTGCGCTCGAGCGCGGTGACGTGGATGCGTGGGCGGGCCTCGATCCACTCATGGCGACGTCCGAGCTCGAAGGCGGCACCCGGTTGTTCTTTCGCAAGCCCGAGTGGAACACGTACGGCGTACTCAACGTGCGGGAAGAGTTTGCGGCGCGTTATCCGAACTACGTCGACAAAGTTCTCACGGCGTACGAGCGGGCGCGAGCGCAGGCGCTTGCGGAGCCGAAGGAGCTCGAGGCGTCGTTGATCAAGGAGGCGGGTCTGAAACCGGCGGTGGCGACGCAGGTGTTGCGCCGCACGGACATCTCGTCGTCTGCGATCGGCGACACGCAAAAGAACGTGATCCTCGCAGCCGGTGACGTTCTGAAGCGCAGCGCAGTGATCAAGGCCGAGGCCGACGTGCCGGCGGTGGCGACCGCGCTCATCGACTCGAGCTTCGTGGCTCGGCAGAAGTAGGGTGGCGAGCTCTACTCAAAGCGTGCGGCAAGCCGGGATCGGAGCGGCCGAGGCGCGACCCAGCGTTGCGCCGGCGCCGTCGCGTCGAGGTCCGCGCAGTGCGCTCGCGTTTGTGCTGCCTGCGGTCGTCCTGATCGCGTGGGAGGTCGCGGCGCGAACCGGCGTGCTTCGCGCGAATCTGATGCCGGCCCCGAGTGCAGTGTTTGCGAGCGTCGTCGAGTTGCAGCATCAGGGCGTGCTGGTCGGGCACGTCGTAGCCACGTGTCTGCGCGTGCTCGCCGGCTTCGCGCTCGGTGCACTCGCGGGAACGGTGCTCGGTGTGGTCACCGGTCGAAGTCTCGTCGCCCACGCGTTGCTCGATCCGACGTTGCAGGCGATTCGCAGCATTCCTTCGCTCGCGTGGGTGCCGCTGTTCTTGTTGTGGCTCGGCATTCAAGAGGGGTCGAAGGTTGCGTTGATCGCAGTCGGTGTGTTCTTCCCCGTGTACTTGAACTTGATGAGTGGCATTCAGGCGATCGATCGCCGACTGCTCGAGGTCGCGGAGATGTTTCAGTATCGCGGCGCGCAACTCGCGCGCTATGTGCTTCTGCCTGCCGCGTTGCCCGCCTACGTGACTGGTTTGCGAAGTGGGCTCGGCCTCGGGTGGATGTTCGTAGTGGCCGCGGAGTTGATGGGAGCGAGTCGAGGTCTCGGCTACTTGATGGTCGATGGTCAAACGACGAGTCGGCCCGAGTTGATCATGGCTGCGATCTTGTTGTTCGCGCTGCTCGGCAAGCTGAGTGACCTGGCGCTGTCGAGGTTCGGCGAGCGGCTGCAGCGCGGGACGTGAACTAACGCGAGGCCGCGGCTCGAGGTTGAGCCGCGGCTGGTCATCCGGCGATGGTCACTGACCCGTCTGCGAGAGCAGGAACGGATACGTGACGACTACGAGGCCTCCACCTTCAGGTGCGGGGAAAGTCATTCGACGCACCGCAGCCGCGATGCACGACTCGACCTTCAGACTACCGACGTCGGTTTGATCGACCGCGGCGTTCATGACTGCACCGGTCGGCGAGATGATGAACTTGATCGCGACTCGACGCTGCAAATCGGGCTGAGAGATCAGCTGCGATTCGTAGCAGAAGCGCACCTCATTGATGTGCCGGCCGATCTCGCGGCGGATGATCTCTTTGCTGAGCGCACCGTGCAGATCGGGAACGCCCTGGCGGATTCTGGGAACCCGCTCCGCGCGCCGCCGATAGCTGCCCACGCCTTCACCGAGGCCGTAGCCGTCGCCATCACCGTTGCCGCCGTTACGGCCGCGCGTGCCGAGCCCGCCGACGCCGATCGTCGCTACTGCGTTGCCGCCGCCCCCGCGACCCGTGCCGATCATGCCGAAGCCTCCATTGCCGCCGCTCAATCCGAAGTCGTCGCCGAACAGGTTCCCGATCGCGTTTGAAGGGTCGGACCCCTGCGCGCGCTCGCGATTGAACAGTGAGTTGGTTCCGGCGAACGAACTCTGCAAGACGCCGATGATGCCTGCGCCGGTGACCGCCGCGCGTGCCAGTGCGCGTGTCATGTGCGGTTCTGATCCAGCGAC